>JAKBCR010000345.1 GCA_021807675.1 Pseudomonadota bacterium
ATCGGTGTTGAACACGGTGAAGCGCTTGAGGAACGGGATGGCGCTCGGCTCGTCGCCGTCGCGGTCGGCGCGCTCGCGCTCGGCCTCAGGCACGAAGCGATCGGCATAGACCACCGTGATGCCGCGCTCGCCCCTGCGGACATTGCCGCCGAGCGCGAGCGCCTGACGGAAGGTGAGCCAGGCCTGGCCAGAATAGCCGCGCTCGATCACCGCGCCCCAGAGGATCAGCACGTTGATCCCCGAATAGCGCCGGCCGGTGGCGGCGTTTTTGGGCAGGCCGAGCGCCGCCCCGGCGCCCGAAGCGCCCCAGGGCTGGACCCAGGGCAGGCGCCCGGCTTCCAGCTCGGCGATGATCTTGTCGGTGATTTCGGCATAGAGGCTCGCGCGGTCCTGACCGGGGCGAGCGCGCGCAGCTGAACGTGACATCGCGGATCTCCGCGACGGGCGCCGCGAGCCTCTCTCGCGGTCCTCAACCCGTCACGGCCAACCCGGCCGACCTCTCACTCTCGACCCCTTCTGTGCCTCGGCTGCGGCTCCCCAACTCATGCAACCGTCCTCGAACGAAAGCGGGTCTTCGACCTGCAGATCCGCAGCGGCTGAAGCTGGCCCGTCGGCGACCTTGGCCATTCCAGTCCCATGGCAGCCTCGCGCCCTTGTCGGTCGCTCGGTCGGAGCGGTTCATGTCTCGAAAGCAGACATAAGCACTGGCGACGTTACCCCCGGCAACCATGGTCCTCTAGTCTTGATTGCGGTTCTTCCGCGCTATAGCCTGACTAACCTATTCGGACTGGCAAACACGGGGGCAGCGATGACAGAAACGGCAGGAAAGGCACGCATCCCGCTGCGTCATCTGTCCGTCCGCGTGCCGTGGCATGACGCCGGTTGGGATGGCACGGTCTGTCGGGCGCCAAGACTGAATTCAAGCTGCCTGGCGCTGAACCGCATCGGCTCGACAAAGAACGATATCATAGAGGGACGTTACGCTGGACGGCTATTGAGCGACGTTCCGGACGACGACGCACCGCCCTGCTTCGCGGAGCGGGTAAACTTCCTGTCGCCGAAGCCGCAACGCCGGCTGGCGCGTCATGCCTATTCCAAGACAAGCGATCGTCACAGGCACATCTCCGACACCCCGTTCATGCATCCTGCCTACTCCGCAGGCGCGACGCCTTTCGGCTGGCTGTTGAAGGATAGGGCATGGGGAGAGGCATGGCGGAAGGGCAAAATCGACAGTCAGGCCCTCGCCGAGCGCTACGGGATCGACTCAAGCCCGGAATATGAACCGGGTGAACCCGACTGGCTTGATGAGAGGCCGTGGATACAAGGCCACGCCAATCAAAAGGCACTGCTGGACGCCTTCTTCGGGGCGTTGAATTCAAAGCAAAGCCTGATATTCGTTTATGCGAAGCGCACACCGCTCATTGATGACGACCAATGGATGATCGTGGGCGTTGGACGAATCACTTCGATCGGCGAGCTTCAGGAATGGGCCTACGATCCGCCGAAGAACGTGCCAATCCGCTCTTATCTATGGGAGCGATCGGTCTGCCACAGTATCCGGCCCGGCGGCAGCGACGGCGTCCTGCTTCCCTATCACGATCTGCTGAGTCGATGTGAAAAGGACACCGATTTCGACCCTCGCAATTGCATCGCCTTTGTGCCGGCGGAGTACAGAGGCGAATTTTCATACGCGAGCGAACACGTCACGGCGACCGGCGCGATAGCGGCGCTGCTCGCGGTGAAGGAGGCGCTAACTGAATACAATGAGCGGTGCGGCGGTGATTGGACGACACAGCTGAAATGGATCGACCAGCGCCTCGGAGAATTGTGGAACCTGCGCGGTCCCTATCCCGGACTGGGCTCGGTCCTCTGCGCGATGGGTGTCGAGTACGGCTACCAGCTCGCCTATCATTGCTGGGAGGCGGCAGGAGAGAACGGCGACCCCTGGCCGGTACTTGCCGCCCTTGTGAACGATCCAAAGACCCTGCCGGGTGACTTGAAAGCGCAAGTCACGGGCTTTGCCGACACATGGACATATCTCGCCAGCGACCGTGGCGCGAAGCGGCTGGCGCTGGCAAAGCTGCTGGCGCGGTTCGACTTGGCGTTCGATCAGGCCGCGCGCTGGTGGGACCCTGCCGCGCGGAATACGGCCGGTATCCGACAAGGCAACGAACAAATCTCTGACGCCGCAATCCTGAAGAATCCATACACGCTTTATGAGTGCGACCGCTTGCAACTCGAGCCGATCGCGTTCCGCACGGTCGATCAGGGCGCTTTTCCGGAGAAGGCGATCGCGAACGCCCATCCGATTCCTGCGCCGTCCGTGATGACAGGCCCGGTCGATGGACGGCGCTTGCGGGCCGCGACAGCGGCGGTACTCGAAGACGCAGCCGTGGACGGTCACACGCTGCTATCGCGGGAAGAGATCATTGCACGGCTCAAGAAATTCAATTTGAGTCCGACGCTGCCGGCGACGGAAGACCAGTACGAGATTCATGCTGATAGGCTTGCGCCCGTTATCGCGCCCTGTGCGCTCGAAAATGGCAGGCCCGCCTACCAGATCGACCGGCTCGTCGTCACGCGCGAAGTGATCGCGTCGGCGGTGCAGAAGCGCGTCAAGATGGGCAAACGGCTCACAGTCGATATCGACTGGCGGGCGGAGATGGATATCGAATTCGAGGACACGCCTGCCCCGAAGCGATCACTGGAGGATCGGGGCCGGCGCGAGAAAGCGGCGGCGCTGGCGGAACTCGCCGCTTCCCGCTTTTCGGTGCTGATCGGCGCCGCCGGTACGGGCAAGACGACCCTCCTGAAGTTTCTCTGCCGCGCGGCATCGGTAAAGCAGCGCGGCGTCCTCCTGCTCGCGCCGACGGGAAAGGCGCGCGTGCGCCTGCAACAGGCAACCGGCGTCGAAGCGCGGACGCTCGCGCAATTCCTGCGTCCGAACCGTTATGACGAAGCCACGCAAAGCTACCGCGTCATCGGCGATGTCGAGCGGTCTTCGAGCTGCAAGACCGTGATCGTCGATGAAGCCTCGATGCTCACCGAAGACATGTTGGCGGCATTACTTGACGCCTTGAGCGGTGTTGACCGCATCATCCTCGTCGGCGACCCCAGCCAGTTGCCGCCGATCGGCGCTGGGCGGCCCTTCGTCGATGTCGTCAAGCTCCTGACTCCCCAGAAGTTCGCGGTGAACCAACCGCACGTCGCGGCAGGGTACGCCGAACTGACGATTGGCAGCCGCCAGCAAGGCGGGCAGCGGCAGGACCTTGAACTTGCCGAACTGTTCAGCGGACGGACAACCGGACCCGGCGGCGACGAAATCATTTCTAAGCTGGCCGAGGGCAACTGCGGCCCGCATCTGCGGATATGTCCTTGGACCTCGCCTTCGCAATTTGCCGCGTTGCTGCCGAAGGTCATCGGCGAGGAATTGAGCGTTGACCAGAACGATTTGGAAAAGTCGTTCGCGCTCAAGGCACTTGGCGGCAACGAGAGCAACGGCAGCGTCTATTTCAATTTCTGGTCCTCCGGGCCGGCCGCCGACAAATGGCAGGTACTCTCACCCATCAAAGGCGAAGCGGCCGGAACGCTGATCCTGAACCGGCTGATCCAGAGTGGGTTTCGCGGCGAGACGCGGAAACGGGCGCAGCACGAAGACCGCCGGTATGCGAGGACCGCGCCGCCGATGGGGAGCGACGGGATCATCTACGGTGACAAGGTTATCAATCTCGGCAATCACCGACGCTATAGCGTTTTTCCCAAAGGAGAT
>JAKBCR010000346.1 GCA_021807675.1 Pseudomonadota bacterium
TCTTTATACCAATTGAGTGGATGATGGACGAGCACAACATTCTCTTCGCCAGGGTGGCGGGGGATGGTGAATTGTCTCGCGCCTATCACCAATTCTGGCGCATCATCTTTTTCCTTCCCATGACAGAGAAGGGATGAATTCATGCGGATGAGACGGATCCAGCGGCCCGACGCTAGCTCGACGCGAAGGTTCGTGGCGAAGCGGACTTCCCCGTCGAGCGCGCAATCGTAGCCGAACGAAAAGTTGCCGTAGTCCTCGAAGCGGGCGAGCAGCGATGCGCGGTCCGCCGAATTGCTCACCACCCTCTCGTACTCCGCAGCACCGCCCGCACGGATGTAGTCGAGCAACTTTGAGCCACCGATGGAGAGCTTATCTCGGTCCACGTCGTGGTTGCCGGGCACCATCTGCACTCGGTGGATTGGGCAGCCGATTCTGCCGGCGAGTTCGTCGAGCCAGCGACCCGCCTCTTCGTACTGGGGCTGCTTGCCGGAGTAGGCTATATCACCAGTGACGAGGATGCCGTGCGCTGAGTGTCCCGGGAGAGCAGCAATTACTTCAGCAGCATCCAGAATGAGCTGCCCCTTCACATCATTATGGATATGGACAGTATGATCACTTTCCTGACCAAAGTGAATATCCGAAACGTGTACGAATATTGCAGGCATATATTCTCCTAAAGCGAAATATTCCGCAATTACATATTCATCCCATCACTCAAATTGCATTCCGCCTCTTAGGTAATTGCCTGAAGTCCCTTGGCACGAACTAAGTTGAGAAGCTTAAGCGACGGCCCATCCGGCCGCTTCTTACCTCGCTCCCACTTGCTGACGGCATCCTTCCGGACGTTGAGGTAATGGGCGAAGACGGGCTGGGAGACCTGTTCGCGTTCGCGTAGCGCCCGGATTTCCTCGGGTGTCAGCGGTGCGACCGGAGTGAGGCACAGGGCGTCAAACTCGCGCATGGTCGCCTTGTCCATCAGGCCAGCCTCGTGGAGGCCGGTCGCGGTCTTGTGGACCGAGGCGAGGATACCGCCTCCAGCCCTGTTCTTGGTCGCCGCCATTGCTCTTAACCTCGCTCAATTCGCCGGCGGCCTGAGCCGCCGCGATCTGCTCATCCGAAAACCCAAGCAGCACATCCGCCAGCTGCTTCAATGCTTTCAACTCCTTGGCCGACACGTTCGCCTTGTCGCTCTTCGCAAAACCGTGGGCGAAGAAGCTGTGGCTCTCGATCCGAAAGAGGATGTTCGTCCGGAACCGCCCGACTTGCCGACGCCCTCCCGGGCGACGCGCTGCTTGAACACGCCACCGCCGAGATCGGCTTTGTAACGGCCCGCCACCAGGTCATGTGCGGCCTCGAGCAGCTCTCCATCGGCCAAGCCCGCCTTTCGGGCAAACCGCCTAAACTCCTTGGTGACGTAAACGCTCATTTCCGGCAGGGCCGACCGGACATAGCCAAAATATAGCTCTTGGGACTATATCTTTCAAGCGAACTCGACATGGCGCCCCCCTTTTGCCGACGGCCGCGTTGACCGCCGTTCAGCGGCGGTATCCAGGGCGAGCTCGATCTCCTCGGCGACCTTGTCGGCCGCCAGAAGCAAAGCCTTGTCGAGGTGGACATAGCGCTGGGTAACGCCTCGCCCGGTGTGGCCCAACAAGCCCGCGATCGTCAGCTCGGAAAAGCCCATGTCTCCGGCCACGCTGGCGAAGGTGTGCCGAAGCACGTGCGGGGTGACTTCCTTGAGCTTGGCGGCCAGGCAGAGCCGCTGAAGAATCCGGACGACGCCGACGAAATGGCCGTCGCCGACCTCGGCGGGAAAGACGTATAGGTTCTCGTTCTGGCCGCCGGGTTGGCTGAGCAGCAACTTGAGGGCTGGCTGACCGATGGCACGGAGCTGGGCGCCGCTCTTGGTCGTCGGAAAACGCACGCATGCGGCTTCCGGATCGATCCAGCCCCGCTCCAGCGTAAGGACCTCCATTCGACGAAACCCGGTGAGGAGCATGAGGCGGATCGCCGCGAGCGCGACCGGGCTTTCCTCGTCGGCTTGCCGGATCGCCCTCCCGAGCAGGGCGATCTCTCCCAGCGACAGGCGCCGTTCGACTTTGTTGTCGGTGCTGACCTTTCGGACGCCCTTTGCCGGGTTATGGCTGATGAGATGCAGGCGGGTCGCCTGTTCGAAGATCGTGTGCAGCATCCCAACCGTACGTCCTGCGACGCCGGCGCCACCGGTGGTTATCCCGCCGCGGCCCTTCCGAGGCTTCGCCGTCTTGCCGGCGACGACATCGGCCTGAAAGCGTTCGATATCCGCCAGCGACACGCTCTCGACCTTGCGATCGCCAAGGAGTGGGCGGACGTGCGTCTCGATCCGGCTGCGGTCGAGGGCCAGGGTCTTCGGGGCAATCGGCCGGCGGCGGCGTCCGAGCAGTTCACCGCCCTCTGCCTTTTCGAGATACCAATCGCAGATCTCTGCCACCGTGGGAGCGGTGCGCGCCGCGCGTTTTTCCTCGACGGGGTCGCCTCCCTGAGCGACGCCGCTGAGCTTGCTGCGAGCGAGCTTGCGGGCTTCCTCGGCAGTCAATTCGGCCACAGAGCCGAGTGTCAGGCGTTTGCTCCTGCCCTCAGCGTTTCGGTACTGGATGATGTAGGCGCCTGCGCCGGTCGGCTTGAAGCGAATGCCAAAGCCGCGCAGCTCGTCGTCCCAAGCGACGACGTCCTTCTTTGAGGCGCGGCCGGCGTAGCGGGCTCTTGTGACATCGAGATCGCTCGGGCCGGCTTTCTTGGGGCGAAGGGCATCCACAAGTCGCTTTGTGATTCTTGCCATCGATTGCCTCCTCTGATCTGCTTACCCGAATGGCACCTTAGCATGCGGGTAAGCACCAGGTAAGCAGGAGGGAGAAAAGTGGAGCGCAGCCTGGCGAACCAGGGAGAACTTAGTTTATTGATTTTATGTGGAAAAATAGAGTGCAGCGGAGCATATCGAAGTAAGGCGTAGGCTCTGCCGCCTCTTGCCAAGGTTGGGGTCGAGGGTTCGAATCCCTTCGCCCGCTCCAAAATCTCCTAGAGATTTCAAGCGGATAGGAACGGCCCTTCGGGGCCGTTCTTGCTTAGAGGATCCTCAGCGGACGGTAATCTGAGCGGGCTCTATGAAATCGGCGGAAAGCCACCGGATACCGTGGCGCGAGAATGGCGGTGTCTGCGATTAAGCCATGGCGACTGGCGCCAGTCGCGCGCTGGCAAGCCGGCCGCCAATGTCCTCACCGGCTCAGCAAGACGCCGGACTGCAACCATGGGTCGGGGGTTGCTGGAACGGTCCAAAAATTCTGGTCGGATTTGGCTGGTGAAGAGTGCATCACTTCGTTGAAGTGTGATGCGCCGAAAGGTAACGTAGGTCTGGGAAGCTGTGGAGTGTGGCATGAACGAGCGTCCTCGCAAGGCAACGCGGCTAACCGTGAGCCTCGAAGAGCAGGACTATCGGACGCTCAATGACATAGCAGTAGCCCGAGACGCATCACTCTCCTGGGTCATCCGCCAAGCAATCCGACAGTTCATCGAGACGACGCCCGAACCGAAGGAACAACAGGCGCCGCCAGTCGCCAGCGATAGGGGACACAGAAGCCCATGAAGCCACCTCGCTGGACTGTTGAACCGCCCCGGGTTTGCCGGAGGCTGTTTGGTTTGAGTTACGCCGCGATCGCGGGCTCCTGGGCTTGTGCGTAGTAGCGCGCTTCGGCCTCGGCGGGTGGGATATTTCCGATCGGCTCGAGGAGG
>JAKBCR010000347.1 GCA_021807675.1 Pseudomonadota bacterium
AGGGCATGAAGAACGGGGGCTTTCGCGGCACGCTGCCCAATCCCTATCGCGAGCGCAACATCGCCAATTTCCACCGGAACCTCGCCAGATACATGGGCATCGGCGCGCCCCGCGCGATAAAGTAGGCCCTTGCCGACGGCTCCGCCGGAGACGCAACATGTCGTTCACGATCCGAGACCTCACCCCCCGCATCGGCGCCGAGATCCGCGCGGACAAGGACACGCTCCTGAGCGGCACGTACGCGGGGAAGATCCGGGAACTGCTGGAGCAGCGCGGAGTGGTGGTCTTTCCGCAGATTGCCCTCACCGACGAGGAGCAGATCGCCTTCACCGAGACGCTCGGCACCTTCGCGCCCGAGATCCGCGGTGAGCGGATATACAAGGTGACGCTCGATACCAAGGTGAATCAGCTCGCCGACTACCTGAAAGGCTCTCTCTACTGGCACATCGACGGGACGATGAGCCCGATGCCCATTCTCGCCTCGCTCCTTTCCAGCCGGGCGCTCGGTGATGTGCCGCCCGGCGGCGGCGATACCGAGTTCTGCAATACGTACGCCGCGTACGAGGACCTGCCGGAAGCCGAGAAGAGGCAGCTCGATGGAATGCGTGTCATGCATTCAGCCTGGAACAGCCTCTTTTACTACGAGCCGGAGCCGGACATCGAGCATCTGCGCCAGATGATGCGGATCGGCGACAACGAGCTGCCGCTCGTATGGACTCACCGCTCGGGCCGCAAATCCCTGGTGCTCGGCTGCACAGCGCGGCATATCGTCGGAATGGATTTCAAGAAGAGCGCGGAGCTGCTCGTGCAGCTTCGCTGCTGGGCGACCCAGCCGAAGTTCGTCTACCGGCACAAGTGGTCGGTCGGCGACCTCGTGATGTGGGACAACACCGGCACCATGCATCGCGCGACTCCCTACGACCCGAACTGCGGCCGGCTCCTGCACCGCACGAAGCTCGAAGGCGAGGAAGCGTTCGCCTGAACAACCAAGGAGCACTCCGTGCCCGAGCTCAGATTCGACGGTCGCGTTGCAGTCATCACCGGAGCAGGCAGAGGCCTTGGCCGGGAGTATGCACTTCTGCTGGGATCCAAAGGCGCCAAGGTCGTCGTCAACGACGTCGGTGGGAGTCTCAAGGGCGACGGCTCGGATGAAGGTCCCGCGCGAGAGGTCGTCCGCGAGATCAAGGCCAGCGGGGGCGAGGCCATCGCCTGCACCGAATCGGTGGCCACTCCGCAAGGCGGCAAGGCCATCATTCAGGCGGCGCTCGACACCTACGGCCGCATCGACATCCTGATCCACAACGCGGGCAATGTACGTCGCGGCTCATTGAAGGACATGACGTACGAGGATTTCAATTCGGTTATCGACGTGCACCTCAAGGGTGGGTTCCACGTCGTCCGTCCCGCGTTTCCCCTCATGTGCAAGGCCGGGTACGGCCGCATCGTTCTCACCACCTCGATCGGCGGCCTCTACGGCAACCACGATGTCGTCAATTACTCCGTGTCGAAGGCGGGCCTGATCGGCCTCTCGCACGTGGCCGCGCTCGAGGGCGCGGCCGAGGGAGTGAAGTCCAATCTCATCGTCCCTGGCGCGGTGACCCGCATGGCCGAGGGCCTCGACATTTCGCAGTACCCGCCGATGGGTCCGGAGCTGGTCGCCCCGGTGGTCGGCTGGCTGGCTCACGAGTCCTGCTCGATCTCCGGCGAGATGCTGATCGCCCTCGCCGGCCGTGTGGCCAGGGCCTACGTGGCCGAGACGCGCGGCGTGTATCGCCCCTCCTGGACGCTCGAGCAAGTGGGCGAGCAGATGGATGCGATCCGTGACACCCATGATCCCCTGATCCTGCCCGTGCTCCCCTACGGCTTCGGCGAGCACCTGCGCTACAGCTTCGCGAGAGCCCGGCAGTGACATGCCCTTGACGAAGAGCAGACTCTCGTTCGGCTATCTCTACGACTTCAGGAATCCGCCGCAGTGGCGGCGCCCCTGGGCGGATCTCTACGCGGAGACACTCGAGTTCATCCGCTGGAGCGAGAGCGCCGGCTTCGAGGGCGCCTGGGTGCCTGAGCATCACGGCGCGGAGGACGGCTACGTGCCTGCGCCGCTTCCCGTCCTCGCAGCGATCGCCGCACGCACGAGCCGGATCAGGCTCGGATCCGCGATCGCGCTCGCCCCGCTCTACCACCCGGTACGCTTCGCGGAGGAGTGCGCGATCCTCGACATCCTCTCCAACGGCCGCCTCGAGATGGCGGTCGCGGTCGGCTACCGGCGCCGGGAAGCGCAAGCCTACGGGATAGACTTCTCCACGCGCGGGCGGCGCACGGACGAGTTTCTGGAGATCATCCGCCGACTTTGGGCCGGAGAGTCCTTCTCGTATGAAGGACGGCACTTCTCACTGAAGGGCGCCTCGATCACTCCGACACCGCCGCGCGGACACATTCCGCTCTACATCGGCGGCTTCACCGACAAGGCGATCGAGCGCGCCGCGAAATTCGGTGACGGCTATTTCGGCAACGAGGAGATCTGCGATCTCTATGCCGAGAAACTACGCGCCCGAGGAAAGGACCCTGCAGCGGCGCGGATCCGGATCCAGTCGCTCTTCATGGTCATCGCTCGGGATCCCGAGCGCGCGATGCACGAGCTCGCGCCCTACTACCACCACGTCAACAACACCTACGGGCAGTGGCTGGCGGAGGACCGCGCCTCGACCGGCTTCGCCGACAGCGCGCTTGCGCCGATGACCCTCGAGACATTCAAGGCGAGCGGCATCCTGCGCATTCTCACGCCGAGTCAGGCAATCGATGCGCTGAACGGGATGCTGGCGAAGGCGCCCGTCGAGCACGTCATGATGATGAGGCCGCCAGGGCTGCCGGTGGCCAAAATGATCGAGTATGCTGACCTCTTCGCGAAGGACGTCATTCCCGCATTTCAGTGAGCGGCATTGGGGCTGCCACAACCGTCTCGGAGGTTGAGCTCGATGACGACCCAGACTCCCACCCGAGACCCCGGGCACCGGCTCCAGATGCTGCTCGACCGGCAGGATATTCTCGACTGCCTGGTCAGGATCTCACGGGGAGTGGACCGCTTCGATCGGGATCTCTTCCTCTCGGGCTTCCACGACGATGCCGTAATTTCGGCGGGTGTGTGCGTCGGCGGACCGGCCGAGACCTACGAGTGGGCCTCACGCGTGCATGAGCAGGGACAGTCGGCCACCCACCATAACCTGCTCAACCACACCTGCGATATCGACGGTGACCTCGCGCACGCGGAGACTTATTTCCTGTTCGTCGGCCGCAATCGCGACGAGACGAACTGGATCGCCGGGGGACGCTACATCGACCGGCTGGAGCGGCGCGCGGGTGTGTGGAAAATTGCCCTGCGCAACACGGCCATGGAGTGGTCGGGACTCGTGCCTACGCTCCCGGTTCCTTTTGCCGACGTCGCGGATGTTCATGCCAACGGCGCGCCCGCCCGCAGCAGAGAGGACCCCTCTTATCTGCGGCCGCTGCAAAACCGGCGCAAGCGGCGGATTCCCACGGCTTGAGGACGATCCCGCCGACCGCCCGCGCCGCCCTGCCGCATGCCCTGCGACGGATCTGCCGCAAGTCCGCTCAACGGCCCTGCCACTGCGGGCGCCGCTTCTGCGCGAATGCCCGCGGGCCTTCCTGCGCATCGCCGCTCAGATAAGCGGACTCCGAGGCGTGCCGGGCCGCACGCAGCGCCGCCGAGCGACCCATCTCCGTAGAGAGCATCACCAGATCGGAA
>JAKBCR010000090.1 GCA_021807675.1 Pseudomonadota bacterium
TCGCTCAGGTATTCATCAATCTGTTGAGCAATGCGGCGAAGTACACGGACCCTCATGGGCGCATCGAATTGCGGGTCGCCCTCGAGGGAGGGCAGGCCGTCATTTCCGTGCGGGACGACGGCATCGGCATCAGCCCGGAGATGTTGCCGAGGGTGTTCGACCTGTTCTCGCAGGCGAATACGGCGCTCGAGCGCGCGCAAGGCGGTCTTGGAATCGGGCTCGCTCTGGCGCGGGGCATCGTTGCGCTGCACGGCGGCAGGATCGAGGCGCGCAGCGCGGGTCTCGGGCGAGGGAGCGAGTTTATCGTGAGGCTGCCCGCGCAACCGGCGAGCGCCGCTCAATCCACTGCGCCGGCCACCCCGGCAACCGAAGCGCACTGCGTGCGGCGCATCCTGGTGGCGGATGACAACTCAGACGCTGCCGACAGTCTCGCGGTGACGCTCAAACTGCGGGGCCACCAGGTAGACATCGCGCACGACGGCCGGCAGGCCCTCGAGATCGCAGCGCTGGTTCATCCGCAGATCGCGCTGCTCGACATCGGAATGCCTGAGCTGAACGGCTACGATCTCGCGCGGCACATCCGTTCGCAGCCCTGGGGACAGCACATGATGCTGGTGGCCACCACCGGTTGGGGGCAGGATGAGGACCGGCGTCTCGCCCTGGCGGTCGGCTTCGATGATCACCTCACCAAGCCCATCGACCCGCAGCGGCTGATCAGCCTGATCGAGGTCTCGACCAGGTCGTCGAGGTGATCGTGCATGGAGATCGGGAAGGCAATGGCGGCAGAGTGGATTGCGAAGTCAGGGCCCGGGCGCGAACGCCGGGGCTCGCTACCGCTGAGATCCCATTGGCGGCACGCGGGTCTACTGGATGGGTGTCCGAAATTTGCCCTCCTCCTGACGCTCTGCGCGGCGTCCGCATTGGCCGCTTCGCGTCCAGCATCAGCCGCGGGACCGCCGCTGCCCATGGCTGCGGACACCGCCGTCGACCGGGCGCAGACGCAGCTCGCCATCCAGCAGGCGCAGGCGCAGGCGCGCCTCGCCGCCTCACAGGCGGGAACTCAGGCCATGCTCAATGCCGAGCAGGCGCGGCTCGAGGCGCAGGTCGCGACACAGCAGCAAGCACAGCTCAACGCCGCGCGGCAGAGAATTACGGCGTCAGCACCGTCAGCCCAACTGCCGCAAGCACCGCTGCCGCTGGCCTGGCCGGTACAGGAGCCCCTGGCGGGCCCGATCGGGGCGATGCGCGTTGCCTCTCTCACGCCGCAGCTCGGCCGCTACTTCGGTACCGATCACGGTGTGCTGGTGGTGCGCGCGCCGCCGCGCGGGGTGCTGAAGCTTCAGGATGGCGATGTGATCCTCTCCATCGGCGGCCGTACTCCCGCAAGCGGCTCTCAAGCCATCCGGATCCTCGCCTCCTACGACCCAGGCGAGAAGATCAGGTTGGTGATCCTGCGCAAGCACCGCAAGATCGATATCATGACGACCCTGCCCATGTCCCCCGGCGGGCGGTGAAGGATGCCGCCCTCCGCACCACCGGCGCGGCCCGCGGCCGCGGCCAGGCAGCGCGGGTCTTCTCCTAACACGGTGCGACAAATCCCGAAATAACCGCCGTTCCCGAGGACCTTCACGCCCGCCCTCTGCGCGATCGGGCGCATGCGGCGAACGTTTTGCACGCCTCTGCCATCTCCTCGACGCATACTCATGCTACGCTCGAGCCTCAAGCGGAACGGGCCCCGTCAGTGACCGAAGACGGAGAAAGCAGATGATCGCCGACAAGATCGATCCGGCCGACATGAGAAAGCCAGCCTCCTTCACGTCGCCCGAGACTTACTTGAAGACCGATACGCGCCCCGTGCCGCAGCATATGTTCGAGGAGTCGACCTGGGATCTCGGCAATGAGGTCATGCCGAAAGAGGGTTACATCTCGGGCGAATACCACCAACTCGAGGTCAAGCATCTCTGGAAGAAGGTCTGGCAGGTCGCGTGCCGTGAGAATGACATCCCCGAAGTCGGAGACCGCATCGCCTACGACGTGGTGGGCCAATCCGTGATGGTGATCCGCACGGCGCCTGATACCGTCAGGGCCTTTCACAATACGTGTCAGCATCGGGGAACCAGGCTTCTGGAGAAATGCGACAACGTCAAGCACATCAGTTGCCCGTTCCATAACTGGTCGTGGAACCTGGACGGCAGTGTCCACAACATTCCCGCGCGGTGGGATTTCCCCGGTGCCTCGGATGCCGACCTGGCCCTGCGGGAAGTGAGGTGCGAGCGGTGGAACGCGTTCGTCTTCATCAACTTCGATAAGGATGCGCAGCCGCTCGAGAACTATCTCGGGCCGGACATCCTGCGTCATTGGAGAAGCTGGCCGCGCGCCCACAGCCGGAAGACGTACCACTTCGGCATGATCGTGCCCTGCAACTGGAAGCTGGCGCTGCACGGTTTCAATGAGATTTATCACACGGTGGGAGTGCATCCGCAGGGCCTGCCGTTCACCGCCGACTGCAGTGCCAAGTACGACTTTTACGGCCTGCACACCCGCTTCATTCTGTCGCTCGGCGTGCCCAGCCCGTTCATCGGGGAGACCACGGAGCCGCAGGATTCCCTCGATGCGTTCCTCAGCCAGTACTCTCCCCCGGAAGCCTTCCCGAACGGCTTCCCGCAGGTCAGCACTTTCCCGCAAGCGCGCGCGGTTCTGGCCGACCTCTTGCGCGGCAGCCTGCGCCAGATGACGGGCGTGGACTTGACTCAGAAAAGCGACGCGGAAATGCTCGATGCCATCGGCTACATGTTCTTCCCGAACGTCATCCACTGGGGCGGCTATGCGTTGCCGGTCATCCACCGCTTTCGGCCCAATGGGAACGATCACCGCTCCTGCCTTTGGGAGATCATGGCGCTCGCGCCCTATCCGGAGGGAGCGAAGATGGAGCGGGATGCTCCGCTCGTCATGCTCGAGGCGAATGAAAGGTTCGCGAGCAGGCCCGAGCCGGAACTGCGCTTCATTGGTGAAGTCCTGGACCAGGACGTCCACGCGCTGCGGCTGATCCAGCAAGGCCTGGAGTCGGATGGATTTTCCGGTCCGCGTCTCGGTAACTATCAGGAGCGCAACGTCCGCCATTTCGAAAGGCAGGTCGCGAAGCTCGTGGGCGAGGGTTGAGATTGCTGTCACGTGTCACCGTCGAGCCGGCATCGTTGACTTTCGAGGTCGGCCCCGATGAAACTATGCTCGCCGCTGCGGCGAGATCCGGCATCCTGTGGCCGACCGTCTGTAAAGGTGCCGGCGCATGCAAGACCTGTTATTTTCTGATCCGGTCCGGTGCGCAACATTTTTCGCCCCCCACGCCCAGGGAACAGCAGGAATTGATGTGGGTCCGCCGGCGGCATCAGGACGTGCCCGAGGACCATGTTCGTCTTGCATGCCAGGCGAACGTCAGCGGCGACGTTACGGTGTTCTGCAAAGGAGCGAGGGCGGCTCATGCCTGAAAGAAAGAGGATTCTGATCGCGGGGGCCTCGGGGCTCGTGGGTGGCGCGGCGCTTTCTCGCTTCGCCAATCGTGCCGGGTGGGACGTCATTGGCGTATCGCGGCGCAAACCGTGGATACCTCTTGGAAATGCGGTGCACATCTCCGTGGATCTGCTCGACCGGGGGGCATGCAACGAGATCTTCAAGCGGATGTCCGACGTCGGTTATCTCGTCTTCGCGGCGCTCAACGAGCGTGACGATGACATATTCGCGGGCTGGAGAGATGCCCGGCAAATCGCCAAGAACGAGGCGATGCTCAGGAATGTCTTCGATCCGTTGATCTCAGTGGCGAGGGATTTTCGCCAGGTGTCCATACTGCATGGCGGCAAAGCCTACGGAGTGCACCTTCCGGATTACAAGGTCAAGCTGCCGATGTATGAGGATGCCCCACGGCATCCTGGGGATAATTTCTACTACCGGCAACATGATTACATCGCGGAGAAGCAACTGGGGGCGCCTTGGTCGTGGACCATTTTCCGGCCCGGTCCGATCTTTGGGGTGGCTTTTGGCGCCAATATGAGTCCCCTGATCGTATTGGCCATCTTCGCCGCGTTGCTGAAGGAGGCGGGCCGGGATCTGCCGATGCCGGAGGGTCGAAGCGAACTCATCGAGCCGAGCGACGCCGACCTCATCGCCGAGGCGCTGGAATGGGCAACGGAAGCGTCCGGGGCCCGTAATGAGGTTTTCAACATCAACAATGGTGACCTGCTGAGTCGGCACGATGCTTTCCCCATCGTTGCGCGATGCATGGGGATGAAGCTCGGTCCGGAGCGGCGCTATGACATCCAGGAGGAGCTCTCCCAAGTGATCGGACTGTGGCCTGGGATCGTCAAGAAGCATAATTTGAACGCTCCGACAGACGTGCGGGAGCTATTCGGCAACTCTCTGCAAACCGCGCGCGGTTGGACCGCCGATACGCCTCCAGAACACATCCTGCGGGCTGGCTATTCCAGCAACATCAAGCTCCGTCAGGCAGGGTTTCACGCGTGTATCGATAATCGGGTCATGATCGAGAAGCACATCAGACGCATGCAGCAGCTGCGCATGCTGCCGGCCTGAGGCAGAACGCGAGCGAATTACCGGTGAGGTGAGAAGTGCTGAAGCGCTCCGGGCAGCTCGGAGCTCCCTCTCAGGCCAACGGCTCGAACGTCCTCACGCCGTCGGTCTCGTGCAGATAGCCCGCATGCGGCGCGGCGAAATGCGCCGGGATGAGGCGAGATGGAGAGCCACATGGCCCAGCGTATGACCCGGCGCCGGCTCGATCTCGAGGCCGGGCGAGATCCGGTAGCGGTCCGGCACCAGTTCGGCGAGCCCGGCGTGCACCACGGGCAGCACGCTGTTCTCGAACACGCCGTCATTGGCCGCCACCCGCCGATGGTCAGGCCGCCGGCAGTCCCAGCGGTCGACGATGACGATCCAGCTCTGCACCACCATTTCCCAGGTGCCATCCGCACCCATCCATTTCGGCGAGAGCCAATGGGCATGGCGCTTGATCAGTTCCTTGCCGGCGTTGAGCATCCGGGTAAACGGGCAGTGAGTTCCTCGATCCGGTGAATCCGAGCGTCGCCGACCGTGATCATGTGATGGGCCGATCCTTGGGCCAGCCCATCATTTCCCAGCCCTCCTTGGAAGCCCAGACATATTCGAGGTAGTGGCCCAGGGTCTTGCGCGCATCGAGATAGATGTAGACGAGGCCGGGCACCTCGCCCTCGAAGGCGATCGGCAATCCGAGCCGCGCGATCTCCGCACGCATGGCGTCGAGATCGTCGCGCCGCACCGCCACGTGATGAAAGCGGGGCGTGAAGTCGGCCTTGTCGGCCGGTAGATAGGGCAGGTAATGATCCTGGAAGCCGCGGACCGGTTGGATCAGCTCGATGTTCAGGTTGCCAGCCCAGGCGAGGGACGCCTTGACGCTGGCAGGCCTGTCACCCTCCGGCGTTTTCAGGATCATCTCCGGTTCGAACAGGATGTAGCCGGTGAGCCCGTACCGCTCGGTCAGCGCGTCCATTGCCTTGTGGATATCGTGCGTGACGTACGCGTTCTGGTAATGACCTTTCAGGAACATGCTCGATGCCTCCGCTAGAAGCCTCGCCACTCTCGGGCGATGGGTCCGAACGCCTTCTCGACACGCTCCCGGCTCCATCCGTACTCCTCCAGCGAATAGCCGTAGCTGCCGAGCTTGTGCCGGGGGTTGTCGAGATCCCATCGACGCATCGCGGCTTCCCCTTCCGGGGTCCAGGGCAGACCGTGCAGGGCATAGACTTCCCGCGCGACGCTCAAGGCGTCCTCGACACAGCGGCGGTAAGGTGTCTCGACGATGCGAATGCTGCCGCCGAGCGCGCGCCGCTGCTCCTGGTAGCGGTTCAACTCATAGCTCCAATACTCGACCGTCTCATCGGCATAGCGACCCGGATCGGGCGCGTCGAAGGAGTTCACCAGGATCTCGCCCATCATCCGCATGCTGGAGCCCATGGTGTCCGACAGATCGCGCTGGGAGATGACGAAGGTGGCGTTGGGGAAGACCTGGGCCATCTGCGCCACCTCGCCGGTGTGGCCCGGATTCTTCAGCACCCACGGTCTGCCTTGCCGGCCGCCCAGCTGCCACTGCAGGTACTGCAGCATTCGCTTCATATAAGTGAGCGGCGAGACGCGGTTCACCGTGCGGGCCCACGCCAGGAACACCGGGTCGGGCGCCGTCACGTACTGCATCACATAGTCGAAGTTGGCGAGCGGAATGAAGCTCGACTCGTCGGCCTCCCGTGCCTTGAAGTCGTGCATTTTTCGATAGGATTCCTCGGTGTTCGACACCACGGACATCATCTGCTCCGCCCAGGCGATGCGCGGGCTCGGGTCGCCGGGCGCCTCGCCGGGGAAGGGCGCCGGGTTGAACATCATCCAGGCCGGAGTCGCCAGCACATTGGGGTCGCAGGACAGTAAGCGCTGGAGCTTGGTGGTGCCGCTTCTCGGCAGGCCGAGGATGACGATGGGGCCGGAGACGTCCTCGTCGAGGATTTCCGGATGGCGCTCGACGTCGGCTTCGTAGCGCAGGCGGTTGACGAGGAAGCGCAGCGAATTGGCGCGCATCCCCTGCAGTCCGCGCACCGACAGATCGAGCCTCCGCGGGATGGCCAGCACCTTTTCGAGGTTGGGAAGGAACGAGGTGTCACGAAACGACTTGGCCCCCGTTCCCGCTTCCCGGAAGGCGGCGTCGAGCAGCGCATCCACGGTCAGCGCCTGCCTCACGGCGGCGATGGGCTCCATCAGAAATCTCCGCAGCGGCGGCGATAGACGGAGGCCAGTCGCCTGACCATCAGCGCGTGCCGTTCCGCGACACTCACCGCGGGCGTGCCGGCAGGCAGGTGCCGGCGGACCTCTTGCAGCGGAACCGTCTTCAATTTGGGTTTCATCGGCGTGTGCGCCGCACGGAAGAAGCGAAAGGCGATCAGATGCAGCACCCGTCCCGATGCGTCCAGCCAGTTGGGCACGCCGGGGTCTTTCCAGCTGGCGACGAAGCGCACCTTGCCATCGATATCGGTGTGCGCCTGGCTCGAATTGAAGGAAGACAGGCGCGCCCACCAGTCGCCCGGCTCGTACTGCATCTGGAAGAGGGCGACGTTCCAGTAGATCGAGCCGGGATCCTCGATTTCGACGATCACCGCCTCCTCCGGCCGGCAGCGCAAATGGCCGGGATAATAGTGGGTGCCCTCGAAGGCGCCGGGGATCTTCAGCTCGCCGATCTCATGAGGATCGGCGCTCAGATGAGCCTGCACGCCGGCCCGGTAGAAATCCGTATGTACGCGCAAAAGATCGACCAGCCGGCAGAACCGGCGCTCGGCCGTCGCGCGGTCGAGCAGTTCGGCGGGGAAGGTCTGGTCCTCATGGGTGATCACGAGGTCCGCCGGATTCTGGCTCTCCCAGTCGCCGTAATATTGGCGGCTGTGCAGCTCGCAGGGACCCTCGGGCAGCTCGAGCCACAGTGCCCCGCCCAAGTCCTCCGGCCGGGTCCGGGACAGCACGACATCGACCGATTCGTCCGGCCTCAACTGCTCGGGAAAGTCGATGTTGTTGATCATGCTGTGTGTCTTCCAGCCCACCAGGTCGCAGGCGTGGCCCTTGTAGACAGTAAGCTGAAAGATCGAGGCCGAACCCCGGGTGCCGGTGATCCGGTAGCGATAATCGCCGTGCAGGATGCAGGAATGATACACGCAGTCCGGCGAGGGCAGTTGGAACTGGATGCGGGTGGTGGCGCCCATCTTGGTGAGCGCCGGGTTACGGTAGTCCGCCTCGACATAGGCCGAGTGGGCGAAATTGAGGTCGCGCAGCAGATGCCGCAGGGCCTCGTGGGTGTCGAGCTCGCGATCCTCGCCCGGCCAGCCGACGATGTGCTTTTCCAGCTTGTAGCGCATCGCCGCGACGAGCTCATCCAGCAGGCCGTTGGCGTAGGCCAGCGCGCCCGCGTCGGTCGAGAAGTTGGCCGGCGCCGCCGCCTGCTGCTTTCCGCTCGCCGCGAATTTTTCCTGGGACAGGGAGCTCGACATAGGATTCAGCCTCCCGCGATCTGCCAACCGCCGCTCGAATCGATCACCTGGCCGGTGACCCAGGACGCCTGGTCGCTCGCCAGGAAAAGCACCATCCTGGCGATGTCCTCCGGCTCTCCCCAGCGGCCGAGGGGCGTCACCTGGCGCACCCAGGCCTCGGTCGCCTCATCGGCGGTGAGGGAATCCCGAGCATAATCGCCACGGGTCAGCCCCGGCGCCACCGCGTTGATGCGGATGCCCAGCGGGCCGAGCTCGGGGGCGAGCGTGCGGGTCAGCTGGTTCAGCCCGGCCTTCGAGGCGCTGTAGACCGACAGCTTCTGCGACGGCACCACGGTATGGCGGGAGGCCGTCGAGGAGATGTTGATGATGTTGCCCCGGCTGGCCTCAAGATGGGGCAGCGCCCGTTTGATGAACCGCGTGATGGACGACAGGTTGGTGAAGAACAGGTCGTCGATCTCCTCCTCGGTCGTTTCGGCGAAGCTCTTCCACAGCTGATAGGCGGCATTGTTGACCAGAATGTCGAGCCTGCCGTGAAGCTCGATCACGTGGGCGAGTGCGCTCGCCTGATCCCCGCGGTCGGCCAGATCCATCCGGACATGGCCGATGCTCCCCGGCGCCAACGCCGCGACCGCCTTCAGCGGCTCCTCGCGTCGCGCCGCGATCACCACCTTGGCGCCCGCGGCGGCGAAGGCGAGTGCGATCCCCTTTCCGATCCCGGTGCCGCCGCCCGTGACCAGCGCGACCTTTCCGTCCAACACCCCTATCGCCATCCGCTCACTCCGCCAGCGGACGGATGAGCTGCTTGGCGAATTCGTCGAATTTCCTTTCCATGCCGGCCTCGTCCGTCGGGATCTCGCCGTTCGATGCGATGTTGAGCTCCGTCACGCCGGCGTCGCGATAGCGCCTGAGATCGTCCAGCGCGGCATTGCTGTAGACGATCTTGACGATCCTGAGCGCCGCCGGGTCGCGGCCTTCGGCCTGGGTCATCTTTTTGAGGCGAGCGATCACGCCGGCCGCCTCATCGACAGGCAGGTTATAGGGCAGCCAGCCGTCGCCCAGCCGCGCGACCCGCTTCAGCGCGGCAGGGCTTTCCCCGCCGATCAGGACGGGGATGCCGCCGGCCCGCTTCGGCTTGGGAAAGGAGAAGGCGTCCTTGAACCGGTAGAACTCTCCGGAGAAGGTAGACGCTTCCTTCGTCCAGAGTTCACGCATCACGCGGATCGCCTCGTCCGTCCGTTTGCCGCGGGTGGCGAAATCGGCGCCGCAGGCCGCCGATTCCTCCTTGGCCCAGCCGACCCCGACCCCCAGCACGACCCGCCCGCCCGCGAAGGCATCCAGCGTGGCGAGCGCCTTGGCGAGCAGGACCGGATTGCGCTGCGGCAGGATCAGGATGTTGGTGCCGACCTCGATCCGGCTGGTGGCGGCGGCCAGCCACGTCATGCCGACCACGGGATCGACCAGCGGATTGCGCGGGTCCGTAAAGGCGTACACCGCATCGCCGAACTGCAGCGGCGCGTCCGGATCCTGTTCGGGAAGCTCTTGGCCGGAACCGCCGGCATAGGGATAGCTCGACTCCGGATAGTCCGCGAACTGGACGACGTGCTCGGGCAGCCAGTAATGGGCGAAACCGGCGCGCTCCGCCGCCTGGATGGAGCGGCGGAGAAATTCGCCGCTGGCGTACGGCCCGATGCCCCCGCAGGTGATGCCGACTTTCATGCGAGCGACAGCGATTCGACGCCCTTCAGGGTGGTCCGGTGCAGCCGCCGTCCACAGGAATGATCGAACGACAGCACGCGATGCATGGTACCGGTGTTGTCCCACATCAGCATGTCCCCCATCCTCCATTCGTGGCGATAGACGTATTGGGGCTGGGTCGACCATT
The DNA here is from genome assembly GCA_021807675.1 of Pseudomonadota bacterium. GTDB lineage: Bacteria > Pseudomonadota > Gammaproteobacteria > Steroidobacterales > Steroidobacteraceae > 13-2-20CM-66-19. The sequence goes on from JAKBCR010000090.1 coordinate 9,946, forward strand.
TCATCAGCCTATCGAGCAGCGCCGCGCCTGCCTCGTCATCCATGCCGACCACCTTGCAGGCCGAGATCCCGATGGCCAGGGACTTGCGGCCGGAGCGGTGGCGCCAGACCATCGGCTGGGCCTTGGGCTGGAAACGGCGCCAGAATTCGATCTCTTCCTCGGTCGGATTCTGTACCTCGCGGAAGGATGCCTCGATGGTGTGGATGATCCGGAGCGTGTCCAGAAATTCGCGCTCATCCTGCGGCAGATCCTCGTAAGCCGCGTAGGTGCTGGCGAACTCCGTCTGGCCGCCAATGGGCGACAGGACGCGCGGCGAGAGGATCGAGCCCAGCGTCGGCACGTCGCAATCGACGCGATCGATATGCCAGGAATGGGTCGGGTTCAGAATGCCCGCATGCTGGGGATTCTCTTTGCGATCGAAGGTGACCTTGTAGATGCCCTGGTCGATCTCGCCGAGCGTGCGGGCGAATTCGACCTGCTGCTCGTCGGTCAGGTGGATGTCGCGGAACAGCACCACGCCGCGCTGATGCAGCAGGGTGCGGATTTCTGCGGAGACTTTCCCGCTCACGAGGGTTTGCGCATCGGTCATCACCTGCGTGCCGATGCGCGGCGCCAGGTCCTTTGTGATCAGCGTCATGGGGTGCGTCTCTTCAGGTGCGCTCGCATCGGATTGAGCCGAGCATATTCCAGGGATGGGAAGTGTGCAGACGCCGGTTCCGGACGCTTGTCCGATTGGGCTACCATGTCCGAAAACGCATCTGGCGGAGCGAGGAATCGCCAACGTGTCCAAGGCGCTGACAATCGAAGCCATTGAGGCCAGCGCAATCGAAGTGTTCTGCCGGGACGGCTTCGATCGCGCCTCATTGCGCGAGATCGCCGGTCAGGCGGGCGTGGCGCTCAGCGCCATCCACGAATATTTCGACTCGAAGGCCGATCTTTACATCCATGTCGGGCGGCGCCTGTTCACACGGCTCGAGGCCAAGCGGCGCGCCATCCTCGAAGGGTTCAGGGCGTCCGGCGAGGCTATCGATCTCGCCAAGATCATCTACTGCATGGTGGCTCCGGTCGTCCTGCCCGGCACCGCCGACGATCGCGCCTGGACGCCGGCCCGGCTCCGCACCTGGTACGACACGACGTCCTATCTCGGTGACTATCCGGCGTTCCGGGACGAACTGCGGAGCACCGCGGACAGCTGGATCGAGTTGATGCTGGAACACTGTCCGGCGCTCGGCTATGCCGAGGGACGGTTTGCGCATGCCTTGATCTCGGCCGTCACCTTCAACTGGGAGATGACCAACCGCTACTTCACGGACGCGCTGAAGATGGCGGGGCGGCATGCTCCGGACGAGGAATGCGAGAGGGTGGTGCGCGTGATCGCCGCGGGGATACGGGATCTGAGCGGACGGGTCGGATGACGGGATGAGCCGCTGAATTTCGCGCGAGTGGCATTACCCAGTCCAGGCATGCCGAAAGCGGGCAGGGCAACCCCACAAAACCGCCGAGCCACTCCGGGGCCGGCCGGGTTGTGCGAGTCCGAATGCGCCCGCTCAGTCTGGCCGAGCGTGACCTGGGCGAGCCGACCGTCAGCCTGGCCACCCTGCTCCGCGACGCCCGGGCGAAAGCCGAGGGTCACACCAGCCGCGGTCTCGCCGACTACGCCCACGAAATCGTCGCCTCAGGCTTCCCGGGCATCCGCAGACTCTCAGGTCGAGCGTTGCGAGTCCAGCTCGATGGCTACCTCGAGCGGATTATCGATTGCGATTTCGAGGAGCAAGCTGGCTACTGCGGCGGGGGCGTGGGGAGTTCGCCGTCGTGCGATGGTGCTCCACGAGCTACGCTGACCAGCCAGCGCCGGACAATGACCATCTCGGCATCTTTCAGTGCTCCCTGAAGGTCTGATTCCACCGCCAGCGCGCGAGCGCGTCCCCGCCCGAGCAGCTCTCTGCCTGCGTTGGTCAGTTCGATGTTCAGGATGCGGCCGTGGACTGGATTCGGCTGGCGCGAGATCAGGCCTTTGTGGAGTAACACCGTGATCATGGCGTGCACCGTCTGCGGAGTGAGCATCGTTAGACGGGCGATGTCGGCATTCGAACACCCTGGATAGGCGCGGACCATGGTCAGCACCAGGAATTGCGGATGTGTCAGGCCGACCGCTGCCAGTGCCTGGTCCATTCTGCGGCGCTGGCCGTTTGCCGCCTGACGCAGCAAGTAGCCCAGGTGCCCGGCTTGGCCGCGCTTGCCTTCGCCTATCGCGGGGATCGGCACCCGCGGGATGGATCTCGTCTTCGTTCTGTCTCTGGGCTTGCGCGTCATATCAGTACACGAATATAATCTTCGTCCCCTGAGATTGTAAACTCCAGCCGCACCCGGACGCATCCACCATGACTACCTTGCAGTCCATCGAGTTTGACTACTTTGCGAACAGCCTGCCGGAGGCGGTCGCGGCGCTGCGCGCGCTGGGCCAGGTTTCTGCACGGGACATGGAGGCAGGGCTGCTGGAGCTGGTGAAGGTGCGGGCCTCACAGATCAACGGCTGCGCCTATTGCCTGCAGCTGCACTTGAATTGGGCGCGCCAGGCAGATGTGCCGCAGAGAAAGTTAGATCGGTTGGCCGTTTGGCGTGAAGCTCCAGGTTTCACTGAGGGAGAGCGGGCCGCCCTGGCGTATACCGAAGCGCTGAGTGATCCCAACCGCCGAGGTGATGTCGCCTCTGCCCGGCGAGCTTTGGATGGAGTGTTCAGTCAGGGGCAGTTGCTGCGGCTCACCGTGGCTATTGCCACGATCAACGCGTGGAACCGCATCGCCGGTGCCCTGGAGTTCAAGCCGCCGCAGGCGGAGTAGGGGTAGAGCCATTGGCTGTGGTGCCGATAGCCGAACGCCGCGCGGCTTTCCGCGCGCTGCATCGGTCGGGCTGCTTTGTTCTGCCCAATCCCTGGGACGGCGGCAGCGCCGTCCGGTTGGCGAGGCTCGGCTTCCGGGCAATTGCCTCCACGAGCGCCGGGGCCGCTTGGGCTCTGGGCAGAGCTGACGGGGAAATGACGGTGGCTGAGGTGCTCAACCATCTGCAATTCCTGGTCGGGATGACTGATCTGCCGGTTAATGCTGATTTCGAATCCGGATACGCCAGTAACCCCGAGGGGGTCGCGACCAATGTTGCCCGTTGCATCAAGACCGGGGTGGCTGGTCTTTCGATCGAGGACCGCCTGGGGACCGGTCTGTATCCCCTCGATGAGGCCGTTCGGAGATTGCGCGCCGCGCGTGAGGCGATTGACCGTTCCGGAGAAGATGTCTTGCTCGTCGGACGCTGCGAAGCATTCTGGCTGGGCCAGCCCGACCTGGAAATGACCATTGCTCGGCTTACCGCCTACAGTCAGGCCGGCGCAGACTGCCTGTATGCTCCAGGGATCAAGGATCTCACCTCCATCGCGCGCCTGGTGATCGCACTGAACAAGCCTTTGAATGTCAACCTGTCGGGCACCGGGCTGTCGGTCGCGGAACTGGCGGGCGTGGGCGTGCGGCGGGTCAGCGTTGGCGGGGCGTTGGCACGTGCCACTTGGACCGCCTTTGAAGGTTTTGCGGGAAGGCTTTGGGCAGAGGGAACGCTGCCTGCGTGAGCAACCGCGTGCATGCCCCGATGCGCAGGAAGCACAGGGGTGCGCCACCGTCCGTCGCGCAGCCCGTCAGTAACCCTCGAGCGCAGCGGCTCGAGGAGCAGAGTGGCTGCTGACCGACGAGATGCAGCCCAATTGCAGCATTCACTTGTTCTCCACCGGCGCGGTTTGAACGATCGCTTCAATTCCAGTATCCGCCGTTGAATTGGGGAACGCGTCACCGCGTCCCCGGCGGTAATGGGCCGCAAGCGGGAGTCGACTCCGTGCGGCTCCCATCGCCTGAGCAGCGGGGTGACCGCCGCGGAGCCGAGTGGCGACCACGGCACGCCAAAGCCTCCAAATGGCCCTATTGAATCCCCACCTGTAACGCGTTACACTGTAACGCGTTACACGGGAGGGTGCGGTAATGGCACAAGCTGCAGAGCGAATGCGCGCAATGCGCGAGCGACGCCGTGCACAGGGACTGCGAGAATTGCGTCTGGTCGTACCCGATCCACATGCGCGGGCGGTCCTGCGACGGGTCGCCACTGAGGTCGCGGGCTTGGACAGGGCCGCGGAGCAAGACGCGATGCGATGGATCGAAGCAGTTTCGGAATTTGACGCGCAGTGAAGCGCGGCGACGTCGTGACCGTCGCGGCGTCGGGCGACTATGGGAAGCCGCGCCCCGCGGTAATTGTGCAAACCAACGCTCTACCCGCGGCACACGCCTCCGTGATCGTCTGCCAAATGACCTCAGACGTTGTCGAGGCGCAGGATTTCCGCGTCACCATCGAGCCCACGGAGAAGAATGGCTTGCGGACGCGCTCGCAGATCATGGCGGACAAGCCCGTGACGATCCGCCGCGAGCGCGTTGGCCGCAGGATTGGGTCGCTCGATGAAAGGGATATCGCTCGTCTGAACGTCGCCCTGGCATTTGTGGTGGGATTGGCTGATTGATCACCGCGATCCCGTAATTCCCGGAAGGGCTCGAGGCGGCCGTAACCGAAGGACCTTGAAGCGCGGCGGTGAGCGCCTCGATAGATCGAGCGCAACGGATCGAGTACAGCATCGTCGAAGAGCCGGGCTGCTATTCGCCCTTTGGCTACCTTGGGTAACCCTGGCGCCAATTCGGTGGAATGGTATTGCAATAAATGGTTAATTAGTATCGTTACGAAAGGTTGAATGGTAGTCTATCAGGTGGTTGCCTGGTATTCTGAATGCCCAAGCGGGCAGGCCACCACCCATGACCGATTACACGTGGCGGATCGTCGATAGCGAACTCGATGAGCTTCTTCCACAGCTCGCCGCCATCGCAATCGAAGGACCCAAAGCGGTGGGCAAGACTGCGACGGCAGAGCGCCGCGCGACCACCGTGCATCGCGTTGACGTGCCTGAGATGAGGTCCATCGCGGCCGCGGATCCAACGGTGTTGCTCAGAGATCCGCCGCCAGTTTTGCTGGATGAGTGGCAGCATGTGCCGGCGATTTGGGATGCTGTGCGCGCCGCAGTCGATCGAGACCCGACCCCGGGGCGGTTTCTCCTCGCAGGCTCGGCAACCCCCGCAAGGCCACCGAGCCATTCCGGGGCCGGCCGGATTGTACGAGTCCGGATGCGTCCGCTCAGTCTGGCCGAGCGTGGCCTGGGTAAGCCGACCGTTAGCGTGGCCACCCTGCTCCGCGGCGCACAAGCGAAAGCCGAGGGTCACACAAACATCGGTCTCGCCGACTACGCCCACGAAATCGTCGCCTCGGGCTTCCCGGGCATCCGGAAACTGTCGGGCCGAGCGCTGCGCGCCCAGCTCGATGGCTACCTCGACCGACTCGTTGGTCGGGACTTCGAGGAGCAAGGTTACTCCGTCCGGCGACCGCAGACCCTCCGCCGCTGGATGGCGGCTTTTGCGGCCGCCACGGCCACCACCACGTCGCTCGAGAAAATTCGCAATGCCGCCTCGGCGGGGGCAGAGGAAATCCCCGCAAAAACCACGGTGATCGCCTATCGCAATGTACTCGAGCAGCTGTGGATTCTCGATCAGGTTCCCGGGTGGGTTCCGACGAAGAACCATCTCAGGCGCCTCACCCAGGCTCCAAAGCACCACTTGGTGGATCCCGCACTGGCTGCACGCCTGCTGGGCGTGGATACGGGGGCGTTGCTCGGCGGTATTCCTGCCGGTGCCAGGCTCATGACGATTCCGCCAACGGACGCTCCGCCCCGGGACGGAACCCTTCTCGGGCAGATGTTCGAGGCGCTCGTTACTCAATCGGTGCGCGTCTATGCGCAGGCCTCCGAGGCACGCGTTTATCACTGCCGCACCTACGACGGCCGGCGCGAGATCGACCTCATCGTCGAGACAGGCGACCAGCGCGTGCTCGCGCTTGAAGTAAAGACGAGCGCGGAGGTCACGGACGCGGACGTGAGCCATCTCCTGTGGCTCCGTGAGCAGCTCGGCGCCATCCTGACGGACATGGCGGTCATCACGACCGGCAGGCACGCGTACCGACGGCAGGATGGTGTTGCCGTCGTCCCCGCAGCACTGCTCGGTCCGTAGCAACTGCAGGTACGGCGCGCCTTGGTCAAACTTCCGCAATCGGCCATGACCGGCCAGTCGATAGGGGCGCTC
>JAKBCR010000348.1 GCA_021807675.1 Pseudomonadota bacterium
CACTCCAGCCTTCCCAGCCAGTGCCGATCGGCCAGGCTTCACCGCCGATGCGCGAGCCAGGTTCGAACGACAAGGAATCGAGCGTAGCCTTGGTCGGACGCAACCGCATGCCCGCGTCGAACTCCGGCGGGAGAACAGTAATGCTCGGCGGATGGGAGAAGCCGGGCGGCCGCACCCAGCGACGAGCTGGGCCGAGCGTCGCGCGATTGCCGCAGGCAGGACAGTCGCGGGTCTGCTCGACATAGCCCTGGTCCCAATCCAGCAGATCCGCATAGTTGCAGACCCGGCATTGGAAGTAGAGCCGCTTATCCTGGTAGGCTTGGCGACGATCCTCGTCGCGCTCGGAATAGAGGCCGAGCGACAAATAGCGCTGGCCGTCGACCCATACCTCATGCCCAGGGGCATATTGGCTGAGCGCCGCGTTCAACGCCTGCTGCGGCGCATACCGGCGCTTCGGGTTCCACGGATCGGTGCCCTCTTCGAATACGCTGAAGGTCGCGACGTCGGTCGGAAAGGCGTATTTGGGCAGTAGGGCGAGCTTGAACAGGCGATCGAGCAGCCTGCCATGGTCATCGTCCCGACCTTCCCCCTCACCGCTATCCTCAGCGACCTCATCGTCGACATCGGCATCTTCGACCGGCGGAGTGTCGGGTATCGGCGCATCTTCCTCATCGGTCGGCAAGGGAAGAGTGGTCTCCAGCACAACGGGGAATTCGTCTAGCAACGCATCCGCGTCGAGCGCGGGGCACGAGGTGGTGAACAGACGGACAAGGTCGCCGTGCAGTTCCGCGCGATTGTCGGCGATCCATTGTTTCAAGCCCGATAGCGAGAAAACATCCGCGTCGCCGCTCAGGAAATCGGCCACCGAGCCCAATGATGAGAACACGTCCGAACTGCCGCCCACCGTGTCGATGCGGTCCTGCTGGAACCGCCCGATCAGATAGGCGAATGCCTGGCGACGGGCGATCACCAGATTGTCGAGATTGAGGATCGGATCGGGTGCCGGTCCCGCGACGATCGGCGCGGGATCGCGGAAAAAGCCCTGGTCGTGGCTGTCGGCACCGCAGAACATCACCACGGTTGACAGGCCCGCGCCGCGGCGGCCAGCACGCCCCGCCCGCTGCTGATAGTTGGCGCGGCCCGGCGGGACATTGCGCAGCGCAACGGCGGTTAGGCCGCCGATGTCGATGCCCACCTCCATCGTGGTGGTGCAGCTCAAGATGTCGATCGGAGCCCCGATCTGACCGTCCTGCTCGATCGGAATGTCCTGGAAGCGAAGCTCATAGGCTTCGTTTCGCGACATGGCGTTGGCCATACCGCTATCGTTGAGCGCAGCAGAATGCTCCTCGGCGATCAACTGGTGCGGGGTATAGCCGTCATTCTCGTCGCTGAGCCGCTCCCATAGGCGGCGATAGAAAGCCTTTCGGCTGCGGAACACCGCATCCTGCGACGGATCGATGGGCTTAGCGTCGCCGGTGCAGTAACCGCATTTGTCTCCGATCAGCGGGTTACGCGGCGAAACGCTGGTGCAACGCTCGCACCGGATCCACTCCGCCGTGCCATCTACGTCAAGCATAACCTTTGCGGCTTGAACAAAATAGTCGCCGGTGGCTCCGGGGGCGAACACGTCCCGGAGCGCAGGCTCGCATGCCGTCAGATAGTCGCCCTTCAGCCACTGCTTGAGGCCACGTCCTTCCAGCAAAGCTGCGAGTTTCCGCGAGAATTTGCCATTCCAAGCGCGGATGCCCGCCGAACCTCGGGCGCCTTCGATGTTGTCGGGTGTGTGCTGGAGGCGGATTGCGTGCTTGCGCATCGCCTGCCACAGCCACAGTTCGATGAGTGCGGTGCGCGCTTCGTCCTCGGCTAGACCCTCGATCGCCGGAAGTTGGAGCCCTTCGGCGAGCTTTTTAGCCTCCATCTTGGTGAGTTTGGGCCGCAGCGTCGCTAGGGCGAGCGGGAACAGCCCGGTGTGATCGTCCTGCAGCACCGCGTAGATGCTCTGGTAGACGGACAGCGGCGTTTGCTCGCTGGTTTTGCTAGACAGCGTGCTGAAATCGCTGGTCTCGGCATCCGAATCGCGGACCAAGTCGAGTGCGATCTGGCCGGCACGGTCCATGCGCCCGTCGTCGTCGCCAGCAGGGCGCAATCGAACTTCGTGGCGCGCGGCACCGAACGCGATCGCCAGCGGCGCGTCATCGAGCGACGGCCTGAAGACCGGCTGCCTGAGCGCCGCCATGCCGGTCAGAAGCAGCGGCCGGAGACTGTCGCGGAACGAGAAGGTCTTGAGCGTTCCGGCGAGGCGCGAGGCGGTCTGGCGTCCATCGGAGAAGACCAGCGCCTTGCGTCCCTGGAGCGGCGTCTTGCTCTGCGGTCGCGGCGGTTGCTCGAGCACCTGGACAGAGATCAGTTCCTGGAACGGTTGTTCGCCCTTGGTCTGTAGGTCGGAAATACCGTTCGCGGAAGTTGGGCCGCTTGCGGCCTGGCAGCGCGGACAAGCATCGAATAGCTTGGGTCCGAGCAAGGGCGGCAGCCAGACCTCGCGCACCGTGCCGCCGCCGCCATCGATCTTGCCCGTACCGAAATCGAGAAAGGCCGCCCGAGGAGCACCGGCCTTCTGCGGCATTGGGTCTTCCAGGCAGACATGGATGGCCTCTATCAGGCCGGTCTCTCCTGCATAAGCTTGGCCGTTGTCCTGCCAGAGATGCTCGATCCCGGCGGGTGCGCCGATATTGGCGCGCGCCACTGACAGGCCGCAGGAACGGCAACTGTGGAGTTCATAGACCTGCGAGCCACATGCGCAACTCTGGCGTGGTTCAGCATAAAGCTTGCCGGTGGGACCGCCGCGCAGCGCCGCGTCGATCTCCGTGCAGTCCGGATTCACGCAGGCCCATAAGCCAGGCAACCCGCGGAAAAGCATATGGACGCGCGCCGGCAGTAGCGGCGCCGCTTCGGGTGCCGGCCTGGCGAGCGAAGCGAGTTCAAGGAGCGCGTCCGTCGCGACGGTGCCGACGATGTCGTCAACGCCTGGAAACAGAACTCCCGGGAGATCGGTCAGCGCCCAAGCGGCACCATGATCTTCAATGGGATCACTCTCGCATTTTGCGCCACTTGTGATGTTGCGCAGCCGCGCGAGCGCGGGAAGGTCTTGCAGCAGTTCTGCGAGCGCGGCTGGCAAATCGTCGGCGACGGGCTTGAAGCCGTCGCTGTCGGCGGTGCCTAGCAGATAGCGGCGGGTCAGGCTGACACTGCCCTCTGGGCATTCGACGCCGTCGACAATTAGGAACCGCCCCGCAGTTTCGACGCTGCCATGACCAACGACGAGCGCTTCGTCGATCCGCGTTCCTGTCCGATCGAGACCGTGAACGGTGACGAGCAGTTCGCCTGCGCCGGCATCGGTACGCGTGACAACTACCGGCGCACCATCGATGTCCGTGCTGACCTGGGCGAGCGGGACGACGAGGCTTGTGCGATCACGCAGCGACGAGGAATGGAGCATCGCGAGCGGCACCTGTGCCAGCGCCTTCGCTAAGGCCCGGTCGCCAGCGCCCGCCCCTTCGAACGCGCGCTTTCGGCCGGTCAACGACCGGACCGCCTGCGGATCGAGACCCGAAAGCCCGGAGACGAATTTCTTGGCCGCGTCAGCGTTAGAGAACGAAGCGCTGGTCGCAATGAACACGACGCGCGAGGGGGGCAAGCCGAGCCGGTCGAGCAAGCGGCGGATCAGATATGCGACTTCGGTGCCGTTGGCTCCGCGATAGAGATG
>JAKBCR010000349.1 GCA_021807675.1 Pseudomonadota bacterium
CCTCCGCGACGACCTGCCCGGCAGCATGGTCGCTCTGGCGGATACAGGCCGCTGCCTATTTCTCGCCGTCCAGATCCGCCGTAAATCCAATAGGTCGTCTCCTGGGGGAAGGTGGGTTCATGAGCCGACGGATCGCCGAGAGAATTGCGGCGATGGCCTCGTCGTGGTCGGCGAGCTTCTTGTCGAGGCGAGCCTCGAGCTGCGCGAAGCGACGGGCCAGCTCCCTGTTGGAGGCGAGCATTTCGCGCAGCCGTAAGAAGGCGCGCACGACATAGATACCCATCTCGACAGCTTTCTGGCTGTTCAAGACATTGGCCGCCCGGATGGCGCCGTGCTCCGTGAAGGCATAAGGTGCGTATCGGCGGCGACCGCGACCGGCGGATTTCTTTGTGGTCGCAAATTGCGACCTCAAACCTGCCGAGAACGCGGGACAGCTGATCGTATCTCCCATGGCGGACCCGGGGTCCCTCGAGCGGATGGGAATCGATCGCGATGCCCAAGCGAACGTCGGTGCATTCTCCGAGGGGCAGAGACGGTATCTCGAGTTTCACCGCGAGAACGTGCTGCGCATGGCGCGCGGCCATCCGAAGATGCGTGCCAGCGGCGGATCGTAGCCCCTCGGATCGACTCGAAACAAAGAGCCAATGCCAATCGGATCGTCATCGAGTCCGCACCGCCCTCGGCGCCCGGCGAGTTCCCCTTCCGGTCTGTGTCGCCGGGAAGAGCGCCTGCCCACCCGAGGACGTCGGCGGCCCGCACGGCTACGGGGAGGTCCTTCGGGCGCTCGGTCTCGAGCAGCAGAGCGGTCCTCTGCGCGAGCGCCGCACGCCGCTCCTTGAAGTAGTCGTGTCGGTCATAGGTGCCCTCGACCCCGCGCAGCGGCTGCCCCAGGCAGCGCTCGGCCACTTCGCGCCGGATACCGAGCGCGGCGAGCTGGGTCCGCGCGGTGCGCCGCAGGTCGGGCAGCCCGAAGGGCCGCAGGCCGTGCGGCACGCGCTCCAGAGCTACGTTCAGCGTATCGAGACCGACATGCGGTACGCGCTCGCGGGGGTCGCGCCGGCGCTTCGGGAACAGATATTCGCTGCTGGCCGCGAGCCTCTTGAGCTCCCGGAGCCAACCGACCACCTCGGGCACGAGCGGAATGTCGAGGGCGGTGGCCGTCTTGGTACGGGAGGCGGGAAGATGCCAGACCATCGCCGTCGCTGAGCAGTATCGGCTTACCGGATCGGTGCGCCCGCTCGACCGCGAGCGTGGTCCCCCGGACCCTATTCCGCGTTCTGACCCCGCTCGCCGCGAGCAGGACTATCTAATTAATCTGTAGATGATTTTTCCGATTGGCTGGCCGATCAGCTACAACTCTAGCTACACCCTTGCGCTGCCTCGGCCTTCAGCAGTGGGCACCGCCTGACAGGCCGGGCTTCGAACTGCGAAGCTACTGCGGGGCCGATGGCTTCACAGTACGTTGCGTAGCTCTAGACGTCGAGTAAAAATACTCAACGACATGAGCAAAAGGCCGCGCGAGTTCCGACGCCCCCAAGCTGGCGTGCTGGCCGCGCGGCTGGTCGAGCCGCGCCGGTTTCTGCACGTCGTCGCCGGTCCACGCCAGGTCGGCAAATCCACCCTGGTCCAGCAGGTCACTGGGGAACTGAGCCTGCCCGTTCGCTATGCCAGCGCCGATGAGCCGACGCTTCGAGGCGCGGACTGGATCAGCCAGCAATGGGAGGCGGCGCGACTGGAGGCTGCAGGCGAGGCCGGTGCCGTGCTCGTGCTGGATGAGATCCAGAAGATCCCTTCCTGGTCGGAGACGGTCAAGCGGCTTTGGGATGAGGACACGCGCAACGGGTGCTCGCTCAAGGTCGTGCTATTAGGCTCGGCGCCACTTCTCATGGCGCAGGGGCTGACGGAGAGCCTTGCCGGTCGGTTCGAGACCCTGAGGCTGCCGCACTGGTCCTTCCAAGAGATGCGCGCGGCCTTCGGCTGGTCGCTGGAGCAATACCTGTACTTCGGCGGGTATCCGGGCGCCGCGCCCCTCATCGGCGAACCGGCCCGCTGGTCTCGCTATATCGCGGACAGCCTCATCGAGACCTCCATCGCCCGCGACGTGCTGCTCCTGAGCCGCGTTGATAAACCGGCGCTGCTGCGCCGGCTGTTCGAGCTCGCGTGCCGCTACTCGGGCCAGGTACTGTCGTATACCAAGATGATCGGTCTGCTGCAGGATGCCGGCAACACTACGACGCTCGCGCACTATCTGAGGCTACTGGCTGGAGCCGGGATGGTCTGCGGACTGCCCAAGTATGCCGGCGGCGCGGCGCGCAGCCGGGGATCCAGCCCGAAGCTGCAGGTAATGAATACTGCACTGATGACCGTGACGTCCGGCGTTAGCCTGGCAGAGAGCCGCACAGACCGAGAATTTCGTGGACGTCTCATTGAATCAGCCGTGGGTGCCCACCTCGCCAACGCTGCGGCGGCCGGCGAATGCGAGCTGTATTACTGGCGGGATCGCGGCCAGGAAATCGATTTTGTTGCGGTGGCCCATGGCGGGCGGACCGCGATTGAAGTGAAGAGCGGCCGTGCGCCGCAGGCCCGCCCCGGCAGCGCGGCATTCGCGGCGACGTTCAAAGTAAAGCGCACGCTGCTGGTCGGCGGTGACGGCATCGCGATCGAAGAATTCCTCGGTCGATCGGTATCCGAGTGGTTGTCATAGCTGTCATAAGGATTGAATGGAGAGCTTCCGATAGTGGATCAGGCAACGCACAACAAGATCGTGTCCTTCATCTGGGGTATCGCGGACGACGTCCTGCGCGATCTCTTCAAGCGCGGCAAATACCCCGATGTCATCCTGCCCATGTGTGTGATCCGGCGCATGGACGCGGTGCTCGAGCCGACCAAGAAAAGCGTGCTCGAAACCAAGAGAATGCTCGACGACGCGCGCATCACCGAGCAGCGCGCCGCGCTCTATGAGGAGTTCGGCGACCAGTTGTTCACCGATTTCGCTAGGCTCACCGGCACCCTGGAGAATCGCCTTGCCGACTGGGGCGGCGATGAGGATGAAAGTGACAACGAAAACGGCGGCAACGCAAAGAAGGGCTTGCCGGAGAAGACGAGGAAAAGGCTGCTCGATGCCAGGACCTGGGAGCGCGATGGGCGGCTGGTGGATGCCGCCACCCGGCTGCGTGAGGCCCTCGGCGATACGCTTTTCAAAGACCACAACGTTTTTCGAGACCGCGTCGATGCCAGGCTTGGCACGCTGAATATCAGGCTGCCCGCCGCCGACCTGAAGGCGATCCTCAAGGCCGTGAGCTGGCGCGAGGAATCCGCGCCACCCGTCATCGCCAAGGTGCACAAGCCCGGCAAGGCGAAGCCAGACCTTCTCCGCGGTCTTTTCGAGGCCCCGGTGAGCGGCAAGGTTGCCGTGGTCGAGTACGAGCCCGACAGCGACCTGCGCGACACCGAGCAGGTGCCGCTGCTCGAAGAGGGTGGCATCGAGGCCTTCATTCGCCGCGAGGTGTTGCCCTACACACCCGATGCGTGGATCAAGGAAGACGCCACCCGGATCGGCTACGAAGTCAGCTTCACCCGGCACTTCTACAAGCCGCAGCCGATGCGCAGCCTGGAGGAAATCAGCGCCGACATCCTCGCCATCGAGAAGGAGGCCGAGGGGCTGCTGGATGGGCTGTTGAAGACCGGAAGCTCTCGATGAAGAAGGCTACGCGCAGGCCCGTGAGGGCTCTCACAGCTGCGCCGCGCAAAATGCGCAGGC
>JAKBCR010000091.1 GCA_021807675.1 Pseudomonadota bacterium
AGATGGGTAAGCAGCTGATTTCGCGCAGAATGTGAAAGGAAGCTATTTCCACATTCGGGACGTAGGTGTCGCAGGTTCAAATCCTGTCACCCCGACCATTGAAATGCCTGGCCTTTTTCTCAGAAGGGACTCTTGGGGTTCCACCGCAACAGGGCCTTGGGGTTCCAAAAGCGTTCCAGTTTCGTCTCGGATGTTGCTGTTGCAATGGCGAGCTGGGACGAACTGCTCTGCTCGCCATGAAGACACTTGCGTGCGGTTGCCCGACTTCATCGCAATTGAGCTGCCATGCCGGCGGTTTTGGATTCCACTGCAGCGTCCACCTGCCGGGCTGCCGATTGGGCGCGCACTGCCACCCGGAGGCGCGCATTGTTCTTCCTCTGCAATTCGGTTTCGATACGCGCTGTCGTGTCATGCGCTACGTAAAGCGGCCGTAATCGTTATAGATGTCGGGGTCTTCGACTTGTCCAGGGTAAGGATGGGGAAATCCGTCGGCGAGCAGGAACTGTTCGATCGTAACCCCCTTGACGGCAGATGACGCGAACTGCCCGCCTCCGACGACCAGGAGGTTTCGTTTCGGCAGCGTCTTTGGAAACCACACGAAATCCAACGGACCCGTTCGGCCAACCTTGACTTCATACAATCTCTCGTGGGCATCGACGAAGTCGATCTCGTGTTGATTGGACGCCCAGAACCAAAGCGCCTCCGGGTCCTCGGCGCCTGCGATACACTGCCGCCGGAAGAGCTCTTGCGCGACGAGCCACTCGATCCATTTGGACTTGACCTCGGACTCGAGAGCGTCAAATTCGCTGACGTGCGTCATCCTGTTCGGACTGAATGCAAGAGCGACGGACAGATTTATGAAATGGAACTTTGCCGGTTTACGCTGAAGCGGGACACGCTTGTCAGCATCCCATTGATGCGATGGAATCACTGCCAAGAGATCGGACAGTTGCTCGACGTACTCCGCGGCGATCGTATTGTTGGCGAGGCCGGAATCGCGCGCGAGCTTGAGATACCCCGTCCGCGAACCGCCCTGAACGAACAGCGTTCGCATCAACGAAAGCAGGAACTGTCGTGAGCGCCCGCTCCTTACGAGCTCGCCTACGATCCAGTCGCGAATGATCTCGAAGAAATACTCCGGGAGTCGTTCCCGTTGCCGAATTTCCACTGCCGCAACGGGCGAGCCACCGGTCAACAGATACGATTTCCAGGTATTCTCCCCAAGCTGATCGCGAAATTGGGCATGGAAATCCTTGTACGAGACTCCCGTGAACAAGTACTCCGTTCGCGCGAGCTTTCCCTTTCTCCCGGGGAGTCTTTCAGAGCCGCGCCGGATATCGGCGGCTCTCGATCCGGTGGTCACGATCAGCACATTGCGAAGCTGGCCGCGATCGGCGATGCGCTTTAGGGCCCGCTCCCAGCTCGGTACCGCCGATACTTCGTCGATGAATATCCGCCGCACGCCGGCGTCGCCGCAGAACAGCGGGAGGAGGTCCAACAGCCGCGCTTCGAGCTCGTCTGCGTCGGTAATCTCATCGCCGTTCAAGAAGTACGCGGAGCCCGTCCCGTAGTCCTCGAGGGTCCGCTTCAGTTCGAGTTCGAGCCATGTGCTCTTGCCGAACTGGCGCGGTCCGCGGATTAGAATGATCCCCGGCTCTGCCGGCAGCTCATCCAGGCCGAAACTGAAACGAAACCTGCACGGCTGCTCGCGGTATTCCACGACCTTTGGCCAAAGTTCATCACGGTCTATTTCTCCTCGCGAAAACAGCAGGTTGCGCGCATTAACGTCCATAACGTTAAGTAGTTTAACGTCCAGAACGTTAATGTCAATGCAATCGTCCGATCCCGGTGCTCGACCCAGCCCACCGCCCGCCCTCGGGACGTAGGTGTCGCAGGTTCAAATCCTGTCACCCCGACCAATAAATCAAAGGCTTACGCCAACAATCCCAGTCCGCGGAATCGCATCCGCCGATCGGGGACTCACGGGGGACTCACGCCGCCCCCTCTCTCATCGGATCCTCAAGACAGGGCCGTGCGGGCAACGGGGACCGTGCCCTATGGGTTGGTGATCGCGTACACCATGTCGCCCACGAAGCGCTTGAACGATTCATTCTCGACGAACTGCTTGTAGACCTGCGTGTCGTCTGTCAGCAGGTGCTGCATCACCTTGGCCAGCGCCTGGTCGTGCCATGCGCGCGGTGTGCGGCGTGTTCTCCTTGGCATTCTGGTAGGCAGCATCGGCAGCGACTTTGGGCGCGATGTCCTCGCGAATGCGTTTGGCAACCCGATCGGTGTCGGTAAACAAGGTACCGAACTGCTCGTTGAAGGTCTTCAGGATATTGCTCAGTCGATCAAACTCCGGCTCGCTCTTCCGCCCGCCGGCCTCCGTCGGAACCGGCTCAATCTCGGCGTCGTCATCCGCCAGCGCGATCTTCATGGCCGCCTTCTTTTCGACGCGGTAGCTGTCCATGTCGATGGCGCCGAGGATACCCTTGGCGAGATCCTCCTCTTTCGGCGCCGGCAACTTGGGCGAAAGCAGATCGAGGAAGATCGAGAGCTTCTCCCACTCAGCATTGCTGTAGGGGATCACCGACGACAGGAAGGCGTAGGTGCGGCAGAACACCTTGGCCTTGCCCTTGAAGTCCACCTGACCATCCTCGTCGAGTTGGTCCACATAGACCGCCACGCACGCATCGAGGATCGGGTCGAGCCGGTCACGATCCGCGCCGCCGAGAAACAGCTCGACCACCTGCCGCACCTGCGCTTTGACCTCGCCGGCGAGCTCGCGCCCGTCAATTACCTGAGCCGTCATCGCGCGCCTGAACCTGAGCTCTTCCGGAAAGCGCGCATTCTCGCATATCATGCGGTGCCGCCTGGACATTCCAGCCGCAGCGGCACCGATCGGGGCATGGCGCAGTCTGGTAGCGCATCTGCTTTGGGAGCAGAGGGTCGGCAGTTCGAATCTCCCTGCCCCGACCATTACACCGTTGGAGCATCACGGGTGCACCGGCGCTCAAAGGGCACTCTCAGGCGCGGGAGATTCGAGCTCCAGACTAAACGAACCAGTGCTCGACAGCCGGGCGAGTCTTCGAGGCCGGCCGGACGCCGTAGTGCCGTCAGGCAGGTCCGCGAACAATCTGCCTGCTCCGACTAACACCTGCGAGGGACCGGGGAGGATGTCTGGTTCGGTGCTTAGTACGGGGCATCAAAGATGCCCTATCAAGGCCCGGGAGCGGTTGCGATTGCGGCAATGCAGCAAGGGCGGGCGGGCGGCGTGCCGTGGAAGACATGAGGCACTACGGCAAGCAACTGATCTCTCTCGTCAGTCCGTGCGTCGGCGCACCGACGACACGTTCGATGCGGGGTACCGTGCAACACTCGCAAATGCGCACACGAGGCAAGGCACATGAATCCGCTCACATCGTTCTTGGTGGTTGCCTGTGTTGCCGCGGCGCTTGCCGTCGGCTACTTCGTCGATCTGTATCCCGCGTTGATCCTGTTTGCGGTCGCCGTCGCCATCGCCGCGTCGCTCAAAATGGCCAACGTGTGGCAAAAGTTCGTTATTCTGCGCCTCGGCAAGCTGCAGAGCGTCAGGGGCGCGGGTCTATTCGCAATCATCCCAGTAATCGACTCTGTGGTAGCAGTCATCGATTCGCGAATTCAAACCACGGCGTTCAATGCCGAGCAGGCGCTGACCAGAGACACCGTGCCGGTGAACGTCGATGCCATCGTCTTCTGGCACGTGCACGACGCGGAAAAGGCCGCGCTGGCCATCACCGATTACCGCCAGGCCATCGACCGCGTTGCACAGACATCGCTTCGCGAGATGATCGGCTCCTCGGTGCTGGCCACTCTGCTGTCCGATCGCAAGCAAGCCGACGAGCAGCTGAAGGTCGAGATCGGTCAGAAGACCGCTCCGTGGGGCATATCGGTGAGCTCGGTGGAAATCCGTGACGTTGCCATTCCCGCGGCCCTGCAGGACGCGATGTCTCGCCAGGCCCAGGCCGAGAGGGAGAAGCAGGCAAGAGTGATTCTCGGCTCGGCAGAAGCGGCGATCGCGAGCAGTTTCGTCTCTGCGGCAGACATTTACGCCGGACATCCGATGGCGCTGCAGCTGCGAGCGATGAACATCATCTATGAGACCACCTTGGAGCGCGGCGCGACCATACTGCTGCCGAGCTCGATGGTGGACAGTCTGAATCCGTCTGGTCGAATCCTGGGCGTCGCCCTGGGCGGAAATGATGTCCTGAAGACGGACAGAGCACTTGAGCCGACGCAACCGACGGGAGCGGAGGCTTTGCCATTGCCCGTGCGCCCGGCGGCATGAGGGCTTGCGGCAGCGGCACGGGCAGCCGCCCGCCTGCAGGCGCGGCAGCCGCCCCGACGGCATACGCCCTACATCGTCCTCTCTGTACGCTACCGCACACAAGAACGTGCCACCGTGTTATGGTAGGCACACAAAGGGATCCCACACACATAACCGCGGCTCGTCGAGACGCGGACAGGAGTCGGTTTACCAAGTCTCCAGATTCTCATGCCCGGATCCCACGAGTACGCTGACAATTACCTTCTGGCTGCGCTGTCGCCGGACGAACGCGCGCGAATCTATCCGTTCCTGGAATTGATTCCGATGCCGCTCGGCAAGGTCCTGTACGAGTCCGGGGATGTGCTGCACCACGTTTACTTTCCGCTCGACTCCATCGTCTCGCTGCTGTACGTGATGGAGGACGGTGCCTCGGCGGAGATCTCGGTGGTGGGCAACGAGGGCCTGATCGGGGTGGCGCTGTTCATGGGCGGTGAGACAACTCCGAGCCGGGCCATCGTGCAGAGCGCTGGATACGCGTACCGGTTGATCGGGCAGCAGCTCAAGGATGAATTCCACCGCAACGGCGAGCTGCAGCAGTTGCTGCTGCGCTACACGCAAGCGTTGCTGACGCAGATGGCTCAGACTGCAGTCTGCAACCGGCACCACTCCGTCGACCAGCAGCTGTGTCGCTGGCTGCTGTTGTCTCTCGACCGGCTGCCCAGCAATCAGTTGGCCATGACCCAGGAGCTCATCGCGAACATGCTGGGTGTTCGCCGCGAGGGCGTCACTGAAGCCGCCGGCAAGCTGCAGAAGCTCGGCGTCATCCGTTACGCCCGCGGCCGCATCACGGTGCTGGACCGGCCGCGGCTGGAACAGCTGTGCTGCGAGTGCTACGCGGTGGTCAAGAAGGAGACCGACCGCCTGCTGCCGGGTCTGGGCCCCCACGTGCGGGCCCGCGGGGCGTACCCGATCCCCGGCGCGCGGTGAGCCTCGTGATCGGTGCCACCAGACTACCCGAGGCCGACAGGTACCGGGCAAGCAGGTGTGCTCAGGGTACCATCGCACGTATCAGCGTGGCGATCTCGATGGCCGCGAAATTCGAGAACGTGTCGCAGACCGCGTAGGGCAGGATGATGCGGTCTCCCTGGCGCATGGCGCCGCACGTATACACGACGTTCGGGACGTAGCCCTCGTGGGCCGATCGCTGGGGTCGCAGCAGCGGCGCGGGCAAGCGGGCGAGTATGTTTGCGGAGTCCTGTTTGTCGAGTAGCGCCGCTCCGATGGAATGTCGTCTCATCGGTCCGGCACCGTGAGTGAGCAGCAGCCGGCGCGCTTCGAGCTCAATCGGCGATCCGCAATTGCCGATCTGCCCGAATTCCCAGGGGACTGAGGCGCGAGCAGCGCGGCACCATCCTCCCAGGAGTACAAGTCATCCGAGTAGATGAGCTAGAGGTTCGCGTTGTCCTGCCGCCCGATCATGGCGTAGCGACCGTTGATCTTTCTCGGGAAGAGGGCTATGCCCTTGTTGCGCACAGCCGCGCCCGTCAGGGCCGTCATGCTGAGGCGCTCGAAATCGATGGTCCCGAGCAGCTCCGAGCGGATCGACCTGCCGTTATGGGCGGTGTCGGTCGCGTAGAAATTCTTCCGCCGGCGTCCCCGAGGGAGCAGTTCGCCCCATCGGACTCGACGAACGCGCCATCCGGAGTCCCGTGCGCAATGACCTCGATCTTCCCGACCGCGACTTCATATACGGCACGCAGCAATTCCCTGCCCTTCTCGGCCATGACGATGACTCGCGCGGAAGCCTCGACAATCTCCCCGAGGACTCGCCGCTGCGCCGGCGTCGGCCGCTCGAGCACGGTAGGGAATGTGGCGATGAGCGGCATGGTCAGCCGCGCGGTCAGCGCGGTGACGTGGCTGTTCGCCTCGCCGCCGAAGATGCCGAATTCATGTTGCAGCGACACGATTCCGCACCGCGCGCGGGTCAGGATATCGGCTGCATCCTTGTAGTCCTCGAGCCGTCGATCATTGATCTGCAGGCACACGGCGGGCGGTTGGTCGTAGGCGTGCCCGTCATCGGTCATGGCCACGATGCAGCATCGCTCGTGCGGCGACAACTTCTCGTTGGGCTGCAGCAAGTCGGTCGTGAAGGTAGCGATGCCACAGCGTCGCGGGAGCGAATTGCCAACCAACGCGAACCGCCCGGGGGGGCTCACGGCGCCTTCTCGGCAGGACCGGCCCGGCAGGCAGGCAGGCAGTGACTCTATTCGCAAAGACGTTCGCGACGGAACGCGGGCAGGTTCAGGCACGCGCATGCCGTTGGCGCGCCGGAGCAGATAGGGCGCCGGAACGGAACGAGCATATGCAACAAGGCACTGAAGGCGTTTCGCTCCGACTTCGATGCGGGCGGGCTCGCTTTCGAGAAAGAGGGCATTGCCCGCTTCGACCTCGATCGAATCCACCTCGCCCGCGCCGGCGAGAATGTACAGCCAAGTCTCCGCTGCGGCGTCCAGTTCCCGCACTACCCCGGGCGCGAGCGTCATGCGTTCGAGCACGAAATGCGGGCTGGCAACGAGCAGTGTTCTTGCCGCGGTCAGTTTGCGCGGGGCGGTGTGCCGCTCGGACTGACGGGCGCTTGCAACAGCCACGGCCATATCGATCGGAAGCTCCGGCCGCCTACCGTGGTCGAAGAGCCGCAACGTCGCGTCAGCTCTCTGCTGGATCTCGACGATGACCAGTCCCGCCCCGATGGCGTGGATCGCGCCCGGGGGCACGAAAGTGCAGTCGCCCGCTCGCGCCGCGTGCCATTGAACTTGTTCGGCGATCGTGCCGTCGCGGATGCACGCCCGCAACTGAGCGGGATTCAGCTTTTGCTTCAGTCCCACGGCTATGCGGGCATTGGCGGTGGCGGAGAGGATGTACCATGCTTCGCACTTGCCGTGCACCAGACCGATCGAGCGCGCGAGCGCCTCGTGCCGATGCACCTGAATTGGGAGCGGCTCGTCGGTGAAAATCAGTTTCAGCAGCAGGGTGGGCAGGGGTGCCGAGGGATCGGCACGCTCGAACCAGGCTTCTCCGACCGCCGCCAGTGGGTCGTGATAGGCGTTCCAGGGCCTCAGGTCGGTGCGGCCCCAGGGCTTGGGTATGATGTGAATGCGGGCCTGTTCGACCGCCATTAGGGTCTCCTGGTTGACGAAGAGCGAACCGATGCACCGCACTCGCGTTCCCGGACATCGAGATGCTTTCCCTCGCGCGCGGGATGCGACTCGATGTCCGGACATGGAGCCGGGGCGTCTGTGTTGGCGGATACCGTCACAGGCGCGAAGCTCGCGCCCAAGAGACAAGCGCAGCCGGCAACGTCCATCCGATCACAGCCCTCCGGTGAATCGCGCGGATCCGTAGCGAAGGAGGTGAAACCTCGTGCGGTTGGCGATGAGGGTCACCACAGCCCCGGGGTCCGCGCCTCCCGTGCTATGCAAATTGAGTCGGGTCACTTGTGCGATCGCGCACAGGCGGAATAACCACCCGGGAGTGATCGCGCCGACGATCCCCAAAGAATGTCGATCATGATGCCATCTGCGCTCGGGGTGACGATTCGGCCGGCGATGACGTCGGCCATGGTCCCCGGGACGAGCCACGACAGCGATGACATGAGGAGCTCCGGCTGTGAGGCGAGCCGGGTGAGGGTCACGCAGCGGCACGCATCCGTCGAGTGGAGTGACAGTCTGCTTGCGCATCCCGACGATGTCGGTGCGCAGGCGCACAGAGTGCGGAAGATCGGGCCGCTATATTAGTGAGGAATGCGACCGGCGGACGCTGGGATGGTCACGCGGGCCGCTGGAGGAGCTGCATGCCATTGTTCACGTTGGAGCACAGTAAGGCCGCGTATCGAGTGGACTTCGCAGTCCTCGGTGGTGCATCGATCGGTCTTGGGGCGCTTCTGTTGCTCATGAGCCCCCGCGCACGCTTGATCGAGAATGTCGCGTGCGCCACACTCGGCCTTGCCAGCTGGACCTTCATGGAATATGCGGTGCATCGGTTCGTTCTGCACGGCGTGAAGCCGTTCAGCACGTGGCATGCGGAGCATCACCGGCGGCCAGCGGCGAGGATCTACGCGCCGACATTTGCCAGTGTCGTTTCTATCGCCGCGTTGTGCTATCTGCCAGCGTGGCTCATCCTGGGTCCGTGGCCCGCTTGCGCGCTCACGTTCGGAGTGGCGGTCGGCGATTTCGCCTACTCGGTTGCGCACCACGCGGTGCACCACTGGGGCGCCGCAGGCGGCTGGCTGGGGCGGCGCAGGCATTGGCATGGACTGCATCACGCCCGTCCCCTCGAACTGGTCCGGCGGCCTGGATATTACGGCGTGACGAGCCCGTTCTGGGACTACCTCTTCCGAACCACCCCTGGCAGCGGCGGGAATGGCGGGCCGCGCGGCTACCGGGCCACGGGCACGATCGGCATCTGACCGCCCACGCCCGCCCCAAGCGGACCTACTGGACATTCGCAGTGTCCTGAGCCTGTGCTAGAGCTGGCGGTGCCGGATTCAGCCAGATGCCCTCCGGGCCCAGGAGGCGCGCAGCCTGCTGCGGTCCCCATGTGTCCACCTCGTACGAATACAGCGGCGCCACGTCGCCGAGGATCGGCTCGACCACGCGCCACTGCGCCTCCACGAAGTCCTCGCGTGCAAAGAGTTGGCCGATGCCGTGCAGTGCGTCGCCCAGCAAACGTTGATAGGGCGGCAGATTGGCCGCGCCGCCGCGCGTGAGAATCAGCTCAACGTCCTTTCCCACCATACGCTCGCCCGGTTGCTTTACGCGCAAGCCGAGGCCGATGTCGATGTCGGGACTGATGCGCATGCGCATGTGGCTGGAAACCGGACTCACGTGTTCTGCGAAGGTCTCGCGCGGTGGCCTGCCGAACTCGACCCACACCTCGGTGGCGGTGACCGGCATCTTCTTGCCGGCACGGAGGTAGATCGGCACATCGGCCCATCGCCAGGTGTCGATATGGAGCTGGACAGCGACGAAGGTCTCGGTTGTCGAGTCGGGGCTCACGCCGGGCACCGAGCGATAGCCGGTGTACTGGCCGCGCACGACGTCTCCGATCGCAATGGGGCGAACCGCCTTCAGCAGCCGGACCTTCTCATCTCGCACCGCTTCAGATTGCTCGCCCGTCGGCGGATCCATGGTGAGGATCGCGAGAACCTGCAACAGGTGGTTTTGAACTACGTCGCGCACGGCGCCGGTTGCGTCGTAGAACTGGCCGCGGTCCTGCACTCCGATGCGTTCGGCCATGGTTATCTGGATCCTGCGTACGTAGGTGCGATTCCAGATCGGCTCGAATATGGGATTGCTGAAGCGGGTGTAGAGAATGTTCTGCACCGGTTCCTTGCCGAGGTAATGATCGATGCGAAAGATCGCCTCCTCCGGGAAGCACCGATGCAGGATCCCGTTCAATTCGACGGCCGAGGCGAAGTCATGGCCGAAAGGCTTCTCGACCACCACTCGCCCGTTGGTGGCGCAGCCGCTCGCGGCGAGTCCTTCGACCACCGTCGCAAACAGGGTGGGTGGAATGGCGAGGTAGTGCAGCGGCCGCTGCGCCGCGCCGAGCTCCTGGCGCAGGCGCGAAAAAGTCGCCGGATCCGCATAATCCCCGTCCACATAGCGCAGCAGGTCCAGCAGCTTGCGCAGTGTATCGGGATCCGCCCCACCGTGGTGATCGAGGCTGTCCCTGGCGCGTGCCCTGAATTGCTCGAGATGCCAGCCGGCCTTCGCCACGCCAATGATCGGAACGTCGAATTTCTCGTCACGGATCAAGCCCCGCAGCGCAGGGAATATCTGCTTGAAGGCTAGGTCTCCGGTCGCGCCGAAAAAGATGAATGCATCCGACGACTGCTCTGCCATCACCTTATCCTCCGTTGCGGCCGAATTGACAATGCGGCCCGCGAATCGACCGCCGGGCGGCCTGCCGGCGCTCGCCGGGTCCAACCCGATCCCGCCGGGATACCAACCTCCTGCCGCGATCAACGGACCGCGGGATGCCGCCTGAGAGGCGGTCTGCGGGGGCGCAGTACTCCGCGGCCGTGTTTGAGCGCGCGATCGGCACCGCGTAGGTTGCCCCGAATCCCCTTCGAAGGGCCACAGTGGCCTGTGTACGCCAGAGCACCGAGAACAGCAACAGTACGGTGCATTCTGACCCAAGGCGCCTCGCGGCCGGAGCGGCGCACTGCACTGGCACACTACCGAGGAACTCGACCATGGACCTCCTTTTGTTCGCCGTAATGGGTGGATACATCGGGTGGAAGCTCGACCGGACGATTTGCGGCTCCGATGTGCGCTTCTCCCTCACAAGGAACATCCTCATCGGCACCGCCGGTGCACTGGTCAGTGAATGGCTCATGGTCCGGCTCATGGGGGAATCTGCGCAGCAGGATTTCACCGTCAGCGCCTCGCTCGCATCGCTCGGCGCGATTGCGCCCCTGGTCGGCGTCGACCTCCTGCGACAATTCCGTTATGCGCTGAAGGGCAGATCGTAGTGGCATTGACGGCCGCGCCGGCACCTCGCTGTTCCAGCTCCGGGTGCCGGCCGAATGCCGCCGCGACATTTTGCGCGACCCGTGCGGCCTCCGACCATCGTCGATAGGAACAAGAGTGCCATCGTATGCTGAGCGGAACTGCCCCAAGCCGCCAGGCGGTAGACGAGGCGATTGCGCGCGCCAGCGCCCGCGTATTCAAGTGCGCAGCAGCATCAAGATCGTCATGCACGACTGAGGCCCATCGCGCTCGCCCGCGATTTGCTGCAGTGGAACGTCACCGCGGCGCAGTCGTGGGATTGCGGGGTGCGCCCCGCGCGCGCGCCATCTGCCCAATTCTCGGGCGATATGCAGTCAGGATCATGCGGAACTCGATCATCTGAAGACGCGCCGGAGTCTCTTCAGGACGAGCGCGTCGTACTCGGCTGCTCCATGCACCCGGAAAACGTTCTGCGGCGATTCAATGCCCACTGTCGCACTCCTAATTAGCCTCTATTGAATCTCGAGTGGGTGATGCGGCCTGAGGTGGCACGGTTTTCCCGGTAGTCCACAGTGCCGCAGCCGGCCGAAGGCCCGGCGCTTCTTGCAGCCGGGCCAAGTGGCCGGGCGAGCGCAGCGAGCGGCTGTGGACCCACCGGGGAAACCCCGTCCAGGTAGCACTGAGCACGCTCGGCTGCGCTACGATGTCGTCTTACAGTAGACGGTACGGTTGGAATGGTCACAGAGAAGATCTTTGAGTCGGCGCTCGGCATCGGCAGTCCCTGGTTCATCGCAGGGATGAACCTCGATCAGAGCCAGAGAAAGCTCAGCATCCGCATCGACTTCGAGGTCGGCAGCCGCTTTGCTGTGCCGGGGCAGGCCGGTGAGCATCCGGTGCATGACACGGTGACCAAGACCTATCGGCACCTGAATTTCTTCCAGCACGAGTGCGTGCTCGAGGTGCGCGTCCCGCGGGTGCAGCTGCCCGACGGCTCGGTGCGCCAGGTCAGCCCGGCGTGGGCCGGCAAGCTCTCCGGGTTCACGTTGCTGTTCGAGGCATTCGTGCTGCTGCTGGCCCGAGAGACGACCTTCACCGGAGCGGCGCGCATCAGTGGGCTGTCGCTCCACCGGGTGATCAGCTTGTGCGAGCGCTACGTGGACGAGGCGGTCAGCACGGCGGACTTCAGCGAGGTGCGGCGTCTGGCGATCGATGAGACCTCCCGTGCCAAAGGCCACGATTACGTCAGTCTTTTTGCCGATGCCGACCCCGATCCCGAGCGCCGTCGGGTGCTGTTCGTCGCCGAGGGCCGGTAGGCCGATACGGTGGGCGCCTTTGCGAGCAACCTGCGCGCCCACGGCGGCAAGCCCACCGAGATCACCTCGATCAGCATCGACATGTCCCCGGCGTTCATCAAGGGTGTCGAGGAACACTTTCCCAAGGCCCAGATCACCTTTGACAAGTTTCACGTGATCGCCCACGCCTCCGAGGCGATCACTGCGATGCGCCGCGAGGAACAGCAGCGCGATCCGAGCCTCAAGGGGCTGCGCTGGGTGCTGTTGAAAGACCGCAGCAAGCTGACCCACGCCCAGCGCGCCGAACTCGACGGCTTGCTCTCGCGCATGACGACCACCCGCACCGCTCGTGCCTGGCACTATCGTGAGCAGCTGCGCGACATCCTCACCCGCAAGCAGCCCACCGTCGTCGCCCGACTCCTGAACGGCTGGTGCAGCAACGTGCTGCGCTCCAAGGTCGAGCCGATGAAGAAGGTCGCCGAGATGATCCGCAGTCATTTCGACGGCATCCTCGCCTGGGTCCACTCTCGCCAGACCAACGGCTTCCTGGAAGCCATCAACGGGTTGTTCCAGGCTGCCAAGCGCAAGGCGCGCGGATACACCCGCTTTAAAGCCATCCGTGTCGTCATCTTCATGATCGCCGGCAAGCTCGATTTCTCCAGGATCAACCCTTATGTCGCGGCATAGCCCACTCGTTTTTCAATAGAGCCCCTAATTAACCGATGCGACTACTGCTGTTCAAGTGGTCGCTCAGCACTGCCGCCTCGGCGCATCAGGCGCCGTTACGGCGGCGGGGGCGACCGCCATGTTGCATGCCTTTGCGCGGCCGCGGGGTTGAGAAATACTCGCGAACCTTCGCGGCAATCTGTCGATCGGTCATCTTGTCCGCGGCCTCGACGGCGCATACTCGTCCGCCGAGCTTGTTCTTCACGAGCCGCTTCTTCAGTTCGCCCTTGGCCTCGCCCGGACCCAAAATGATGAGCGATGCGGCATTGCGAAGCGCCGCGACAACCGCATCGTAGTAGATGTTGAGCTCTCCTGTGAGCGCATTCTGTCGACTATCGTCCGCGGGCACCTGATCTGAAGCATAGCGTCCCTTCATTGGAGAGTCTCCTGAGCGACGCAACTGGCTCTCTACCTTTGAGACAATGTGTGTCGAGCGTTCGCCGGCGGGAGTGACAAAAACCATCAGCGCTTTGCGATGATCAATCCAAACGCCGGCAGTGTATTTCTTCATATGCTGTTGTCCTCGTTCGACATCAATGAATTATGCGCGCTTGCTACGGTGGAAGCGATGGGCAGGCGGGCACCTAGTCCCGGGCCGACGGCGACGCAGGCGGCGGTCGGCTCTGGTCGTGATGCCGTTGAAGCTTCGCGGCACTCGCTGTGTGCCGTCTGTGTCCGCGCGCAGCGTACGCGTCGCTTGTGTACGTTCCCGTACAGACCGCTGTGCGGAAGGTCTGTTTGACTATCATACTCGTTCTGAATTGGCGGGGGTCGGCCAAACGGCAAGCCGAAAGGTTAAGCGACAATGACAATTTCGCCAGCCGAACTCGCTCACCGGGCACTCGATGCCGCACCCGATGCGATGATGCTCGTCGATGTTTCCGGGGTAATCCGGTTCGCGAACAGACAGGTCATGGCTCTGTTCGGCTATTCGCCCGAGAGGGTCATTGGCAAGAGCATGGGGCAGCTGGTTCCGCAGTGCTGTCGGGGCGGGTACATCGCAAACGGAGAGAAGGGCCTGGGCGAGTTGGGTGTGGGGTTGATCGGTGCGCAAGGGAATCTGATTGGCCGGCGCGAGGATGGGACGGAGTTTCCGCTGGAGATGACCTTGAGTCCGATTGCCGACGCCGACGGCGGTCACGTCGCGGTCATCCGCAACGTGACGGAGCGCAAGCGAGTGGAAATTGCGATCGTTGCGGCGCGAGAAGATGCTGATCGTGCCAATCTCGGCAAGAGCCGGTTTCTGGCCACCGCCAGCCACGACTTGCGCCAGCCCGTCCAGACTCTCGCCCTCCTGAATGGCATTCTTCGCCGGACAGTGGCCGAACCGGACGCTACCGCTGCGCTCAACCAGCAGGAGCAAGCGATCGGCGCGATGTCGCGACTCTTGAATGCGTTGCTCGACATCAGCAAGCTCGAATCCGGAGTTATTAAGCCGGAGCTGAGCGACTTCGCCGTGTCCGTGCTGTTCGACGGTTTGCGTCGCGATTTCGCCAACCTTGCGGAAAGCAAGGGGCTGGCTTTGCATGCCAAGGAATGCATGGACTGTGTTCACAGCGACCCATCGCTGGTGGAACAGATTTTGAGAAACATCGTTTCGAATGCCATTAAATACACAAGAGAGGGCTGCATACGATTGAGCTGTGTGCGGGAGCAGGCGCTGGTTCGCATCGAAGTACTCGACACGGGAGTGGGCATACCGGCAGATCAGCTGGGGTACATATTTGACGAGTTCTATCAGGTCGGTGTCGCGACTAACACTTCCCGCGATGGGTTTGGCCTGGGGCTGAGCATCGTGCAACGCCTCGTCAGGCTGCTCAATCTTAGGCTGAACGTGCGCTCAGAGGTCGGCAAAGGGTCGGCGTTCTCTCTTGAGCTGCCATCGGGCGTCCCACAGACCGCCTCGCCGTACGTCGATGCGCAGCAGCGCGCTGCGCCTGGGCCGCGAACTGATAGGCCGCGCGTCCTTCTGGTGGAGGACGATTCGGCCGTGCGGGAGGCGACACGTCTGTTACTGAACGTGGAAGGCTACCACGTGAGCGCGGTCTGCTCGCTCGATGAGGCGCTACAGCATGCGCAGCAGAAGGTCGGCGTGGATCTCTTGGTGACGGACTATCATCTGCGCGAGGGCGAGAAGGGCACGCAGGTCATAGCGGCGCTGCGCGAAAGATTGGGCGGTTCTTTGAAGGCTGTGCTCATTACCGGAGATACATCTTCCGCGATCAAGGAGCTGCCGCGCGATCCGCAACTGCGAGTCACGAGCAAACCCGTCAAGGCCGAGGAGCTGCTGGCATTGCTCCGAGAGCTTCTGGCCGCCTGAGGCAATTCGTGTTCCACGGCCGCCGGCCTGTATCCTGCAACTGCAGCCGTTCTTTCGATGCGAGCGAGTAGCTGTGGGCCACACCGTAGGCGGTGAGCCCGTTGATCACCGATCCGAGCCAAGCCTTGTATCGATGATGATTCTCGGCACCCGAGGTAAGGGTGTGGAACGGGACATTGACGTCGCGCAGGATCAGTCGCGGCCTTCCATTCGCTCCAGCGTGCTCGCGCTGTCACTGACAGCCATGCCCACCAAGAGGCCCGCGGCGGCGTGGCATTCAGGACGCGACGGGAAATCTCGGTACGGGTGCTTCGCGGCGGCGACGTAGCTCAAGGCAGAGCTCCTGCGCGATGAGGACGGTGCGCCGCTTCCTGCCTCGCACATTCCATCAGGGGCTTCCGACAAGCCCCATTTTCCGCACATCAGCGAAGGCATTTGCCGCAATTTCCCGCCGGGCGAGCTGAGCGGGAGGGCTACTCGGGAGCATCGAGCTCGATGAGTTTCTGAGTCTGTACCTCCCAGGCGCGCAGGAGCTTCTTGGTCTTGCGGTAATTGGCGATGGCCAGGCGCATCAGGTCCGCCTGCTTCGGAGTGAGGCTGCGGTGGTGCAGCCGGCCACCCTTCAAATAGCTCCATTCGTAATACGGCCCGTGACGCGCCGCCGGATCGTGCGCGCAGCGGCAACCGGGGTTGCCGCAGACCTTGGTGCGCTTCAGAAGCGTGCCCGATGACAAGTACTGCATGGCCGTGATCGTTCGCTGGATCTCGGCGATCTTCCCTTCGGCTCGGGCGTGGGCGATAGACTCTGATTGGGACACGGCATTGACGTTCAGAAGAACTGGCGATATTATTATCGCCAGAGTGATGCCAGCGCAACCCCGTAAGCCGCTTGCCGAGAACTTCGCTCTGTCTACCGAGCGGCTGGGACCGCTTCCCCTCGTTAATCACTTCATCGAGCGGCT
>JAKBCR010000350.1 GCA_021807675.1 Pseudomonadota bacterium
CCGTAATACTCGACACGCGGCGGGGGCGGCGCGATCGTCACGACGCCGCCGACGTAATAGCGGCCGGATGGCGGTCCCACGACGCACCCCCCGAGGGTGAGCGCCAGTCCGAGGATGACCGCTACATTGCGTACGCGCGGAACGACACGGGGCATGTGAACCTCACCACTGATCCAGGGAACAGTCCTGCGAGACCGCCTGGGGATGAAGAACGCGGCAGCCCCGCTCGGGTGCACAGGCGCTCGTTGACCCTGACCGTCGTCCTGGCGGATGACCCGCTATCATCTCTTCATGAGCTACGAACCGCGGCGGGCGCCCCGCCATGAGGAAGTCACCGTGCGCGGCTTGCGCCACCGCGTGACCTGGTGGGGCGAGCGCACGCCATCACCCATCGTTCTGCTGCATGGCTTCCAGGATTGCGGCGAGACTTGGCAATTCCTGGTCGACTGCCTGCCGCCGGGCTGGTCCTTCGCCGCGCCCGACTGGCGCGGCTTCGGCCACAGCGAGTGGGCACCCGGCGGGTACTGGTTCGCCGACTACTATGCCGATCTCGAGGCGCTGTTGGACATTCTCGCGCCGGGCACGCCGGCGCGCCTCATCGGTCACAGCATGGGAGCGAATATCGCCCAGGCCTATGCCGGCATCCGTCCGGAGCGGTTGGCCTGGCTGGTGAACCTGGAAGGGCTCGGCCTGCCCCGGACCCAACCGCAGGATGCCCCCGCTCGTTTCACAAAATGGCTCGATGAGCTTCGCCAGCCGCTGCGGGAAGGCCATTACCGCTCGGTGGCGCAGCTCGCCGGCATTCTCCGCTCGAGGAACCCCAGGCTCTCCGCCGACCGGGCCGAGCTCGTTGCGCGCGCCTGGAGCCGACCGGCGCGCGCCCACTCGGATGCGGCCGCCGTGGAGCTGCTGTTCGACCCGAGGCACCGGCTCTCCAATCCGGTGCTCTATCGGCGCGACGAGTCGGAAGCCTGCTGGGCACGCATTCAAGCTCCGGTGCTGTTGGTGAGGGGAGATGCCGATGACGGCCGCCGGAGCGCCCGACGCGACGCCGCCAATGACATGCAGGCGCAAATCCGCAATCTCGAGGTGGTCACCCTGGCCGGAGCAGGTCACATGTTGCATCACGAGGAGCCCGAGGTCCTCGCCCGGCACATCGTCGAATTCGACCGCAGGTGTGCCTCGCCGTAGCGCCGCCACCGATACGCGATGCCCACCAGCGCAGCCTCGGGCAGTGGTTGGCATGGCGGTTGCGGCGAGGCAGGTGCCCCACGGAGTGAGACCGCGGGGCCCGAGACCGCCTCAAACGCCCGCGGTTCTCCCGCCGTCGATGACTTAGCCCGGCAGCGCGCCCTTGGAATGGATGACCTTGAGGATGTCCCGCCAACTCACGATGCCAACCGGACAGTCCGCGTCATCGACGATCGGGATGCAGGAAATGGGGTACCGATTGAAGATCTCGATCGCATCGAGGATGGTGGCATCGCCACCCAGCGTGATGAGCTTGCGTGACATGATCTGGTGCGCGCGCCTGTTGAGGCTCGCAAGGTCCCGAGTTGTCTCCGAGGCCGTTCCAAGATGAGGACTCAACGCCTTGAGCAGGTCCCGGTCGGAGATGACGCCGACGAGCCGCCCCTCCTCGACGACGAGCACATGATGGAATGCGTGCCGATCGAAGATCTCCTTGATCCCAGAGAGCGGATCGTCCATCGATACGGTCACGAGAGACGTGCTCATGATGCGCTTGATGCCCATGTCTCCCCCTCGAGGCAGAGCACTAGCATCGCATGTCCCGGATGCTCAGCCCACCGATCATCTCCCATGCCGGTAGAGGTACCGATCGGGGCGGGTCCGCGGCCACTGCGTTCTCACGGTCGGCACCTGGCGCGGTAAGATGACCACGGCGGAGTGTGGGCGGGATGATGATTCGCTGCCGAAACGCCGCCTGAGCGAGGGCCCGCCCTTGGCTCGCGTGAGCCGCAACCCGCACCCCTCACCTGGAGAGCACCGCCATGCAGAAGCGCAGACTCGGAAAGAGCACTCTCGAAGTGTCGGCCCTCGGCTTGGGTTGCATGGGTCTCAGTCAGGGCTACGGCCGACCGGTCGACAAGCAGCAGGGTATTGCGCTGATCCGTGCGGCCGTCGATCGGGGGGTCACCTTCTTCGATACGGCTGAAGTCTACGGTCCGTTCGCCAACGAGGAGCTCGTGGGTGAAGCGCTGGCTCCCGTGCGGGATCAGGTCGTGATCGCGACGAAATTCGGCTTCGGCATCGATCCGGGCAACCGGACACAGCGCGGCCTGAACAGCCAACCCGCGCACATCAGGGAGGTTGCCGAAGCT
This sequence comes from Pseudomonadota bacterium, assembly GCA_021807675.1. Taxonomy (GTDB): domain Bacteria; phylum Pseudomonadota; class Gammaproteobacteria; order Steroidobacterales; family Steroidobacteraceae; genus 13-2-20CM-66-19. The sequence goes on from JAKBCR010000350.1 coordinate 2,343, forward strand.
TCCCTCAAGCGCCTGAAGACCGATCGGATCGATCTCTTCTACCAGCACCGGGTCGACCCCGCGGTGCCGATGGAGGATGTGGCGGGCATCGTGAAGGATCTGATCCGCGAGGGCAAGGTGAAGCACTTCGGCCTCTCGGAGGCCGGCGTGCAGAGCATCCGGCGGGCGCACGCCGTTCAGCCGGTCGCGGCGCTGCAGAGCGAGTATTCCCTGTGGTGGCGGGAGCCGGAGCAGGAAATCCTGCCGACGCTCGAGGAGCTCGGCATCGGCTTCGTCCCCTTCAGCCCCCTGGGCAGAGGCTTTCTCACCGGCGCCATCGACGAGAACACGTCATTCGAGACGTCGGATTTCCGCAACACCGTCCCGCGATTCACTCCGGACGCGAGAAAGGCGAACCAGGCGCTGGTCGAGATCGTCGGGCAACTCGCGGCGCGCGAACGCGTCACTCGAGCGCAGCTCGCGCTCGCCTGGATACTGGCTCGCAAGCCCTGGATCGTCCCGATTCCCGGCACGACCAGGCTCGATCGCCTCGAGGAGAACATCGGCGCGGCGAACATCGCGTTGAGTGCCGATGACCTCCGGGAGATCGACAATGCGCTCTCGCGGGTGACGGTGCAGGGGGCGCGCTACTCGGAACAGCTGCAGAGGCTCGTCGATCGCTAGCAGCGATCAATAACTGTGCTCGGGCCCCGGGAACGAGCCGCTCTTCACGGCCCGCGAATAGGACGCGAACGCGCCGCGAATGCCATCGGCACTTTCGGCTAGAAAATTCTTCACGAATTTCGGCACCTTGATGCCGGGCGGCGTGATGCCGAGCAGATCGTGCATCACCATGATCTGTCCATCCACGTGCGGTCCTGCACCGATGCCGATCACCGGGATGCGCAGCCGCTGGGTGATGCGCTCGGCGAGCTGCTGCGGGATGGCCTCGAGCAGGAGGAGGCTCGCGCCCGCCTCCTCGAGATATGCCGCCTCATCGAGAATGGTCTGCGCCTGTTGCGGATCGCGACCTTGGACACGAAATCCGCCGAAGCGATTGATCGACTGTGGAGTCAGTCCCATGTGTGCACACACCGGGATTCCCCGCTCCACGAGCAATCGAGTCGACTCGCCGATCCACCGCCCTCCCTCCAGCTTGACCACGTGCGCTCCGGCCCGCAACAGCTGCGCCGCATTCCTGAGCGTCAGCCCTTCGGAGTAGTAACTCATGAACGGCATGTCGGCCATGATGAGCGAATTGACATTGCCCCGCGTCACGGCTTGCAGATGATAGAGGATGTCCTCCATGGTCACGGAAAGGGTGGAGTCGTGACCCTGGATCACCATGCCCAAGCTATCGCCTACCAGGAGTACTTCGATGCCGGCGCTGCTCGCGATTTCCGCGAAGGTCGCATCGATCGGA
>JAKBCR010000351.1 GCA_021807675.1 Pseudomonadota bacterium
CGGCATGGAGCGGAATACGCAGTGGTCCGAGCGTATGACCTGTCGTATCGTCAGTTCCCGCTGGATTGGATACGCGGCAATAGACCACCGTCAGGCGCTTTTCGTCCGCCTTGCCAAGAATGCCGCGAACGTCATCCTCGTCGAAATAGCGATGCCCGGAAGGGAGACGCTTGCTTTTAAGCAGCCCGTCGCGCTCCCACCGGCGAACGGTTGAAGCTGATCGACCTATCCGGCGGGCGAAGTCGCTGATGTTGTAGTGCTTGTCCATTTAGCTACTTGTATCCAGATATGAACAAGATTCAAGCATTAGTTAAAGCATCCTTCTCAAACCGTGTGAACCACGCCCCAGCCGTCGGTAAGGGCGGACGAGGTGATGAATTGCCGCACCTTGACTTGGTGCTTGCGAAACAAGTCATAGCGACCCAGACGACGTTGCAGTTGTCCCACGACGATGCCTGGATGCACGTTCAAGCGCTGCGCGAACAACAGCACGCGTTCTTCCTTGAAGATCGGCGACACGCGCTGCATGAAATTGACGATCTCGTCCGCCGACACGCAAAAATCGGCCGCAGCGGTGTTGGCGACGGCTTCCTCCTCGGAGACTTCGCCGCCGACGGCGGTGTCCAAGTCCTGGTCAAGGATGTAGCCGGGGTCCTGGCCGTGGCACTGCAGCACATGCTCGAGTTCGTGGCGCAGCACGAACCAGAAGTTGTCGATGCGATCCAGGCGCAGCGACAGCGCGACGACCGGTTGGGTGGCCGACAGCCAAAAGCAGGCGCCGTCGATCTTGGCGCCGGGAATGGGCTCGACCACGATGAAACGCACGCCGCACTCGGCCAGCACACGCGCCACGTGACGGGTTTCCTCGGGCGCGGACAGCAACGCCGACAGGCGGGGCAGCGCTTGGCGCAGCGCATCGCCCGAATAGGCGATGATGACCTGCTCGGCAGCCAGACGACGCGCACGGTACAGCCAGGCCAGCTGCCGCATCGACGGCAAGTCCTGCGGCGCCATCTTCTTGGCGGCGTGCGCGAACGGAATCTCGGCGTCGAGGTGGTCGATGGCGAAGAACGCCAGGAACTGCTGCTCGAGAACCTCGATGCTCTTGCTGGCCTCGATCCAGCCACGCTTGATCATCTCGCGCACCGGGAATCGCTCATACAGCTTGGCGCGACGGGCGATCAGGCCGTCGGTGCTGCGGACTTTGGAGAGCTGATACTGGCTTTCCAGGTTCATCCACAGCTCAGGCCCGGTGCCGAGCGAGTCGCCCAGCTGGACCGCCGTCTCCGGGGTGATCGCCTTCTTGCCGGCGATCAGCTCGTTGATCAGGCGCACGGGGCGGCCAATGATCTCGGCCAGCTCCGTCTGCGACCAGCCACGGGCCTCGAGCTCCTCGCGGAGGAACTCGCCGGGCGGAAAGACTTCGGCAACGGTAGTGGTGTTCATGGGACGCATCCTGGGGTTAGTGGTAATCAGCGATGGAAATGACTACGACCGTCTTGCCGTCCTCGTCTTGGCGCAGACGCAGCAGCAGCCGCCATTGAGCGTTGAGCCGCATCGAACTTTGACCGTCCAGGATTCCTTTCAGCTTTTCGTAGTGGAGAGACTTCATGGCGTAGAAGGCGCGTTCGTCGACTGCGGCGCGGATGAACTGCATCCGCTTTCGGAAAGCCTTGACGATCGCGGCGTCATAGCCGGCCGTGAAACCCGGGTCCGCCTCGAGCCTCCGCAACGAGGCGTCTTCGAATTCCACTTCCATGCTCGCCATCGTACGCCGGTCTTAGGTATGCGCCAATGACCTTATTACACTAAGTGTTATATGGTGTTTCCGACCATTGAAAATTGACCACCCGCTGCTGGCGATTCTGACCGAAAGCTTAATAAAATCAATGCTACGAGCGCCAGCCGCCGCGAGAACCGACTCCAGCGATTGCGCTTTGTACCGAAGAGTGGTACATAGGCACATAAACGGAGCAGCTGGATGATTGTGAGCTTTCGGGACGAGTGGCTGCGCGCGTTCTTTGTCGAGGACTCGCGGTCGCGCCATATCCCGTCTGATCTCGACAGCCGACTCTTCCGCAAGCTCCAGATGATCGACGACGCGACGAGCGATCAGGACTTGCGGGTGCCGCCCAGCAATCACTTCGAGAAGCTGCGCGGCAATCTAGATGGGTTTCACTCGATCCGCGTCAACAACCAGTGGCGGCTGATCTTCCGGTGGGATGGCAGCCGCGGTGAGGCGGAAGGCGTCTATCTCGACGACCACAGCTACAGATGAGGCGAACCATGCTGACGACGAAGCGCAAGCCGGCCACAGTCGGCGAAATCCTGGTCGAGGAGTTCATGCAGCCGATGGGGCTGACGCAAGCCGTGCTAGCGGAGGCGATGGGCGTTCAGCGCAAGCACGTCAACGAGCTGTGCAACAACCGGCGGACCGTGACGGCAGCGACCGCACTCATCCTCGCGCGCGTGTTTGGCAACAGTCCGGACTTCTGGTTGAACGTGCAGCGGCGCAGCGATCTCTGGGAGGCGATGAACAGCCCCCGCGAGCGCGAGCGGATCGAACGCGCGACGCCCCTCGGCACCGCAGCGTGATCCTTGTGTTGCCGGGAAGGGGAAGAGCGTTGGCGGATAGAAATCGGTCGTTCGCTTGCGGGCAGAGCGGCGCGATACTGCGGGGATGTCCCGATCACGCGCCAGCTTGGGCGTTCTGCCCGACGATCTTTACATCGAGCCAGAGCCCTGGCCGCGCATCGGCCGCCCGCCCAAGCAGGATGTTGAGGCATGGACCGTCACGGACGATTGGCCCGACGCTGTGCCGATCACCGACGCCGAGCTCGACGTGTTCGAGGCATGGTTCGGCAATCTCTTCGACGAGTTGTTCGGCGCTGGCTTCCGGCCGCGCTGCTCGTTGACTTTTGCCCCGCGCACTGTGGCGCGGATGCTTTGGCCGTCCGACTCCAGCACAAGCCGCGAAAGTTCCGCAGGCCGCACGCCGAAAAGAGACACAGCCAGAAAGGGCAGCGCGTAGCGCGTCAGGACGCGCCCTTGGCGCGTGGTCTGCCACACCCCGAGCACCGCCATGGGACAGCTTGTGGGACGATTCGCCATTAAAAGGCGAAAGCCCTTTTAAACAACGACTTTCTATTGGTAAATGGCGGAGAGAGAGGGATTCGAACCCTCGATAGAGCTTTTGACCCTATACTCCCTTAGCAGGGGAGCCCCTTCGGCCTCTCGGGCATCTCTCCGAACTTCCGGACCGGCTTTGGTACCCGCCCGAGTCCGCAAGGATAACGTCTCGCATCGTCGCGGGGAACCCCGTGGGTGATCGCGGTTACTCCTCGCTCGGTGGCAAACCGTCGGCCTGCTCCGCCTTGATGCGCTGATAGATTTCCTCTCGATGCACCGAGACGTTCTTGGGGGCATTGATGCCCAAGCGAACCTGATTGCCTTTGACACCCAGCACGGTGACGGTCACCTCGTCGCCAATCATCAGGGTTTCGCCGACCCGGCGGGTCAGAATCAACATGTTGGAGCTCCGAATGGAAGGTTGAATGCGTGGCGCCCGCCCTCACCCGGGCCTTGTCCCGCGCACAACCTTTGCGGTCACTGCGAGGTGCCGTTTAATGGTTGTCGGCGCGCCGGTCATCGGGGGCATGAACGGCGCGCTGGGTCATACTAGCGAACTATTGCGCCACTCGGCAATCCACGTGAAATCGGCGCGTAAAGTGGCTTACATCT
>JAKBCR010000352.1 GCA_021807675.1 Pseudomonadota bacterium
CAGAGCGCAGACGCCGTATCAATTGACCTACGGCCAGCGAAAGCTCGGTAATGGCTGTCTCGATCGATATCGGCGTATTGGCGGCATCGCGCATGATGGGAGGATATCGATTAACAGTTTTTCTTGCAAGTTTTCCTGTAGATCAATATGTCCCCATCCCGATGTCGGTGCCTTGCCCGCGCGCTACAAGACCCGGGTAGAAGATATGAACCCGTCCGGTAATCCGCGCCTTGCCTGACGCTCCATCCTGTGTCTTTGCAATCTGTGCGCGCGTCATGGCCGTCACAAGCCACTTGCACCGACACAACGATTCTCAGCTGGCGGCAGCATTACGTGACGGAGCGCGAGCGGCAGTGGGTGCGATTTGCGCGGCCCTTCGATTCCTCCCGGCGGGTGGACCACACTGGGAGCACCGGGCGACCCGCGCGCACTCCACCCTCATGCGGGCATGTGCGCCTTGAACCACTCCACGACCCGCGCCGCATAGTCGATCGCCGCCGGGAAGCCACGAACCCCATGCCCTTCCTCAGGATATGTGATGAGGACGGACTTCACGCCGCTTTCCAGGAGTGCATTATGAAACTGCACCGCCTCTGACGGCGGAGTGCAGCGATCAAGTGCGCCGCAGATATTTAGTGTTGGTGTTTTGACCTTCTGGGCATGGAAGATGGGTGAGCGCTCTAAATACTTGCCGGCCCCGTTAGTCCACCGATCGCCGAGTGAGATCTCGCAGAAATCTGGAATGTTCGAGATCAGATGCTCTGATACCCAGTGGGTGACGGGCGCCACCGGGACCGCCGCCGCAAAGCGGGTGTCCTGTCCGATGATCCACGAGGTCATGAACCCGCCGTGACTGCCGCCGGTAACCCCGAGTCGCGCCGGATCCGCAATGCCGCGCGCGACGAGGTGATCCAGCCCCGACAGGTGATCCTGAGTCTCCAGTCCGCCCATGTCCCCAAAAACTCGCCGTGCGAATTCCTGTCCGCGTCCGGCGCTGCCGCGCGGGTTGGGCATCAGGATCGCATAGCCAGACCTCAGGAGCATCAGGAATGCCGCGCCGCTGCGCCCGAGACAGCACGGCCGGAAATGCCAGATCGGACCGCCATGGACATGAAGCACGAGCGGATGCGGGCCCTCGCCCTTCGGCAGCAGCAGCCAGCCCTGAATCTCGAGTCCATCCGGAGCATGCCAGCTAGTTGCCTCGACTCGGTCGATCGCGGAGGCGAGCGCCGCGTATCCGAGATCGAAGGACCTGACTGGGCGGTACTCCCCCTGGCGGATCACCGCGAGCTCCGGCGCGCGCGTGAAACTCTCCGCTTCCAACACGCAATCGCCACGATCGCTCAGACCTGCGACGGCCGCATAACGCCCGCCGCAGGTGACCTCCTGACTCGCCCAGGTCTCGGTAAACGATTGCTTCGCCAGCTCGAAGATGCCCACCGCGGTCTCGAAGCCGCGATGACCGGCAATTAGCAGCACCCCATCGGAGCGCCACTCGGTGTAGGTCACATCGATCCCGCGGGTGTCCACGCGGGAGATCTTGCCGGATACCGTCTCAATAACCAGGAGCGCGCCGGCGACGATCCCGCGGTCGCTGCAGATCGCCTCGACGACCGCAAGGTGCCTGCCGGAAGGAGAGCCCGCTGGCCAGCCGAGCTGATCGTGGGGCTGATGGATGAGGCGCGACTCGCCGCTGCTCACATCGAGGAGCCGCAAGGTCGCGCTGTACCACAGCCCCTCGCCCGCGCCGGGCGAGACGATCGCGGCGACGCTGTCATTACCGCACCACGATGCCTCCCAGATGTTCACGCCCGGCGCCTCGATCCGTCGCACGGTGTCAGCTTCGATGTCGTAGAGCCAGAGGCTGCGCCAGCGGAAGGCATCATCGCCGGTCTCGACCTGCGGAATCCAGGACGGCAGATCAGTCGCGAGCTGTCGGCTCGTCACGGCCCCCTGGCCGCCGGCGATGTCGGCGCCGTGCCCAGCCACACCCAGCAGAATCTGCTTTCCGCTCGGGGACCACTGCAGGTACTCGACCCAGCCCGCGACGACAGGGGTGGGGCGCGCCGCTTTGCTCTCAGCATCGAGAACGTATAGCTGGAAATCACCCGTCCTGGCGCGATCGGAGAGAAATGCAATTCGCCGCCCATCGGGAGAGTACTTCGGCAGGCGATCGACGTGCGGCCCGAACGTGAGTACCTGCGTATCGCCTGTCGCGAGATCGGTCCGGCAGATGCGGGTCAGCGAAGCGCCTTCGAGCTTCTCCACCAGTGTGCCCGAGAATACGACATGCCTGCCGTCCGGCGAAACGTGCACCTCGGCCGCGTCACTGATCTGGCCCGTGCCAGGCTGGCGGAATTGCCGATAGGTCTGCTCGGCCTCAGCGTAGAGCGCGGTCGATCGAATATCTCGTTGCATGCGATTTTCCCTATTGGGTCAATGGCTTTGGGTGAGCGCTTTACCGGCCCGGTTCCCGTACTTCATCGTCCAGATCACTGTGAGCACGCTCACGATGCCCATGACGACGGGGGAAACAGCCAGCACCGTGCCGGGTGACACGGTGTAGATCAGGATCACTCGGAACGTGAACTCACCGACCAGCACGAGTCCCCAAACCAGCGTGACGATGCGCTGCATGCGCCGGAAGCCGGCATTCTCCCATAGCCGGTCGTACCAGGAGCACAGCGCCGGATCGCTGCCCGCGGCGCTGTATCGCGCAAAGAAGAACATCAATGGGCGCCGGGACCGGAACAGGAGCGAGACGAGACAGGCGAGCCCGAAGCTCCCCGTGAACACCGATTCGCGCAGCAGGATCACTTTCGGACCACCGCCGATGAACAGCACCCCCAGCCCGACCATCAGGCCCAACAGGATCGCCATGCTGATGGGGTCGAGCCTGCGCTTGTGCAGCAGCTCGTACAGACTCTTGAGCAGCGGAAAGATGCTCGCCACGATGAGCGCAACCACCTCGGAGTGCGAGATATAGGCCATCGACAGCCAGTAGCATCCGGTCGGAACTCCGGCATCTATGGCGATATCCCGGAACATCCGCCTGACGTTAGGTCGATTCTGCGGACCCGGCGCTGACGCGCCGGGCGAGGCGGAAGCTTCGTGAGACTCATCTGCACCAGCCTCTGTCGGTGCGCGGCTTTCCCGGGTCTTCAATTTCATTCCTCCGGACTCAGTCATGGGTCACTTCCGGCTGCAGATGCTGCAGCATCCAGCTCACATAGCGGGCGGTGGCATCGATCACCTCCGGAAAGGTGCGGATTCCATGGCCCGCCTTGGGATAGGTCGCAAGTACACTCGTCACCCCCTGCATCAGAAGTCCCCGATGGAACTCCAAAGCCTGCGTCGGAGGGGTGTTCTGGTCTTGCGCGCCCGTCAATTGCAGCGTCGGCGTACGAACGTTGCGCACGAACATCGCAGGACTGCGATCGAACATCCGCCCGTGCGGCGCCGCTGGATCGGTATCGAGAAACAGTTTGACAAAATCGCCGATCTGCGAGGTCAGATACTCGCTGTACCAGTCGGACACACACGAGATGGGGGCGGCCGCCGCGAAACGAGTATCCTGAGTGATGAGCCACGCCGACATGAACCCGCCGTAACTGATCCCGGTCACGCCGAGCCGTTTTGGATCGGCTATCCCGGCGGCAACCAGGGCGTCGATTGCAGTGAGGTAATCGTGAGTGTCCTCCCCTCCCATGTCGCCTTTGACGCGGATTGCG
>JAKBCR010000092.1 GCA_021807675.1 Pseudomonadota bacterium
CGAATGGCAGGGGATCAAGACCGCGTGGCAGCAACTGAAGGCCGGCGAGCTGAAGCTGTCCACCGACGATGCGGTAGCCCGGCACGATGCGCTCATCGCGAGGATCGTCAAGCTCAGCAACCTGGTTGTGGCCCGCTCCGGGCTCGACGTCGATCCCTCCCCGCAGACCGCCTCGCTGATTCAGATCGCCACCCGCGACGTTCCCGGAGCGCTCATCGCCTCGGGCAACGTCCAGTGGTATGCCACGCGCGCGAGCATCAAGGGGTATCTCGGCGGCGACGATCAGATGGCGCTTCACCTCTATCACGAAGAGGTGGCCGGCGGCTTCGCGGCAGCGGCTCGAGATCTCAATGGCGCGCCGACGGCGGCGCGGGCGAAGATCGAGCCCGCACTGCAGGCGGCGCAAGACGCGTTCGACAGCTCCTATTCGATCATACGGTCGCGGATCATCAATGCGCAGAAGATGACCATCACGACCGCGGAGCTCTTCTCGGACTCGCGCTCCATCAGGTCGCGCCTGCAACGCCTCTCGGACACCAGTTACTCCGAGATGAATGCCGCGGTCAAGCAGCGCCTGTCGAACGTAACGACCTGGCGCAACCTCACCGTCGGTGTCACGGCCCTGGCCCTCGCCGTGGCGCTCGCGCTCGCCTGGCTCATCACCCGCTCGCTTGCCACGCCGCTCGCGCAGGCCATCGAGGTGTTCGAACGCATCGCGGCCGGCAAGTACGACAATACGATCGATCTCAGCGGGTCTGATGAGTGCAGCCTCGTCCTGCGTGCCCTGGAGGACATGCAAGGAAAGCTGCGGACCCAGATCGATAACGAGCGGCTGGTGGCCGCCGAGAATGCCCGGGTGCGCCAGGCGCTCGACAAGGTATCGACGTCGGTGGTGCTCGCCGATTCGCAGCACCGGATCATCTATCTCAACGACACGGCGAATGCCACCTTCACGCGCGGCCAGGACGAGATCCGCCAGAGCCTGCCCGGGTTCGATGCGCAGCAGCTGCGCGGCTCGGCCCTCGAGGCGCTGTCGACCGACGGGGCCGCCGAGCGGCGCGAGCTCGACACGCTGGCCGGAACGCGCGCAACCGAGAGGCAGCTCGGCGCATGCACCTTCCGTACCGTCACCAGCCCCGTGCTCGATGAGGCCGGCTCGCGAATCGGCACTGTCATGGAATGGACCGACCGCACCCAGGAAGTCGCCGTCGAGAAGGAGATGCAGGGCATGCTCTGCGCGGTGGTCGCGGGCGACCTCGGCAGCCGCATCGACTTGAGCGGCAAGACGGGCTTCTTCGAGGCCATGAGCCGGGGCGTCAACCAGCTCGCCGACAATATGGCCGAAGTGGTCTCCAGAGTGAAACGCGTCGCCGCCGATGTGCACCGCGGCGCCGACGAGATCTCCGCCGGCAATGCCAACCTCTCGCAGCGCACGGAGGAGCAGTCCTCCTCGCTGGAGGAGACCGCCTCCTCCATGGAGGAGATGACCACCACCGTCAAGCAGAATGCCGACAATGCCGCCCAGGCGAATCAGCTCGCCCTCGCGGCGCGCGATCAGGCGGAGAAAGGAGGCACGGTGGTAAGTCAGGCCGTCTCGGCCATGGCCGGCATCAACGAGGCATCGAAGAAGATCGCGGACATCATCGGCGTCATCGACGACATCGCCTTCCAGACCAACCTCCTCGCGCTCAACGCCGCGGTCGAGGCGGCGCGCGCGGGCGAGCAGGGCCGCGGCTTCGCGGTGGTGGCGAGCGAGGTGCGCAGCCTCGCGGGCCGCTCCGCCACGGCCGCCAAGGAGATCAAGGAGCTGATCCAGGACTCGGTTCGCAGGGTCGAGGACGGCTCGGTCCTCGTCACCCAGTCCGGCCAGACCCTCGAGAAGATCGTGGCCGCGGTGAAGAAGGTATCCGACATCGTCGCCGAGATCGCCGCCGCCTCGCGCGAGCAGTCCTCCGGAATCGAGCAGGTCAATCGGGCCGTCATGCAGATGGACGAGCTGACGCAGCAGAACGCAGCGCTCGTGGAGGAGGCCACCGCCGCCTCACAGGCGATGGCCGAGCAGGTGCGCGGACTCAACGAGATGCTGGCGCGCTTTCAGGTCGGAATGGCGGAGATCTCCGCACCGGCGCCGTCCGCGGCGGCCCATGCGCCAAAGCCGGCGACGGCGGCCACCGCCACGCCGCGAGCGGAGCGCCGCGGGGCGAATCGGCCCTGGGCCGGCCGCGGCGGCGCGAAGGCCAGGACTCAGAAGGCGAGCGCGCAAGCCCGGTCAGCGGCCGTCCCTGGCGGGCGAGCCGCTTCGGCAGGCGAGCGGCCGGTGGCAGCGCCCTCTCCCGCCGCCGCACGCGGCAACGGCACACTCGGCGCCGGCGATGCCAGCGACTCCGAGTGGCAAGAGTTTTGAAGTCATGTCAACACCAATGAGCGGAGCCGAGTGATGGCCCGGATACTTGCAGTAGATGATTCGGCGGCGATGCGCCAGATGGTCGGCATCACGCTGACGGGCGCGGGCCATGACGTGCAACAGGCGGCCGATGGCGCCGAAGCGCTGGAGATCGCGGAGCGGAACAAGTTCGATCTCGTGATCACCGACGTCAACATGCCGAAAATGGACGGCATCACGCTGGTGCGCGAGCTGCGCAGCCGAGCGAGCTACCGCTACGTCCCTCTGCTCGTGCTCACCACGGAAGCGACTCTCGAGCGCAAGCAGCAGGGCAAGGCCGCCGGCGCGACCGGCTGGCTCGTCAAGCCTTTCAACCCCGAGCGGCTGCTCGCGACCATTGCCAAGGTGCTGGGCTGATCTCCCTTCTTCATTTCATTATGTCGACCACAAGGAACCAACCCATGAAGTCCCCGAAGCGAATCCTGGCTCTGGCTGTCCTGTCGGCCGCCTGCTCCGTGAGCCTCCAGGCCCACGCCGGTCAATGCAGGCTGCCCCCGGCGCCGAGCAAGATTCCCGACGGCAGCACGGCCACCCAGCAGGAAATGGTCACGGCCATGGAGACCATCAAGCAATACAACAGCGATGTTCAGACGTACCTCAAGTGCCTGGATTTCGAGGAGCGGCAGAACCAGCTGAGCCCCGGCGACCAGACGTCTCTGCACAATGCGGCGGTCGACCAGCTGACGAAGGTCGCCGACGAGTTCAACGCGCAGGTGCGCACCTTCAAGTCGAAGCACGGCTGAGGCACGAGTGTCGCTGCCGGCACGGGGCTCGCTTTCGGCGAGGCCCGCCATCTGCGCATACGATCTGGCGTGCGCGGCGGCCACTGCCGCGTCGCTGATCGAGCTCGCGCTGAGCGAGTCTCAGCGGCCGGTGACCGAGCTCGGCGAAGCATTGTCGCGCGTCGCCGCGGCAGTGTCCGCCGGCTCCCGGCCGGCCGCGCATGACCTCGATGCGTGCGTGGAATGCCTGCAGTTCCACGACCGGATGGTGCAGCAGCTCTCGCAGGTGCGTGATCTGCTGGCCGCGATCGCCGCGACCGGGTCCGCCGATGCGTCACCCGGCAGGCGGCAGAGCTGGCCTGTCCTGATGGAGAATCTGCGTGCGCGCTTCACGTCCGAGTCGCACCGGATCCTCTTCAACCTGCTGATGCCGGATGCGGAAGGCCACAATCACGCCCCTTCCCTGCACGCCAGCGAAGGCAGCGTGGAGCTCTTCTGAGCGTTCCCGTGCAAGCCGCCTCGCCAAGGGACGCCAACGCTCTGCGCCTGCGGGAATTCGCCTTCGGCGAGGAGGACTTCCAGGCGCTGCGCGCGCTCGTCAAATCGCTCACCGGCATTCATCTGTCGGAGCAGAAGCGGGAACTGGTTTACGGTCGGTTGACACGCCGGCTTCGCACCCTGCAGCTGCGCAGCTTCGCGGAGTATCGGGAGCGGCTGAAAAAGGATGCCCAGGAGGTCGCCGAGCTCTGCAACGCGATCACGACCAACCTGACCTCCTTCTTCCGCGAACCGCATCACTTCCAGTACCTGCGCGACCATGTGCTGGCGCCCCTCGCTGCCGACCGTGACGGCACGCGCCGGCTTCGCATCTGGTCGGCAGCCTGCTCGACGGGCGAGGAGCCCTACTCCATCGCGATGACGGTGCTCGAGGCATTGCCGGACGCTGCTCGTTGGGACGTGCGAATCCTCGCCACCGACCTCGACTCGGAGGTCTTGCACCGCGCGCGGCGCGGAGTCTATCCCGCGGAGCGGACCGGGAACCTCTCTGCGCAACGCCTGCAGCGCTTCTTCAGCGATCGTCAGGAGGCGGGCGGGCTGTGCCGGCAGATCGTCCCGGAAGTCGCCGGACTCGTCACGTTCAAGCAGCTCAATCTCATTCACGCCTTGCCGATGAGAGGACCGTTGGATGTGATTTTCTGCCGCAACGTCGTGATCTACTTCGACAAAGACACTCAGCGGGAGCTCTTCTTTCGGGTCGCTCGCCTGCAGCGCCCCGGGGACCTGCTTTTCCTCGGCCATTCCGAGAGCCTCTTCAAGGTCTGTGACAGCTATGCCCTCATCGGCAAGACCATTCACCGGCGCATCTGACGGAGAGCCGCAGCGCGAGGAGCTGCCGAAGCCATTGCCCGGCTTCGAGCAGTTCCAGCGCTTCTGGGACCGGGAGAATGAGTGCTGGATGGTCAAGATCCTCCCGGGGGAGTACTACGTGAGCCGCGGCGAGGAAGCGATCTCCACCGTGCTCGGCTCCTGCGTGTCGGCCTGCGTGCGCGATCCGGCGCGCGGCCTCGGTGGAATGAACCATTTCATGTTGCCCGAGGATGCCGCCGTGGGCCCGAACGACTGGCTCGATCCGGGGATTGGTCTTGCCACCCGTTACGGCTCCTACGCGATGGAGAACCTGATCAACGATCTGCTCAAGCTCGGCGCTGCGCGCGAGCGCCTGGAGATCAAGCTCTTCGGCGGCGGCCGGATCCTCGCCGCGATGACGGACGTCGGCGGCCGCAACATCGAGTTCATCCGCAATTACATGACCCTCGAGGGCTACCGGGTCGCGGCCGAGGACCTCGGCGGCACCCAGCCCCGCAAGGTGGTCTATTTCCCGGGGAATGGGCGCGCACGTCTGCGCAAGCTCCGTCCAGTGGAGAACCGGATCATCAGCCATCACGAGCAGCTCTATCTCGCCAGCCTCGGCAGGCAGGCAGCCGGAGGCGATGTCGAGCTGTTCGAATGAGAGACACGATCATGGCTTCCACGTCGCTGCCGAACGCTCCGCCTCCAGCAAGGCGCCCGATCCGCGTGCTCATCGTGGACGACTCCGCGCTGGTGCGAAGCCTTCTCAGCGACATCCTCAAAGCCGCTCCGGGAATCGAGGTCGTCGGGGTCGCCGCCGATGCGCACGCCGCGCGCGAGAAGATCAAGCAACTCAATCCGGACGTGCTGACGCTGGACGTCGAGATGCCCAAGATGGATGGCATCACCTTCCTGCGCAACCTGATGCGGCTGCGGCCCATGCCCGTGGTGATGGTCTCTTCGCTCACCGAGCGCGGCGCCGACGTCACGCTCGATGCGCTGGCGCTCGGCGCCGTGGACTATCTCTCGAAACCCAAGATCGACCTCGCCGCGACGCTCAAGGACTACACCGCGGAGCTCGTCGAGAAGGTCCGCATCGCCGCCCACGCCAGCGTGCGGGCCCTCGACCCGAGAGAGGCGCGGCCAACGGCGGTCGGGCGACCAATGCACGACGCCGACGCCGTGCTGCCCAAGAAGGCACCCGGACATCGGCCCCTGCGCACGACGGACCGCATCATCGCGATCGGCGCCTCGACCGGTGGCACCGAGGCGATCAAGGAAGTGCTGATGCGCCTGCCGCCGGACTGTCCCGGTGTCGTCATCGCACAGCACATCCCCAAAGCGTTCAGCACACCCTTCGCGCGACGCATGAACGATTGCTGCCCGATGTCGGTCTGTGAGGCGCAGGACGGCCAGCAAGTGCTTGCCGGTCACGCGTACATCGCGCCGGGCGATCGGCATCTCATGCTGGTACGCGACGGGACCCGGTACGTTTGCCGTCTGGACGATGGCGTACCGGTGAACCGGCACAAGCCGTCGGTGGACGTGTTGTTTCGCTCCGTGGCGCAGAACGCCGGCCGCAATGCGATCGGGGCGCTGCTCACCGGCATGGGGAAAGACGGATCGCGCGGTCTGAAGGAGATGCTCGACTGCGGGAGCCGCACGATAGCGCAGGACGAGGCGACCAGTGTGGTCTGGGGCATGCCGGGAGAGGCTGTCGCCCTCGCTGCCGCGGAGTACGTCGTGGCACTGGAGGGTGTCGCCGACAGGATCCTCGCGCTCGCGGATGCCATGGACATCACGCGAGAGGGGAGAGCATAACGAGCGGCACCGGCGGCCATAGCGGTTCATGCCACGGGAGGATCAGGCCCTCGGCGAGGCGAGGATCCGTGAACCAATCTGCCGACCCAGGTCTCAATTCCGTGCAGGATGAGCCGATACCACAGGACGAGGGCGCAGTGATGAACAGTTCCGTTGCAGAGAATTCCCGAGCCGTCGGCGATCCGGAGGCATTCGCCTTCGTGCAGACGCTTGCAGCCGAGCTGTCGAAGGGCAAGGTGGACCTTCCCAGCTTTCCGGACATCGCGTTGCGCGTGCGCCAGGTGCTCGCCGATGAGGAAGTCTCCCAGGAGAAGGTCGTGCGAGTGGTGGGCTCCGAGCCGGCGCTGGCCGCCCGCCTCATGCAGATTGCCAACTCGGCCGCGATCAACTTCACGGGCAAGCCCATCATGGAGCTTCGCACCGCGATCGCCCGCATGGGCTTCAATATGGTGCGCAGCGCGGCCATCGCGTTCGCAATGTCCCAGTTGAAGAAGGTCGATTCGCTGAAGGGGCTCGAGCAACCGCTTGATGAGCTCTGGCACCGCAGCGCGGCGGTGGCGGCGATGTCGCACGCCGTGGCACGCCGCTTCAGCCGCGTCAATCCGGATACCGCCATGCTCGCGGGTCTACTGCACGGCATCGGCAAGCTCTACATACTGACGCGCTCGAGCCGGCAATCGACCCTCTTCGCGAACCCGGCTACATACAACGCAATAGTGCGGGAGTGGCATGCCGCGGTCGCCAAGGCGTTGCTCGAGAACTGGGAGATGGCCGAAGAGATCGTCGCGGCCGTCAGCGATTACGAGGACTTCGGCCGCGAGCACGACGGCCCGCCGGACCTCACGGATGCTTTGACCGTCGGACACCTGCTTACCGCATTCAAGGAGCATCCCGACTCACTCGAGCTCAACATGCACGATGTCGCCGCCTGCAAGCGGATGCGGATCGATCGCGCGAGCTACGAGAAATTGATCGATGAATCGGAGCACGAGATCGAGGCCCTGCGTCACGCGCTCGGCGTCTGACACCGCCACGGACCACCCGCGAGCCGCCATGCACGCTCAACCTTCTCCCGTCCCTTCCGACAATCAGCCGGGCCAGAACAGTGCCGAGCGCGACGTCGCATTCACGTTCGTGCAGGCACTTGCCGCGGAGCTCTCCGGTGGCAAGGTGGAGCTGCCGGGATTCCCGCACATCGTCATGCGGGTGCAACGCGTGCTGAGTGACGACAAGACCGATGCCGCTCGCATCGTGCGCGTCATCGGCAGCGAGCCTGTCCTCGCCACACAGCTCATCCGGATGGCCAACTCCGCGGCGCTGAACCCCGGAGGCACTACGGTGACGGATCTTCGCGCGGCCGTGACGCGCGTAGGAGTGGATACGGTACGAAGCGCGACGATCGCCTTCGCCATGCGCCAGCTACGCGATGCAGCGACGCTGCGCGGCCTGGAGATGCAGCTGGGCGTCCTCTGGCGTCACAGCGTGCAGGTAGCAAGCCTCTGCTTCGTCGTCGCCCGCCGCCTGACCAGCGTCAATGCGGATACTGCGCTGCTGGCCGGTCTGCTGCAGGGCATCGGCCGCCTCTATATCCTGACGCGCGCCAGCCGGCATCGCTCCCTGTTCTGCGATGCCAGCGCGTACCAAGCCATTGAGCATGACTGGCATCTGAGCATTGCCGCGGCGCTGCTCGAGAACTGGGGAATCGCGGATGAGATCGTGCAAGCGGTGCACGAGTCGGAGAACCTCGAGCGGGAGTCGCGCGGGGCACCGGGCCTTGCCGAGGTGCTGGTGGTCGGCACGATATTGGCGGAGTTCAATGGAGACGTAAGTTCCCTCGACGCCCAGATTGAATGCGCCAAGCCTCTGCAGCGCCTGCGGCTCGATCGGCTCGCGTGTGAGCAATTCCTGGCGGAATCAGCGCAGGAAGTGGCTGCGCTGCGCGATGCACTGGGGTGAGGGCGGTCCGTCATCGACGACACTTAACGTGTCGTCGATCCGCCCGAACGCCCGGCCCACGGAGGGCCGGGCCGGGGGCCCTGCCGCCATGGACGGCCAGTGGCACGGCCCTGTCAGCTGCTAGGCGAACGAACGGCCAGAGGAACGGCCCTGGCGCCGCCTAAGCCGCCCCCAGCACTCTCCCCGGCCGTGTATTGGAAGCGCTATAACCCTTGGGCCCGTACGTATCCGACCGCGTCGGTCGCCCTGTAAGCGCATCGAGCATACCCTCGACGCGCTTCAGACGCGCGGCAACGACTATGCCGTTGCGGTCGTTCAGATCGCGGCAACACACGGCATGTTCGGCGCACTCTCGCAAGCGTGATAGCAGCGTGCCTTCACTATCACACCACGCCATCAGGCTCTCCAGCCCTGCCCGATCGCCCGAGAAGCCGTGCAGGGCGCAGAGCGAGCGGCGCTGCTCCTCGATGCGGGCAAGCGCCCCCATTCTTTCCTGGCGGGCGCGAGTCGTCGTCTCGAGCGCCTGGATATCGGAGGTCTCGAGGATGCGTGACTCCCGCGTAAGCAGATCTTCCAACTCTGCAAGAAGCGCTGATTCCTCGCGCAAAAGGCTCGCGAGATGCTCCCGACAGACGCCCGCGTCCACGGATCAGCCTTCGGGCAGATGCCCGAGTGCCTGCTCGAGCTGCATCAGCTGATCGGCGATGTGCTGTGGCTGCACCGTGTAGCTCCCCTGCTCGATGGCCGTGCGAAGCTGCGTGACCCGGGCAGCATCCACCGCCGGGAGGCTGCGTACCGTCTGCTCGAGGGACGCGAGCTGGGTTGCGGAGTCGGTAATGTGCAGGTCCCCTGTCGCTGGCGATGAGCTCGCCGGCGTCGAAGCCGGCGACGAGCCGCCCGCTACAGCATCACGGGTTTTTGCCGTAGGGCCGCCAGGGCCGACGGATGCCGCCGGACTGCCGTTCAAGCCACTGATTTTATTGGGCATTAGGATCTCCTCGAGGCCCTTCATCCAAGGTAGCGGCCGCCGAGCGGATTTCTTTAGGGTGTGACATTGACCACGCGATCGCTCGCCACGACCCCCTGCACAACTTTGTCTGAGGACGCGTTCTGCACGCTCACCAGCGCGCCCAAGCGACCGTCCTGGAGGGCCAGGCCAGGGGCGCGTACCGTGATCCCGCCCGCGGAGGCAACCAGAGTCACCTGCTCGCCCTGGCGCACCATGAAGTCAGGCAGCAGGTCTTCCGAAGTTAGAACCGTGCCCGCGGACAGAGGATGCCGCAGCGTGCTGTGAGCCAGCTGTGCGAGGTCCGTCACGTAACCGACGGCAAGCCCGCTCACCAGGCGAGTCTCCACAACCACGTCCGCGGCGTCGAGCCGGGCGCCCTGCGCATGGGGCGCCTTGAGCGCCCAGACACGGACGCGAGACTGCACCGTAACAGGCACGTAGAGGGTCCAGTCCGCCCCCGCGCGGCAACCTACCGCGACTGACACTTGCGCCTGCAGACTCTCTCCCGAGAGGAGGGAGGCATCAAGAGGCCCGCCGCAACGCGCGAGGCGCAGACGCGGATCGAGCCTGCCCGCGCTGACCACGATGCCGCTCTGCCCGGGAGGCATCTGCGAGCGAACGAATCCTTCCGCAGCACTCCTGATGGACTCAAGGGGTTGAATCGCGGCGGCTGAGGCAGATCCGGCCACGAGACAAAGCGCTCCATAGAGCAGCGTGGCGGCAACCTGAGTCTTCCGCGGACCGCGACGGATTTTCGACGCTGGATGGTTCATATGAGAAGGACGTGCAAGCGCCGCGCCAGATGCCACTCGCACCAGAGGCTCAAGTCATGACTGGAAGTGCCGATGAAGGAAGTCCGAGAGGGAGCCATGCCACTGGCCATCCATGGCGGCGGAGCCCCCGGCCCGCGCTTCCGTGCGCGGGCGCTCGCCGGAGCGAGGACACGTTAAGTGTCCTCGCTGAACGGCACCGGGTGGAGCCATGCCACTGGCCATCCATGGCGGCGGGGCCCCCGGCCCGCGCTTCCGTGCGCGGGCGCTCGCCGGAGCGAGGACACGTTAAGTGTCCTCGCTGAACGGCACCGGCTCGCCCACGCGGCAATGCGTTGCCGCCTCATTGTGAGCCAACTCACACTTCGCCTGTCCTCACGGACGCCCCGCCCCCACCGACCGCCACGATACCAACTTGGCATGCGTCTTGCTCATGATCCGGCAGGCCCACTGACCGCCGGAATTCCGACATGTCGCTCGACCTCAACGCATACCTCGGCATCGAGCCCGATGCCCTCAAGGTGTACGCCCAGCGCGCGGAGGTCCTCGCGGCCAACCTGGCCAACGCCGACACTCCGGGCTATCTCGCGCGTGACATCGATTTTCGCGCCGCCCTGTCGGCGGCCGGCTCACAGGGCGGCAACGCGCTGCAGCCGGCGACCACGAGCCCGGAAGACGTCACCGCTTCATCCGGCGCCGGCGGCACCCTCTCGACCGAGCAGTTCCTGAAATACCGCGTCCCGCTCGCTCCCTCGCTCGACGGCAACACGGTCGACTCGCAGCTGGAGGAGAGCAAGTTCGCGCAGAACACCGTGCGCTTCCAGGCCGCGCTCACCTTCCTCGAGAACAAGTTCAGCGAGCTCACCACGGCCATTACCGGTCAATAGGTAACGTAGAGCCATGTCACTCTTCAACATCTTCAACATCGCGGGGTCCGGCATGTCGGCCGAGTCCGTCCGGCTCGACACCGTCGCCAGCAACCTCGCGAACGCCGACAGCGTGAGCAGCAACCCCGCTACCGCTTACAAGGCCCGCTACCCGGTCTTCCAGGCGGTCCAGGCATCCCTCATGTCTCCCGGCGCGGGCGCCAATCCGACGACGCAAGCCGCGGACGCCGCCGTGCAGGTGCGCGGAATCGTCCAGAGCACCACCCCCGGAGCCGCGAGGTACGAGCCCGGCAATCCGCTGGCGGACGCCAACGGCTACGTCTACTCCTCCAACGTCAATGTCGTCGAGCAGATGGCGGACATGATCTCCGCGTCGCGTGCCTACCAGAACGACGCGCAGGTGCTCGAGACCTCCAAGTCCCTCATGCTCGATACCTTGAAGCTCGCACAGGGCTGACCTTCACCTCCGAACGGCAGGACCAAACCTCATGTCAGTGGACTCCGTTGGCGCATACGCCGCCCAAACCGCAGCGGCCGCATCGGCCGCCTCGAGCGCGAACAGCTCGTCGGGCTCATCGCCCGCGATGCCGCAGATCACCCAGAGCAACTTTCTCTCTCTGATCATTGCGCAGATGCAGAATCAGGATCCGACTCAGCCGGCCAACCCGAACCAGTTCGTGAACGAGCTCGCCTCCCTCAGCGAGGTGAGCGGCATCAACAACATGGACAGCTCGATGAGCAATCTCACGAACACCATGCAGTCCTCGCAGCTCCTCACCGGCACCGGCCTGATCGGCCGGAACGTGCTCGCCCCCGGGACGACCGCCGCGCTTGCCGCCGCAGGCTCGGTGAGCGGCGCCGTGCAGGCTCCCCCCGGGGCCACCAGCGTCACGATAGATGTGACCGACGCTTCCGGGGCGCTAGTGAAGACGCTGCAGCTCGCTCCGCAGTCGTCCGGCCTCACGAGCTTCACCTGGGACGGGACCAACAATTCCGGCGCCGCCGCGCCTCCCGGGGTGTACACGTTCTCTGCAGCCGCGGCGAGCGGCGGCACGCAGACCTCCCTGGCGCCGTATCTGCAGAGCGCGGTCAACAGCGTGACCATCGACCCGACGACCCAGAGCCTTTCCCTGAATACCACTTCCGGACCGCTGTCGCTCGCCAATGTCGTCCAGGTGAACTGAGGAGCCACAAACCATGTCCTTCGATCTAGCCCTCTCCGGCATCAATGCCGCCAATACAGACCTCAACGTCACGTCGAACAATCTCGCCAACGTCGGCACGACCGGTTTCAAGGAATCTCGTGCGGAATTCGCCGACCTCTTCGCCCAGACCCAGGAGGGCGTCTCGAGGACGGCGGTGGGCAACGGCGTGCAGGTGGCCGCGGTGGCGCAGCAGTTCGGCCAGGGGAACATCACTTCCACCGGGAACAACCTCGATCTGGCGCTGAGCGGCTCCGGCTTCTTCATCGTGAGCAACAACGGCGGCCTGAACTACACCCGCAACGGCGCCTTCCAGGTCGACCAGAACGGGTACCTGGTCACCGCCTCCGGCGAGCAGGTCCAGGGCTACGCGCCCCTCGCGAACGGCACCTTTAACACCGGCGGCCTCGCGCCCATCCAGCTCACCACGGCCGAGAGCACGCCGCAGGCGACCTCGACCGCGAACGTTTCGCTGAACCTGCCCGCGAACGCGACTCCGCCGACCAATACCCCGCTGAATCCGGCCGATCCGACCACATACACGGACACGACCTCCCTCACCGTGTACGACTCCCTCGGCGCCGCGCACACTGCGCAGCTCTACTTCAGCAAGCAGGCCACGCCCGCGAACACCTGGAGTGCGAGCCTGTACGTCGACGGCAATGCCGCGGGCACCGCCCAGACCCTCACCTTCTCGAACACCGGCGCGCTCACCACACCTGCCAACGGCAACGTCAACTTCAGCGCGTATACCCCGTCGACGGGCGCCGCCGCCATGAATATGACCTTCGGCTTCGGCCAGGCCACCCAGGACGGCAACGCGTTCGGCGTCAATTCCGTGGCGCAGAACGGCTATACGACCGGCAGCCTCACGGGCATCAATATCAGCTCGAGCGGCGTGGTGCAGGCGAACTTCACCAACGGCCAATCGACCACGCTCGGCCAGGTGGCCCTGGCGAATTTCGCCAATCCCCAGGGGCTGCAGCAGGAAGGCAACACCGAATGGCAGCAGAGCTACGCCTCCGGCGATGCCGTGCACGGCGTCGCCGGAGGCTCCGGGTTCGGCACGATGCAGTCCGGCTCCCTCGAGAGCTCCAACGTCGACATGACGACGCAGCTCGTCAACATGATCACGGCGGAGCGCGCCTTCCAGGCGAATGCACAGATGATCTCGGCGACCAACCAGGTCACCCAGTCCATCATCAATATCCCGAACGGCTGATCGCGGCAGGAAGAGTGAAGGTCGTGAGCCCGAATGCAAGTGAAGAGGCGGACCAGAGCCGTCCCGTTTCCCGGGGCACCTCGTCCCGCGCAGGCGGGTCTCAGAGGGCCGCGGGATCCAACGCGGTGATTGGGCTGGCCGCCCGAAGCGCCGCAGGCGGCTTGCGGCCGAATTGACATGAATAGGTCGCTGTACGTTGCGATGACCGGCGCCAAGGACATCCTCGACGCCCAGGCCGTCAACAACTTCAACCTGGCCAATGCGAGCACGACGGGCTTCAAGGCCGACCTCGCGGCTTTCCAGAGCCAGGCGGTCGCCGGCAGCGGCTACGCCTCCCGCGTGTACGCGACCGACTCGCTCGCCGGTTGGGACCAGTCGGAGGGCGCGCTCATCACCACGGGGCGGCCGCTCGATGTCGCGGTCCGGGGCCAGGGGTTCATCGCGGTGCAGGGGCCCGATGGCGGGGAGGCGTACACCCGAAATGGGGATCTGCATCTCAGCCCGAACGGCCTGCTCGTCACCAGCACCAACCAGATCGTGCTGGGCGACAACGGGCCGATCAGCGTCCCGCCGAGCGCATCGATCAAGATCGCGGGTGACGGCACTATCTCCGTCCAGCCCCTCGGCCAGCCGGCCGAGTCCCTGGCGGCCATCGGCCGCATCAAGCTGGTCAACCCCGCGCCCGAGACGCTGACGCAGGAAAGCGGCGGTCTCTTCCAGCTCGCGAACGGCGCCTCGGCTCCGGCCGACGCCTCGGTGAAGCTGGCCTCCGGCGTGCTCGAGTCGAGCAACGTCGATCTGGCGAGCGCCATGGTCAACATGATCGATCTGGCGCGGAACTTCGACCTGCAGGTCAAGGCGATGAAGGCCACCGATACCAATGCCGCGGCCAGCACGCAGCTCCTGCAGGCCACCTGAACTAGGAGGATGCGCGTATGAATGCAGCCTTGTGGGCCGCCAAGACCGGCCTCGACGCCCAGCAGACGGAGATGGCGGTCATCTCGAACAACCTCGCCAACGTCAATACGACGGGGTTCAAGGAGGATCGGGCGGTATTCGAGGATCTGCTCTATCAGAACCAGACCCAAGCGGGCTCGAACACCTCGCAGACCACCGAGTCGCCTTCGGGCCTCTCGATCGGCACCGGCGTGCAGGTGGTCGCCACCGAGAAGGACTACAGCCAGGGCAGTCTCACGCAGACCGGGAACCCGCTCGATGTGGCCATCCAGGGTCAGGGGTTCTTCCAGATCCAGATGCCGGACGGCACTCTCGCGTACACCCGCGACGGGACTTTCCAGACCAACGCTCAGGGACAGCTCGTCAACTCCAGCGGCTATCTGGTTCAGCCGGGCATCACGATTCCCCAGGGCGCGCAGAGCGTGACGATCGGCAGCGACGGCACGGTAAGCGTGACCCTGGCTGGACAGTCCGCGCCCACCCAGGTCGGCCAGATCCAGCTCGCCAACTTCATCAACCCGCCGGGGCTGCAGCCCATCGGCCAGAACCTGCTGACGCAGACGGCCGCCAGCGGCTCGCCCCAGACCGGCTCTCCCGGCACCAATGGGGTCGGGACCCTCGCGCAAGGAGAGCTCGAGAGCTCCAACGTCAATGTCGTCGAGGAACTCGTCAACATGATCCAGACACAGCGCGCCTACGAGATGAACTCCAAGGCGATCTCCACCGTTGATCAGATGCTGCAATATGCCACCCAGAATGCCTGAGCTCCTTCGTCGGGGTCCGCGCCGCGCGCTGCCCGTTCTCGCGTGCACACTGCTCGCGGCCTGTGCCACTCAGCCTTCCTTCCGGAAGCAGGCGGCCCTCGAGCTCCCGCACTTCACGCCGCCGCCGGCCGACGGCGCCATCTTCCATACCGGCTACACCCAGCCGCTCTTCGGCGATCCCATCGCCCACAATGTCGGCGACACGGTGACAGTGGTACTGCAGGAGTCGACCATCGCCCAGAAGAGCTCGCAGACGGACACGGCGAAAACCACCAAGGACTCGCTCGCCGCTCCTACCGTGTTCGGCAATTCCGTGACGATCCACGGCACGCCGATCCTGAGCGGCAGTCTCAACAATGCCAATTCGTTCAGCGGCTCCGGCGACAGCAAGCAGAGCGACAGCCTGGTAGGCGACATCACGGTGACCGTCATCAAGCGGCTGCAGAACGGCAACCTCGTGATCAAGGGCAAGAAGTACATCGACATCAATCAGGGAAGCGAGTACGTGCGCCTCGAAGGGGTCATCCGTCCGATCGACATCTCCGCCGGGAACACCATCCCGTCCGCGGAGGTGGCCGACGCCCGCATCGCCTATGGACAGAGCGGCGCGCTTGATGATGCCAATAAGCCCGGGTTGCTGTCGCGCCTCTTCAACAGCCCCTGGATGCCTTTTTAAATGCGCTGGATCCGGTCATCCCTGCCCAGCCCAGCGCCGTCTCGAGCAAAAAACGTGGTTTTTGCTCGAGACTCCGCCACCTGCGGCGGCGGGGCACAATCCTTGTGCCTTGTTAAATGCGCTGGATCCGGTCATCCCTGCCCAGCCCAGCGCCGTCTCGAGCAAAAAACGTGGTTTTTGCTCGAGACTCCGCCACCTGCGGCGGCGGGGCACAATCCTTGTGCCTTGTTAAATGCGCT
>JAKBCR010000353.1 GCA_021807675.1 Pseudomonadota bacterium
ATCTCGGGCGGGCGGAAGGGGTCCGTAAGGTAAGAGCGAGGCGGCCGGAGCCGCCCCGCCTCGCTGTGCTACTCGGCGGCGAGCGTGTGCGGCTCGTCGAGGTCCTCGGCGGCTTCTTCGTCATCCCCGGCGAGGAAGTCCGGCAGCGCCTCGCCCTCAGCATCCACCGTGGCGTCGCCCTCGTGCGTGACGTCGCCGGCGTCGGCCATGCGGAGCGGCTCCGGCAGCCAGCCGGTGCCGGCCAGCA
Organism: Pseudomonadota bacterium; assembly: GCA_021807675.1. GTDB lineage: Bacteria > Pseudomonadota > Gammaproteobacteria > Steroidobacterales > Steroidobacteraceae > 13-2-20CM-66-19. The sequence continues at coordinate 248 of JAKBCR010000353.1, forward strand.
GGCGCTCGGCCTCCTTGGCCATGTCGCCTTTCTTCAGATGGTCGATGAGCTGGGCGGCGCGGTCTCCGGCGCCCTCGCGGACCGCTTCGAGAATGCGGCGCTTCGGGACGCGGCCGAGGTAGTTCTCGACCGTGGGACACCAGCCGGCCTGCGCCATGTCGAGGTCGACAGCCTTCGCGATCCGATCGGCGTCGGCGAGGCGCTGATCGACCGTGTGCGCTGACACACTCCCGCCGTAGCGGTCGGCCTTCTCATAGAGCGCGTTGACCCCGAACGACGCGCAATGGGCGAACAGCGCCGCCTGTTCGTCCCCCGTGAGCATGGCGAGCCAAGGCCAAAGGGCGTCTTTGTCCCGGGGCATCCGCTCCTCCCAGGCCTTGTGGCGCTCGGCGATCGCTCTGGCGGCTTGCGTGTCCTTCAGGCCCTGGGCCTGCACCGGGAAGCTGACGCTGCGCACTGAGACTTCCATGGCCGTGCCGGAGGCGAGGTAGCGCGAGAAGACATCCAGGCAGAACTTGTGCAGCACGGCCTGGAACGCAACCGACGGCGTGGTCCCGAGCTTGTCGCGCAGCGCCAAGGTGCGCTCGGTCGTCAGTTCCGTCACCAAGCGCTCAGGCAGCGGCTTGATGACATCATCGTCCTCGTCGTCCGGCTCGGAGGCCGGCCCGGCGACGGTGATGACAGCGCGCGGGGCCCGGGGCGCGGCCGGCGCCACCGTGCCGGGTTCGGTCGTGATCGCGGCTTCGCCGTCGGGCTCAGGCTCCGCCGCCAGCGCCTCGTCCTCCGGACGGACATAGCCGCGATCGATCACCAGCGCGCCCTCCGGGCCGATGCTGACGAAGACGCCGGCGCGGGCGATGTCGGCTGGCGTATAGGCGACCGGCCGGTTGTCGAACGCAGCGAGCGCCGTCTCGATCTCGCCGAGCCGCTGGTCCACGTCGTCGGGCAGTTCGTCGGTCTCGGCGTAGTCGGCTTCGAGCTTGGCGTATTCGGCATTCAGCGCCTCGATGGCAGCCTGTTCCTCTTCGGTGAGAGCGGCGGTCACGCCTTCCAGCCTGCGCAAGCCGCGATTGTGGCCGTAGGGGAAGTCGACCGCGACCTCGATCCACTTCCAGCCCTCGGTGGCGATGGTCTCGGCCTCGGTCTTCAGCTTCTCGGCTACCAGGCGATCGAGGAGCGCCAAGTCCTCGAGCCAGCCGCCATCGTCGGATTGGAACAGGTCGCGCAGGACCACGCCGCCGGCGGCCTCATAGGTGTCGAGTCCCACGAACACCGCGCGGCGGTCGGAGGCGCGGACGGTCTTTTCCGTCAGCATCCGGCGGATCTGGTAGGGCTCCTTCGACCAGGAATTGCCGAGCGCCTGCCAGACCTGTTCCTGGCGGGCGTGATCGGCGGTGACCGTGAAGGCCATCAGTTGGTCGAGCGACATGCCGTCCTCGGCATAGACGTCGAGCAGCGCGGGCGAGACCGAGGCGAGCCGCAAGCGCTGCTTCACGATGTTCACCGAGGTGAAGAAGGCGGCGGCGATGTCCTCCTCGGACCGCCCCCTGTCGCGCAGCGCCTGGAAGGCGCGGAACTGATCGAGGGGATGCAGCGGTGCGCGCTGGATGTTCTCGGCCAGGGAGTCGTCCTCGGCGAGAACGTCGGTCGAGGGATCGCGGACCACGCAGGGGATGGGCGCGGTCTTGGCCAGGCGCTTCTGCTTCACCAGCAGTTCCAAGGCGCGATAGCGGCGGCCGCCAGCGGGGATCTCGAACATGCCGGTCTCGGCGCCCTCGGCGTCGAGGATCGGCCGGGCGCTCAGGCTCTGCAGAAGCGTGCGCCGGGCGATGTCCTCGGCCAACTCCTCGATTGAGACGCCGGCCTTCACACGGCGGACGTTGGATTGGCTCAGCACCAGCTTGTTGAAGGGAATGTCGCGCGAGGACGACAGGGTGATCTTCTGAACGGCAGTGGCCATTTCGGCAGTCTCCGCGGCGGGCAGCCGAGAGCCTCTCTCTCGACCTCCAACCCGCCGCGAAAACCGGCGCAGCCCTCTACCTCTATTCTCGCATCTTCTTAATGGCCTCTAGGCACGCAGCAGACGCGTCCGCCCAAGATTTCGTCGGCGAAGCCAACGGGCGAACATTCATGAGCGATGGAACCTCCGCTCCGTATGCGGACCCGGACATAACAGCGAGCCAACCTGCGATACCCTGCCTACGCATGGCGTCCTCGGCTTCCAGGAGCTCGTTCTCCGTGGGGTCGGTTGACCGGCCGATCGTCGTGTATCGGCCGTCTTCGGACACGATAACCCAACGCCGGTCACTCTGTCGGTCAAGGTCGTGGCTGGGCGTGCCGTTCATGGTGCCACCATGCCCGACAAAGGGATTCGCCGCCAAGAGGATGCCTGTGAGGATGAGTTGCCGGCCTCTGAATTCGCGTTTCGGGCCACTCCAAGGCCAGGAACCCATGAGAGCAGCCAATCCGCGGCTTTGCTCGCCTGCGAGGCCGCACGGACGATGGCGCGGTTATCCTCGTGCAGCACCTCAAGCCAGGATCCGATGTAGTCGGCATGCCGCACGGTGGGGACGATGCCGAGCGAGGCGCAGCAGAAAGCGGCGTTCATCTCGGCCACAAGTTCCTCAAAGGCATATTTCTTCGTGCCGAACGAGCCGCTCAGGTCACGGCAGAGCCGGGAGGGATGGCCTGTGGCGTGCCCGAGCTCGTGCAGAGCCGTGCGATGCCAGTTGATCGGCTCGAAATAGGCCTGCGGCGGCGGGACCATCACGAAGTCGGGGCCAGGCGCGTAGAAGGCCCGGTCTCCGCCAATGCGGAAATCGACGCCGCTCGCGCGGATCAGCGCCCCGACCTGCGGCTCGATCATCCCGGGTGGCGGAGGCGGCGCGACCGCGGCGATGGTCTCGGGCAGGTTTTCGCATTGCGCCGCGTTGAAGACGGTGAACCGCTTGAGGAACGGAATTGCCTGCTCGTCATCCCCAGTCTCGCGTGACCGCTGCCGCTCGTCCTCGGGCACGAAGCGATCGGCGTAGACCACGGTCGTGCCGCGTTCGCCCTTGCGCACGTTGCCGCCGAGGCTGAGCGCCTGGCGGAAGGTGAGCCAGCTTTGAGCCGGGTAGCCGCGCTTGATCACCGCGCCCCAGAGAATCAGCACATTGATCCCGGAATACTGGCGTCCTGTCGCGGCGTTCCTCGGCATGGCGAGCGGCGCCTTCGCCGCCGCCGTCCCCCAAGGCTGGACCCAGGGCACACGGCCGGCCTCCAGTTCGGCGATGATCTTGCCGGTGATTTCGTCATAGAGGCTCGCCCGGTCGTGACGGGGGCGGGCCGAAGCGGTTTTGGTGGACATCGCGGGTCTCCGCGACGGGGTAAGCGTCCGGCCAGGACCGTTCCTGGTCTGATTGCTACGGCGGTTAGCTACTGCGCTGACGTGGCGTTCCGGATCATCTTCCAGGGCATCAGTTCGCC
>JAKBCR010000354.1 GCA_021807675.1 Pseudomonadota bacterium
AAGGCGCGGTCCACAGCGCCACTCAGCGAGTGGATGGACCGCAACTCCGAGCGGCTTTACGTGTCTGTCGTCACGATTGCCGAGATCGAGGATGGAATTGCGAAATCAGCGCGCGAGGGGGCGATGGCGATGCGAAAGGCGGCTCGCCTGCGGGAATGGCTGGAAACGCTGGTGCATCTCTATAGTCCGCGGATTCTGCCGTTCGACCTCGCGGCCGCGCGGCTTGCGGGGACACTGTCGGAAGGGGCGCGGGCCGACGGCCACATGGCGGCGTTCGCGGACCTGGCGATCGGCGCGATTGCGAGATGCCACTCCCTTACGGTTCTCACTCGCAATCTCAGCCGTTACGCTCCGCTCGGGGTGGCGGCGCACGATCCGGTAGCGGAATTGCCGTCGGACTGATCGTCACATGCGCTCCCTCGCCTCCAACGGCTCTCGCGGCTGGATCTTGCTCGTTCTCCTCGCGCTCGCGCCCATGTGGCTGATCGGTACCCTCGATCGCGGCGCCTGGACGCCGGATGAGCCCCGAGAAGCCGATATCGCGTGGCGCATGAGCGTGCAGCGCCACCGGGTCCTGCCGCAACTCGCGGGCCAACCCTTCCTCGAGAAGCCGCCGCTCTCTTACTGGATGTCCGCCGCATCGATGCGGCTCTTCGGCGCCAGCGTCCGTGCAGCGCGCGCACCGAACCTGCTCTATGCGGCGATCACGGCTGTCGCGATGGGCACTCTCGGATTCGCGATGGATGGCGCCGCCGCGGCGGTGGTCGCCGCCCTGGTGGCCGGCTCGGCGATCACGGCTTTTCGTGTCACGGTGTGGCTGGCGCCCGATTCCTGTCTCCTCGCCGGCTGCGCCGTCTCGCTCCTCGGCGCCTACCTCGGCTACACGGCCGCGCCCGGCCGCAGAAAGCTCTACGGTTACCTGTTGATGCACGCCGGCGCGGCGGTCGGCTTCATGGCGAAGAGCGCGGTGGGATGGCTGGTGCCCGGCCTGGCGCTCCTCACCCTCATCGCGTGGGAGCGACGCTGGTCGGAGCTGCGCCGGCCGGAGCTCTACGCAGGCTTCCTGCTGCAGGCCCTCGTCATCGGACCGTGGATCTACGACGTGGCGCAAACGGCGAACGGCGCCGAATCGCTGCGCGTGCTCTTCTGGTACAACCTCGCGGGACGATTCACCGACATCGCGGCGCCCGCCGCCTACCGCTACAGCGAGGCGCATCGCAACTCACTCGGCAAATACTTCATCGAGCTGCCGGTCTACCTGCTGCCGTGGACCGCGCTGGCGGCCGCGGCCGCATGGCGGGCGAAGGACCGGGTGCGCTTCGCCGGCCCTGAGGGCACCTGCTGGCGATTTGCCGTCGCGGCCTCCCTTCCCTTCCTGCTGCTGCTGTCGATGGCCATCACGGCGCGCGATATTTATGCGGTACCGGCGCTCCTCGGGGTGAGTCTGCTCATCGCGCTCGAGCTCAGCGAGGCGCAGCGGCTCGCGGGTCAGTACCGTCGCGACCCGTTGCGCTGGACACGGCGGCTGATCGCCGTGATCGCGTCGTCGTTCGCGGCGGCGCTCGTCGTGCTCGGTGTGGCCAGCGCGACATCCCACCACGGAGAGGCTGCCTTCGCGACCGGAATCGCCGGATACTCCGGCGTTGTAGTGGTGATGCTGGCGCTGGTGTGGCTCATCCTGCGGCGGGCCGCCGCGGCGCAACGCCGAGGACAGGTGTTGCGAGGCTTTCAATGGACCTATGCCGCGTATGCCGCGGCCTTCTGCATCACCGCACTCGTCGTGTTTCCGACGATAGACCGCTGGAAAGACCTTCCCCTCTTGGCCGGCCAGATCCACTTCGATGACGAGCATGCAAGCCTCGCCCTGCTGAACCCCGACGAGACCACCGTTGCCATGCTCGACCGCCGGCTGCGCACCCCATTCACCGTCCTGCTGACGACGGATGCGGATTCTCCCCGGAAGATGGTGAGCGAGTGGTTTGCCGCGCACGGCCGTCGCGCACGCGTGCTCGTGCTGCTGCCGGGGCATGCCCCCGGGGAGGTCACACCGTTACTCGAGCGCGCTCATCTGTATCACCCGCCTGGGGATGGGATTGCGGGAAAGCTTGCGGCGCAAGGTGTCGCCTCGATCGCCCGCCGCTACGACTTGCCGGAAGGGCGGCGGTACGCGCTGCTCGCTCCCCCGGATGCTCGAGCTCGACTCATCCGGATGGAGCGAGCCTTGGCGATCCGGCGCTTCCCGGCGGCCCCGGTGCCGCGCAGCCGGCCCGGTCAAGCTTCCCAGTTCAGCCAATTGCGCGCCGTCCTCCCCAGTATCCACTCACGCTCGCCGGCACTCAGGTCCGGATTCTCCCGGATGGCGAAAAGCAACTCCGCCCAGCTTTCACCGGACTGATTGGCCGAAATGTCGCTCGCCCACATCATCCGTTCCGCGCCGAAGGCATTCAGCGCCTGGCGGAGGTAAGGACGCGCGCCGAGATTGGGATAGCCGGCGGCATCGAACATCACCGGCGCATGCGCCCATTTCAGCGCGACCTGCTTCCATTGCGCCGCCCGAAGCACCTTGGCGAAAGCTTGATCCGGCGGCTCTTCGCCGACTTTACGCCAGTATTCCATGCTGTCAGGCTTTCCTTCCATCTTCGCAAAAATCGGCCAAAGGCTTTTGCCGGGCGGCATGCCGCAATGGCAGATGATGATGCGGCTGTCGGGATACTTTTTGACGATGCGCTCGAGCACATCGGTCCGGCCGGCGATCTGCACAAAGATCGGCAACCCATAGTCCGAGGCGTACGCGAAGACATCGTCATAGCCCCCGTTGACGAAATCCGCCATCTCCGCACGAGTCATCCCGGGGGAAATCCGCAGCGCCCGGGCATAGCGCGCGTCTCTGGCGAAGCGGACGACCGCCTTCAAGTCCGGATCACGTGGATCGACCCGCACAAGATAGGAGAAGCGGCCCGGATGATTCCAGGACGCGAGCTCGGCCGTCGGCGAAGTCGTTCGAATCGCCCTGCCGCCCTCGCCGACGCCGTAATAGGGCTCGCCGGCCGTTCCCATCCACCATTCATCGATCAGGACGGATCGGATGCCGAGCGCATTCATCGCGGATACCATTTCGTCCGCGCCGCCAGGGCCGAGGTGCACCTGACTGTCTAGAATATCCATTGCTTGTCTCCGCGTTGATCTTTTACCGTCGGCCGCATCGCCGCAGTCTCCCCCGGAGCCTTCGCCCCCTCATTTGCCGTCGACCCAGTCATCCAGCACGGTATGGAAATGGGCGACACGCGGCTCCTGTCGCGTCAGGGTCATGTATTTCAACCCCGTATTGCGCAACCCGTGCTGTTGGCGCTCCATCTGGCGATAGTCCTGCTCGAGCGCGAGAAAGTAGGCGAAATGCTCGCCCGCGGGCACTTTGACCGTGGCGGTGAGCTGCGTTGCCCGTTGCTCGACCGGCAGCCACCGATACGCGCAGACATGCCAGGCGCACCGGTTTGGATCGCCCTCGGCATCGGGCTTGGCGATGATTACCGTGGCATCACCGGGACCGAGCTGCATGAAGACGTTCGGAAACAGCGCCCAGAACTGGTAGTCGTTCATCTGGTTGTCGGTGAGATCGCTGACATCCAACCCCTTGGCGGTCCACATCTCACGCGTGACATTCTGAAGTATCCCGCGGGCGGTCACACCTGGCGGAAATTC
>JAKBCR010000355.1 GCA_021807675.1 Pseudomonadota bacterium
GATGCTTTTGCGCTGATACGGGCCATCGTGTTGCCTTCTCGCGTCGTGCTGCTTTGCCAGTGCGGTGCGGTGTTCAACGGGTCACGATAGGGACGGCTCTTCGCCCATAGGGACTCGAACCGCCCCCCGTCGGTCAACCTCAGTCATGCGAGCGCCCGCTTCCACACCTTGAGCGTATTCCCGTCTTTTCGCAACTCGCCTCGGTCGTCCGGTCGGCTGAGACGGTTGCTTGTGAACACGGTCCGTGTGGCTCTCCGGCGCTGCGAGCCTCGGATAGACGTGGAAGACATATGAAAGCTCGGACCAGACACAGCAGCCACTGGCTCACTCATCAAGCCACATCGGCGCCGCCGATCCGAGCTGGCGCGCCGGATGGTCCCAGTGCATGGCTGCATCACCAATCCGGAGGGGAGGCAGAATTCGCTGAGCCTTTCCCCAATCTGTCAGCTCGATCTCCGCACTGCGATCGGACTCCGTCTCGGGAGCGAATGGCTCCTCCTCGCGGTCGGTCGCATGCTCGATCAGGAGCTTCGCGGTCCTGGCGAGCGACAGGCGCGCCTCGACGCCGTTTCCCTGCTTCATCCTGCAGGTGATGCCGCGTATCGCGGCGGCCGCCATGAGATAACCGGTCGCATGATCGAGCGCCTGAACGGGCAGCGGCACCGGCTTGCCCGCCCCTCTCCATGTCATACCGCGCTCAGCGATGCCCGCGCTCATCTGCACGAGGCTGTCGAATCCCCTGCGAGCCGCCCACGGTCCTGACCATCCATAGGCGCTGAGCGCCACGTCGATCAGCCCGGGCGAGAGCCTGCGGCGCTTGGTAGAATCCAGTCCCAAGCGATCGAGCGCGCCTGGCCGGTATCCATGCAGCAAAACATCCGCTCTGGGTAGCAGCGCTTCGAAGCGCGCCCGCCCCCGCGACTCGCGTAGATCGAGTCGCGCACATCGCTTGCCGAGCATGACTTCCGGCACGACGCCTGGCTCATCCCAATCGGGCGGGTCGATACGCAGAACCTCGGCGCCGTAGCCTGCGAGAAATCGGGTTGCGATGGGTCCTGCGAGGACGCGGGTGAGATCCAGAACACGCATTCCGTGCAGGGGACGTTCCGGTGATAAGGACCACGTCGGTCTTGCGGCCGGCTCGGCTGCCGCCATATGGACCAGCGGTTCAGCGGCCACGGCACGACCTTGAGCGTGTCGATTCCATTCGGCAATCGAGCGCATCTCGGCGGCGCATCCACCGGCCTCGACGACAGCGGTTTCAAGTTCGGACTTCGACCACCTCGCTACGGCGCGCGCCACTGTCTCTCTGTCAGCTTGCACGTCAAGAACCCGCGACGCCGCAGCCCGGTGATGCGGTGCGTTCGTGTGCAGCCTGACCCAGCCGTCGCGAGCCCGGTAGTCGCCTGCAATCGGATCCCAGGGCGCGGTGGGGCGCCAGTCGATCGGTCGGAGGGAAAACCCGAACCACATGGAGCTCAACCTGCGATCGACTGTGACGCGCGCCACCTGACCCCCGGCTTCGCGCACGAACTCGGCGATCGCGAGACCTGCGGTCGCGATCGCGGCTGCGGCGATGTCGGTCACCGGGAAAGCGGAGGCGAGTCCGCCCATTGCCGTGAAGACTATCTCATTGACCGCGCCGGTCTCTCCGCCGACGGCCGACCAGGCAATCTCAGTCAGGGCACGCGAACGCTGGCTCATCGGAGCACTCCAGTTGAATGCCGGGCTGGGAACAGCTCTTCCGGTCGCAGGCAACGACGCTGCGCAGTCCGCGACCGTGTGGTTCCATTCTCGCTGCGCTAAGATTAGCGTCAATCTTGATGCTTTCCGTCAATGTGAGGCGCGATGGGATGGTTGACGTCGGCCGAGGCACTGGCCGTGCTCGGCATTCAGCCGCAGACGCTTTACACAAACGTGAGCCGGGGCCGGATTCGCCCGAAACCGATCCCAAAGACTCGCGCCGAAGCCTCTATCACAGCCAGGACGTCAGACGACTCGCCTGTCACCACACCGGACGTCGCTCCGCCGCTGCGGTTGCCGCTGGAGCGATCGGTTGGGGCGATCCGGTACTGGCCTCCGGTGTCTCGACGGTCGCGCACGAGCGCCTTTGGTACCGCGGCCAAGATGCCGTTACGCTCTCCAACACGGCCACTCTTGAGGAGGTCACCACCCTCCTGTGGGAGGCTGAGGACGTTCAGTTCGGGCCTTTCAGAAACGGTGGGAAGCGCAAAGAGCGTGGCCAGCATCCGTTGCGCAGCGCGCTCCTTGCGCTCTCGACGCGCGTCGCCACTGACCCGCCGACGCGCGGACAACCGCGCGCCGCTCTCGCTCGCGACGCCGCGAGTCTCGTCAGTTTGGTAGCTTGCGCCATGACGGGAGGTCCCTCGCGCTCCCTTTCGTTGCATATACGCATGGCACGGGCCTGGAACGCACCGCACGTCCAGGACATCCTCCGACGTGCCCTGGTGCTGCTCGCAGACCACGAGCTCAACGCCTCAACCTTTGCGGCGCGGGTGGCCGTCTCTACCGGCGCACCTCTGTCTGCGGGTCTCATTGCCGGTCTCTCTACCTTAAGCGGTCCACTTCACGGCGGCGCATCGACCGCCGCGCGCGCTCTTGTGCGATCAGCCGGGAAGATCGGTGCGAGCGAGGCAGTCCGCGAGTGGCTTGCGCGCGTGAGCCCTCTTCCCGCATTCGCTCACCCGCTCTATCCCGAAGGCGATCCACGAGCGGTCGAATTGCTCGCGCGCTTCGAGGTGCGGCCCATCTTTGCGGAGCTGCGCTCCGTCGTGGATTCCCTGACGGGCGAGCACCTCAACGTCGACTTCGCGATCGCCGCAATGGCTGATGCTTATCATCTGCCGCCCACCGCGCCATTCACAATATTCGCGATGGCCCGATCGGTCGGCTGCACCGCTCATATCCTGGAGCAGGCGGCGATGGGAAGCCTGATTCCGCCTCGAGCCCGATACGTGGGTCCCCGCTGCCGGCATGACCGCGGCTGCCCCTCATGCAGAAATGGCGATACCGCAGTCAGCCGCTTGCGCACCGAGATATTTCTGACTAAAGTCCGATAATGGACGACATCGAGAGCATCCGGGCGTTCAATCGCACGGTCACCCGCAGCCTTGGGGTGCTCCATGAGAAGTACCTCGGTCGGGACCGTCCGCTCGTCGAGTCGCGCCTGCTTTTCGAGATCGGCGCCAACGGCGCCTCCGTCCGTGAGCTACGCGCGCGCCTGGGACTTGATTCCGGGTTCTCGAGCCGGTTGCTGCGCGCGCTCGAGCGCAAGAAGCTCGTGAGAACCGAGCCTGCCGGGTCGGACGGGCGAGTGCGGATCGCGCGACTCACGCGCTCGGGACTTGCCGAGCTCGGGCGGCTCAACGCCCTCTCCGATGACCTCGCGCGCTCCATGCTCACGCCCCTGAGCCAGAATCAGGCGCGACGTGTGGTGCAGGCGATGACCGAAGTCGAGCGTCTGTTACGCGCCTCGAGCGTCGAGTTCGAGTTGGCGAACCCGCGAAGCGAGGACGCCCGACGCTGCTTCGAATGCTATTTCGAGGAACTTGCGGCCCGCTTCCCGGGCGGGTTCGAGCTGCACGCAGACGATGCGCCGGCCGCAGAGGAGTTCGAGGCTCCCGCAGGCTGCCTGATCATTGCACGCCTCTTCGGCGAGGCGGTCGGCTGC
>JAKBCR010000093.1 GCA_021807675.1 Pseudomonadota bacterium
GAGGCTCCAGCTGAGGGCATGGAACGAGAAGTCGGCGAGAGGGTCGCCGAGCGTCGCGAGCTCCCAGTCGATCACCGCGAGGATGCGCGGCTCGGCGGGGGAGAGAATGAGATTGTCGAGCCGGAAGTCACCGTGCACGATCGCGCTGTCCTCGGCCGCGGGAATATGCCCGGGCAGCCACTCCATCAGGCGCTCCATGGCATCGATCGGCTCGGTTTCGCTCGCCCGGTACTGTTTCGTCCAGCGCCCGATCTGCCGCTCGAGATAGCGACCCGGATGACCGAAGCTCTCGAGCCCGAGGCTGCGGTAGTCGACCTGATGGAGCGCCGAGATGACACGGCTCATTTCCGCATAGAGGGCGGCGCGCTCCTCGCGACTGACGCCCGGTAGAGTGGGGTCATAGAGGACACGGCCTTCGATGTGCTCCATGATGTAGAAGGGCGTACCGAGAACTTCGGGGTCCTCGCAAAGGCAGACCACCCCGGGTACCGGCACCGCCGAGCCCGCAAGCGCCGACATGATGCGGTACTCCCGCTCCACAGCGTGCGCCGAGGGTAGCAGCCGTCCGGAAGGCTTCTTGCGCAATACATACCGCGCTTCCCCCACCGAGAGCAGATAGGTTGGGTTGGACTGGCCGCCTCGGAAGCGAGACGCTCCCAGATCCCCTCGGGGTGCGCCCGGGGCGCTGCGCAGAAAAGCGGCCAGCCTGGACAAATCGAGGTCCGCGCGATCGCCAGCTGTCTCGCTCAGGCTCACTCTTCGCTCCGTTCCCGGACCATCGACACATAGTGTAGGACAATCTGTATATTATGTAGGACATTTTTCATTCCAGGAAACGCCATGCATTTCGAGCACAATGCGCGCACGCGGGAGCTCCTCGCGCGGCTTCAGGCCTTCATGGACGTGCGCGTCTACCCGGCCGAGCCGGTCTATCACGAGCAGATGCAGAGCTTCGCCGCGCAGCGGTGGCGGATTCCGCCGATTCTCGAGGCGCTCAAGGAGCAGGCGAGGGCGGCGGGCCTGTGGAATCTCTTTCTGCCCGAGAGTCCTCGCGGGCCGGGACTCACGAACCTGGAATACGCTCCGCTCTGCGAGGTCATGGGGCGGGTCGAGTTCGCGCCCGAGGTGTTCAACTGCAGCGCGCCGGATACGGGCAACATGGAATTGCTCGGGCGCTACGGCAGTGAGGAACAGAAGCGGCAGTGGCTCGAGCCGCTGCTTGCGGGAGAGATTCGCTCCGCGTTCCTCATGACAGAGCCCGAGGTGGCCTCCTCCGATGCGACCAATATCCGCACGGAGATCCGCCGGCACGGGGACCACTACGTCATCAACGGCCGCAAGTGGTGGTCATCCGGCGTGGGCGACCCGCGATGCAAGATCCTGATCGTCATGGGCAAGAGCGATCCCGAGGCGCCGAGGCATCTGCAGCAATCGCTTCTTCTCGTACCCCGCGATACCCCGGGCGTGAAGGTACTGCGCATGTTGCCGGTATTCGGCTTCGACGATGCGCCGCACGGGCATGGCGAGGTGCTGCTCGAGAACGTGCGGGTACCCCGCGAGAACCTCATTCTCGGCGAGGGTCGCGGCTTCGAGATCGCGCAGGGGCGGCTGGGTCCGGGGCGCATCCACCATTGCATGCGCACTCTAGGCGCCGCGGAGCGGGCGCTCGAGGCGATGTGCCGGAGGCTTCTGTCACGGGTGGCCTTCGGCAAGCCGATAGCCGAACAGTCCGTGTGGCAGGAGCGGATCGCCGCCGCCCGCACGCATCTCGAGATGGCGCGGTTGCTCGTTCTCAAGGCCGCATACATGATGGACACCGCGGGGAACAAGGCGGCACAGGCCGAGATCGCCATGATCAAGGTGGCAGTGCCGCAGGTGGCGCTGAAAGTCGTCGACGATGCCATTCAAGCCTTTGGCGGAGCAGGCGTTACGACCGACGCGGGTCTGGCGCGCATGTACGCGAACCTGCGCACCATGCGCATCGTCGATGGACCCGATGAGGTCCACAACCGCGCAATCGCCCGGCAGGAGCTGAGAAAACACCAGTCCGGGTGGCGCTAGGAGCGAATCGCTCGCCGGTTTTGCAGACCGGTGCCTTCAGCCGCTCGGCCACGAGTGCGATTGTCACATGACGACGTCGCGCGCGGTTGCCGTGGACGACGTCAGCTTCTTGATTCGCCCGGACTCGAGCGCATCGAACATTGTCATTTACACTGATGCGGGCAGAGCGCTGCCGGGGCATGTCGTCACTTGTTCAGCGCTCTACCGATCGACGGCGGCGTGAAGAACGCGATTCGCACGAGTTGGTGACTACTCAAGTACTTTACGGATCCCCTTACGTGCCCGAGCAGGCCGCGGTCATTCGGAAATAATGAAGAACATGTTGAAATAAAAAGAATTATTGGTAGAAGTAGTCTCGATTCTGCGGCTGATCGAGCCAGCGCCGCTGCCGCGCGGCCTTCGGCGCGGCTCGGCATGCCGGCTTTCCCCAGCACTTCTGCCGCTTGGCGTTGCGCAGATCGGGCTCCAATGAGTCCCCGCACCAGGAATCCTCCTGAAGCGTCGAGCACATGCCTCGCATAGGCTCAGTCAACCCCGGGATTCACGCATCCCGCGGGCGCGGTAGCTCGGTAGCAACCAGCGGCCTGGGCAGGCCGGGGAGGGCGGGTTTCAAAGCCGGTCCAGGGTGCCGCGTCCTAGGATTGATCAGTTCTCATCACCGCGTCGCATGCCTGAGTGCGATAGTCGTAGTGATGGCGATGAGTACCAGCACGGGGAGAAGAATGATGGCCCAGGCCACGGGGTGCGCAAAGTTCACCGTGTATCCGATTCCAAATCGCTTCTCAACCAGCACGGACGGGTCACTGGGGTTGAAGTAGAAGACGCCGAGCTTCCAGAAGCGGTCCTCTGTGCGGTCTCCCACCGGCTGCGTCGAATCGGTGTCCGGCCGCTGCGGAGACGGCATCCTGTTGCCGCCTTGGCCGAGCCACATGAGGACCGCGGTGACCGCAACCGCGATCAGCCCGGGAACCATGGCTATCGCAGCGGGCGGACGCTGGAGCGAGGCGGGAAGAAGGGGCCGGATTGCCAGCCACGAGCACAGCAGGGCAATCCAGTATTCCAAAGCCAGGAGCATGATCGACGCTATCCTGCGAAACCGTGACTCATGCTCGCCCTGAAGGCCGCCGGGGTATATCGGACGCAGCCAGTGGGCTATCCCGTAGAGAAGCAGCGTCATTGCGAGGAGGATCACCGCGGCAATGACTAACGGGAGAAAGACGCTGCCGAGACTGCGCGCTGCCCAGCGATCGGGCTCGCCATGGATATCCCAGTGGAGGATCAGCCGAGCTGGGATCTGCTGCCAGTGCGTGCCGAGATAACCGGCGGAGGCTGCGAGCAAAATGAACGGCCCGGCGGCGATGACCCAGCCACCGGGGACTCTTCGGTTGGGCTTGCCCACTTGCGCTTCGCGAATCGTGGTCGGCGCGACAGAGTGCGGGAGCACAAGCCGCCTTGCCCGATAGAAGACGCCAAAGTACGCACCGAGTTGCAAGAGGAGGGCCAAGGGCGCCGATGGTAACGCGGGTGTCAGGGCGAGCGCCGCAAGAAGAACCAATGCCAGGGCGGACACGCCGATGAGTCCTGCCCGGTACCGGCGCAGAATGAGTCTGCCTTCGGCGCTGTCGCGGAATTCGGGTGCGACTGTGACCGCAAAGTAAAGGTCGGGACGTGTCAATCGCGGTATGAACCAGTGAGCGATCGCGGACAATGTCCCGAGCACCAGCAGGATGATGCGTATTACAAGAATTGGGCTCACCTCGGCACCTCGCTGTTGATCTGCCGGAGCGGGGATGATGTGCAATTCGCCCTCATAGTCCTCCCTCCTTGAGTCGACGCGCGCTGTCGATCAGCTCGCGGATCAGTAACTTGCGCGGCAGCCCTTCGGCCAGCGCTTTTGCGAGAAGCTCCCTCAATGGACGGGTAAATCGCTCGGGGCTCTCCGGCCGGTTGGGTGCGTGATGACGCATTCGGACCGTTGCGCCACGGTGTCTTTTCAGCTCGAGCCATCCCTCGTCCGCGAGCTGGCGATAGGCCCGTGCCACAGTGTTGTGGTGAACCCCCAAATCGATCGCCAATGCGCGGACAGTCGGAAACCTGTCGCCCGGACCGAAACTGCCTGCCACAAGCTCGGCGCGCAGACCGTTGGCAATCTGCTCGTATACCGAGACGTTCGAGGCCAGATCTATCCGAAGCATAAGGGTCTCCGTGTACACGTAGTTTGTACACAATATACAGACAAAGTGCAAGTCGATCCTCAACCGGACGTGGATCAGCGGACCAGGCGGACGCTAGTGCCGCTTCAATCGGCACTTCGCGAATGCGCGCGAGCATTGTGGCGCAAGGAGCTCCACACGGAATCAGCGGAGCGGAGCGAAACTGACACCCTCCCCGCACCCCGCCCCGGCTACTCGCCTCCGATGGAGGCAGCGCTACTTGATGGGACTATGCAGACCCAATTCCTGCAAAAAATTGGCGTGGTTGCCCTCACGCGGCGACCTTTAAGTAATGCAACAGCTCGGTTTGCACGTCAGGATTTGCGGACAAGGTCAGCGTAAGGCGGCCGTTGGGCTTGGTCAGCGGGCCGGTGCGTCGGATCAGTCTCATCCTGCGGGTACCGAGACGCAGGAACGCCCACCACGGGGCGCACTGCTCGGTCGTGGAGCGCGCAGGCTCCTCGGCCGACACCTGCATTTCCCGGTTGAGGTTGTGGGTCATGATCGCCGAGAGGAGCCCTGTCTGGTTGGCGGCCCGGCGTCTGCAGGGGATGTAATCCATCTGGGTCTGGGACTTCGGCTCCGCGAAGATCGCCTCCTGCGCGCCGCGGTCATTGTGCAACGCCAGGAGCTTGCGCGCCGACAGCGTTGCGTTGGTGAGGATAACCTTGAACTGGTACCCGTATTCATGGGGAGCGAAGAACTTCAGCTGTCAGGGTCCTTTGCGCTGTTTCGGTTCGCGGGTGCGAACGAAGATGACGCGCCGCGTTTCCTCCCAGCAGTTCGGCCTCCAATAGCACTCGCAGAACTTCACGTCGTGATCGGCGCGGTGCCAGAGGAGGCGCTACCTTCCAGCTGCGTGAGGTGCTTGAAGGGTAACGAGATCGTGTATTAGACGCCGAGCGCATCGAGTGCGCGGACGATCTGTTCGGAGAAGAACGGGCAGTCCATGGGCATCTCGAGGATCACGCTGGGGAGGATTTGCCGGATTTCGTTGAGGCAGGCGAGGATGAAGGCGCGCGCCCCGTTCGAGTCATGCATATTGCCGGGACGGTGTCAGACATCGAGGACTTGCCCGGTCTGTGCCACCGTACCGGACAGAGGATAGTAGCTCCTTTTTCCTTTCTTCTTCCTGTTGTACCCGACCGCCGTACCCTCCGCCCTGCGCGTGGTGCCGATCAGCGAGCCGTCGAAGTCCAGCATCAAGCGTGCTGGCAAGCGCTTCAGTCCCAAAGCGCGCCGCACCAGCGGGTCATCCTGGTAGTAGCGCAGGTCCGACAGCCGCCGGTAGCCGATTAGCAGATGCACGATCAGGAGCATCACGATCGACGCGTGCCCGAAGATGCGGCTGGCCTTCAGGTGACCGAAGCACCTGCCCAGGCGGGTCTTCAGCCCCAGGCGCTCGCCGTCACCCACTGTGACTTCCTTGACCTCGAGGTTCTCAGCGACAGTCTGGTAGCGCCCAGGGCGGGTCAACACGTCGTTGGCCACTTCGCTCCCGCGGTTGTGCGTACGCGGTGGATCGGCATGCACACGATGTACTTGCCGCCGGCGCGAGCGAGGGTGCTCAAGCTCTCGGCGCTGACCATGCCTGCATCCCCGACGAAGACGCAGCGGCTCAAGTGCCAGCCATTGAGATCCTCCTTGACCCTCGCCGCCGTGGTCACTTCCACCGTGTTGCCCGGGAAGATCCAGTGCCGCACCGGAAAGTCATCGCGTGTGACCGCAAGGCCGATGACGATCTGCGGGGCATCGAAGCGGCCGTTCTTGGAGTGCCCACGCTTGCGCAGCGCCCGATAGGTCTTCTTGCCAGCAAGCGCGCTGCCGTGTACTTCATCGTTGGGACCGACGCCGTGATCGGGCTGGTCGATCTCAAAGTGGAGCGAAGTGGTGTCGTAGAGGACGATCTCGAGATCCAGGTTCACCAAATCCGCCATGCGGAAGTAGATCACCTCCCCGACACCGACCCGCCGGCAGAGTTGCTCGAGCACGTACAGGTCCCCGTAGCGGAAGGCTTGCACGAGCTGCCACGCCGGATTGTCAGCTACGATCTCCTCCGGCGCGCAGCGGTGCAGGATGCTGCGCGCCAAGCGCCGCAACCGCTCCGTGGTCTCCTCATCACCGGCCCGCCCGCAGCTATAGATGATCTTGACCTGGGCGCGTTTGCGCTCCGGATCCCAGAGGTTTTCGGCCAGCTGCAGGTGAGTGAGCACTGACCCGTCGGCCCGCTTCTGTCGAGACTCGATTTGAATTTCCCCCGCACCGCCCCGAGCAAGTCCTGCTGGGTTGGCACCGCGGCCCGATAAAGAATAAAAGCAATGATCCGGCCGCGGTCACACCTCCGGAACGACCCAGGGCGCCTCGGAAGTCAATCGTATATTTGGAATTAAGTTATTGAAAAAAGGATTTATTGGTTCCGGGAGAGGCGTCGAATCTCAGTTAAAAGGCCTTTAGCTGCAAGTGCTTGGGCGGTTCTTCCCATCGAGTTACCCTCAGAGTTACCCAGCAGCCGAAGTGCGCATATTAGCTTCCCCGGGGCCAATTCAGGCGGTCGCAGTGTGTGCCCCTCTGCTACTACGCGGAGGTGGTATGATATCCTTACCTGAAGTAAGGAGTTCTGGAGAACGTAATGGCCACCGCAACCCTCACCGGTAAGGGTCAGATCACGATTCCGATCGAGGTGCGTCAGGCGCTGCGGCTTGATGCAGGCGACCGGGTCGAATTTGTCGAGGTCGAGCCGGGGCGATTTGAGATCGTACCAGCGACGCGCTCGGTGACGGCGCTCAAGGGAATGTTCGGCAAGCCACGACGGGCAGTATCGATAGAGGAGATGAACGCCGCGATCGCCAAGCGCGGCGCCGCCGCGCGATAGCGTCTCTCCGGAAGCGATCTGATGATCGGCCTCGATACCAACGTCCTCGTCAGGTATGTGATGCAGGACGATCCCAAGCAGTCACAGAAGGCTTCGAGACTCATCGAGTCGTTGACGCCGGAGGCCCCGGGCTTTGTCCCTCTGGTCTCGCTAGTTGAGCTTGTCTGGGTGCTCACCTCTTGCTATGGCCTCACTCGAGAGCAGGTCGCTGAAGCGCTCGAGGCGCTCCTGCGCGCGAAGGAGATCGTCCTTGACCGCGCCGAGCAGGTCTCGCAGGCGCTACGTACATTCGGTGCGAGTGCTGCGGATTTTGCAGACTGTCTTATCGAACGTACAGCGGCTGCGGCGGGCTGTGAGAGGACCATGACCTTCGCCACTGGTGCGGCGAAGGCTGCTGGCATGACGCTGATAACCTGATTCACCTGCCGATGAGTATACGTTGCCCATCGATAGCGCGCCGCTTGGGTGTGGGGACATATCGGATGTTCGCGACGGCCTGAACCGGCGCGAGTGAATCGTCCCGGGTTCTCCGGAGAGCTCCGGGTCAGCCGACGTCTGCGGTAGATTGCCGACGATGTGCCGCGCGGCCAAACAGCCGAAGATAATGGCCGGTCCGATGGAGGCACCGGCGCCTAAATAGGCCCTGGCGCATACTGAGCGGTCGGGGTGCCGGTGGCGTATAGACCGACGATGGGCGTACGTCCTAATGGCCCAGCCGTGCTCGTCGCAGACGAGACCACCATAGATGCTGACGTTGCGCCGACCATGCGCACGGCATAGAACTGCGGCCTGCTTGATCTCGCCCAAATTGGGTTCGGGCGGACCGTCGGGTCGCCATGGCAATTGTCGAAAGCCTTGCCACCACGCCAATGCGCAGAACGACGTTTGAGGAGTCGAGAGTCGGCGTATACCAACAGAACGCAGGGCGGCTTAGGCCGCCGTCAATGACCGGGCTGGGATCGCTACGCGGATGGCAGGATGATCTTCAGGCCTGCAGCTCGGGCCAGTTGCTGCTGCCGGACATCAAATGTCGCGAAATGTTTGAACTCCAGCTCCAGCGCGCTCGCGACGTGCAGGATGTCCAACGAGCGGCACCCGATGGAACGAGTGTGTTTGCGGCTGAGCTCGGCCGCTTTTTTCAGGGTGGCTCGCCACAGCACATCCCCCTGTTTGTAGCGCCCCTGGAAGAAGTCGTCATCGAGAGCGGTCATTGCCGCGTCATGGATTTTGTCGGTAATGATCCCCCGGTAAGCGGCGAGACCGATGCCGTTGATCAATTCGACTCTGCCGTGATGGGTCACGAGAAGAGGGTCGCCGACTTTGCTCCGCCACTCGGCCATCGCACGCGACTCGGGCTCCTTCAGATAGAGCTTCAGCAGCGCGCTGGGATCGACGTAGATCGAGTCAGCGCTCGCCACGGTTCTCGTCATGCAGGGCGCGGGATTGTGCCTTGGTCATGGCCCGAGGCTGATAAGAATTGAGGCGCGCCCAGTAGTCGACCGGAGGGGGCGTGGCCACACTCTCTGGGGTGTAGAGCGTCAGACGGTACCGGGGCTTGCCCTTCTCGGTCAGAATGACCTCGCCGTGGGATTCGACCAGCTTCCGGACCTTGGGGAATCGGTTACGGAGGTCGCGAATGGAGGTGCTCATGGTGAGACAATAGTGTATCACGACTCACTCTGGCGCTCTCGGCGTACACATGCGCCCGATGGGAGAGCCCGGGGCGCCCGATGAGCGGGCGAAGCCGCATTCGAATTGAATTTCCCCCACGCCGCCCCGATCAAGGCCTGCTAGGATGGCGCCGCCGCCCGATGAAGAATAAAAGCAATGATCCGGCCGCGGTCACACCTGCGGAGTGTCCCAGGACGCCTCGGAAGTCAATCGGATATTTGGAACTAAGTTATTGAAAAATAAAGAATTATTGGTGCCCGGGAGAGGCGTCGAACTTGGTCGGAAAATGTTCTAAATACAATAGCTTGGGCGGTTTGCCCAGGGGCTTCCCCGGTCCACCGTCGAGCTGCTTTGTAAGGACGTAAGGACGCCGGGAACCGCGTTCTTCCGCCTTTGATCTGAGCGGCCGATGCTCTGGGCCGCGGCGAATGGCCGCATGCCGGCTGGGACGGCCAATTGCAGCCAATCGCCTGCACCTTCTGAGTTCCTCCGGAGCGGTCATTGCGTTCCCGCTCGGCGGATTGTCCCGGCCGGCGGCAGCTCCTGACCGACTTGCCGACTTGTGACGCGAATCTAGGAAATATCGCGAGGCGGGACGGCTGCAGAGCGGGCCGTGAACCCGTTCAGCCGGCTGTCAGCCGCGATGAGCGAAGCTTCACTCAGCGACCCGAGGTCGCTTGACGAATGGGAAAACTCAAGAGGTTGCAACGGTCTTGGGAGATCTCCGCATGCGTATACCTGTGTGCTGCATCCGCAACGCGGCGATCGCCTTGCTGCTGCCGCTGGCGCTCGGCGCCTGTGTGGTCGGGCCCCCGGGGTATTACCGCAACGGCTACTACGGCGCCGGCATCTTCCTCGCACCGCCCGCTCCACGGGTCGAGTATTACGGACCGGCTCCGAACGCAGGGGACATCTGGATCAGCGGGTATTGGCAATGGACGGGGGGCGGATACCTGTGGCAGCGCGGCTACTGGTCAGCACCCCGTCCCGGCTACCGCTGGGTGCCGCACCGCTGGGTGCGTGGAGATGACGGCTGGCGCATGGCGGGCGGCCGGTGGATGAGGGATGACCGGGGCGAGCACCGCGGCTGGGAGCGTCGGGATGACCACGAGGATGGCGATTGACCGGAAGTCGCTCCTTGTGGTCAGCGACTTCCGGTCAATGCGGCGCATCAGACAATCAGTCCGATGGGATCAGAAACGAGATGGCGAACAGCACTGCGCCGAGCACCGCCGTGAATATCCCGATTCGGATCAGCATGCCGCCCGCGGCAAGCCTCACGGCCGCAGAAGTGACCCTGGCCAGCCCGGCGCCCTCTGAGCTACCGTTGTGGCCTAATGGGTCACAAGGACCTCGGAGTTGTTCGGCAGGTTAGTATAGAGTCGCTTACGTGGCCGGGCTGCCCGATGTCTTGCCCGGGCCGATCTCGTGCCGTCGAGCCGGCGCCGTCAGCGCTCGCGTTTATCGACGTGTACGCGCTGATACCGCCCTTGCAAATAGAGAAGGGGATCGCGGGACGGATCGAATCGCACGCGCCGCACGCGCGCAATGAATATCCGATGATCGCCGCCGTCGACGACTTCGTGTCTTTCGCACTCGAATGACGCAAAGGAGTCATGAATGATGGGAACGCCGTGGTCCCAGGTTTCCCAAGGCGTATCCGCAAACCGATCGATGTCCTTCTGGACGAACCGCATGGAAATGTCCTGCTGCCCGATGTGCAGGATGTTCACGGCGTAAGCGTGGGCCTGCTCGAAGGCTGGCAGGCTGCCGGCGCGTCGATCGAGGCAGAAGAGGACCAGGGGCGGGTCGAGCGATACCGACGTAAAGGAATTCGCAGTCAGTCCAATAGGGTCGCCGGACGCATCCGCGGTGGTGATGACGGCGACACCGGTACCAAAGCAGCCAAGCGCCTGTCGAAGGGTCAGCGGATCGACGCCGAAGCGGGGCGGACGGGAGGAGGGACGGCGGACGGCTCTCTCGAGGAAGCTGACGATGGCGGCATCGAACTCTTCCTCCGGCTCGGTCGCGATGCCCGGCCCTGCGGCTTGATGATCGGGCGCGTCTGCCGCCCGAACTTCGCTCACCCGGATGAATATAGTATGCGTACGAACCACCTGGTCAAGGCTGGATCCGCGAGCGCCCTGTAGAAGGCAAGAGCCCGATCGAAGTCAGTTACGCCAACGAAGACGTGGGAAAACAGCAAAGCACCTCGCGTGCAGGGACATTGCATTTCGGTCGGGTGGTCACTGACGCTGCCTGCACTGATCAAGGCCATGGGAATAGAAGGTGAGTCGCGGGCAGGATTATCGTGCGCTCGTCGACCACCCGCGCCTCATTGCCGTCGGTCACGAGTACGGCTTTGCCGCCGGCGTACTTACCCAGGAAGCTGTGAGCCGCGGCGAAGGCGGACCGGGGGATTGCCCCGCGGACGGGTATGAACCCGAGGGTGCTGTTCGCGGTTCTCCAGACGATAGGCACTTTGACCCCGGCACGAGTGCGGTACTGGAAGATCTCGGCGTTCTCGCCGAGACGGTAGAGGATCTGCTCCCGAAGGTTGCGCATAATCAGCCCCGTCCAGCGCTGATCCGAACTGAGACGATCCTGCGCCAGAACCGCCCCTTCCGCATGGTCTTCAAAGAACAGAGCACTGCCGCGGTAATCTCCCTCGATCGCGATAGGTCGAATCACGAAGGTCGCTTCGAGCGCGAACAGAAGTTTCTTTTGGGTGATCGGGGTAATGCCGGTGGCCCTGCGCAGTTGCTGGTAATTGGCGGCGGTGCCATCTCGGATTGCCAGCTCTCGCAGCAGCCGCATCAGTTCCGGCAACGTCAGAGTGGTGTCGTGGATCTGACGCAGATCCCGGTCCAGGATCGTTTCGATTTGATCCAGTATCTTCTGCGCCCTCAGGCGTGGGCTGCGGATGAAGCAGGCTCCCGGCAGCCCTCCGCAGACGTCGTACTGTTCGATGAGCTTCATCCGCCGGCGGTGCTCCTTGCCTGACAGCTGCGGGAACTGCAGATCGGTGAGACTACGTGCACGCATCATGCGGGGAACCCAATCCGGCAGCTCGGCGCGATCAAGCTCCGAGAGCGTCAACGGCAGCAGATCGGCCGTCATGATGCGGCCCGTCAGCGACTCGCGGACCAGCCTCTTGCTGGTGAATCGAACGGAGCCGGACAGATACAATTGGCCCGGTCGCTTGTCCTTCCTGACGCGCTCCTTGAGCGCCGGGAAAATCCGCTCCGCAAGTTGGCACTCATCGATGGCAGTACCCGGAGATCGGAGTTCAGTCACGAAAGCCTTGGGGTTCGCATTCGCGGATGCCAATATATCTTCGTCATCAAAGGTTACGTAATGCCGAGTGATCGCTTCGAGCAAGGTAGTCTTTCCGACCTGCCGATGGCCGATCAAGCCGACAAGGGGCGACAGAGTGGCCAAGTGCTGAAGCACCGACCTAAGATGGCGAGACCGCTCATGTGGCATGTCCTATTCATTCTAGCAGAGTATGCAAAAATGAATAGGACGACCGTCCACTGCGGACTTCGACAAAGCGGTCACCCGGACATCAGCGATTCAGAGCGACAGCTTTGGGGAAAGTTCGAATGACGGCAGGGGGTCGAACTCGGTCAACGCTGATTGGCTAACGGATCAGACGATGATCTTGGCTCGGGAGCCGCTGGCGCTGGGTTGCGGATCAATTCGTGCCGTAGCAAACGCCTTCGAGGAGCGTCGCCGGGCGGGGTTCGCCGATAGCTGTTGACCGGCGCGGGCCGATCACACCGGTTCGCTGCAAATCGGCTCGCGCCATTGCGGGGGCGGGTCATCGCGCGCAGTGAGGAAGTCTTCTGGCACACCTCGACGTCGAGTGCGAAGAAGGACGCCCAGTCGGGTCTGCAATTCGTCTCCATTTGAATTTCCCCCACACCGCCCCGATCAAGCCCAGCTAGGGTGTCGCCGCGGTCCGATGAAGAATAAAAGCAATGCTCCGGCCGCGTCACACCTCCAGTGCGTCCCAGGACGCCTCGGAAGTCAATCGCATATTTGGAACTAAGTTATTGAAAAAGACAGATTTATTGGTGCCCGGGTGCCCGGGAGAGGCGTGGAATCTCGCCTGAAAAGCCTTTAAGAACAGTGACTTGGGAAGTTCAACCCGTCGAATTACCCACAAAGTTACCCAGGGCTTCAGCCGACGGCTTGGTACGCTGTGGGATGCCCCGGTCAGACCCGCAGAGCTGATCCGTTGCCAGGTAGTAAAATGCTGCTAGCGAATTCTGGAGCGGCTCGGGAATCATGTCCCCCTTGATCGAAGGCAACCTCGAGGCGATCGGCCGACTGTACCACCTATACGGCGTGCGCAAGCTTGAGCTGTTCGGCTCGATCCTGCGCCAGGATTTCGACCCCTGCCACAGTGACGTCGACCTGCTCGTGGAGTTCGAACCGCGCGTCGCGAACAGCTTCGCGAATTTCCTGGATCTCAAGGAGGCCCTCGAGCAGCTTTTGGGGCGGCGCGTAGACTTGGTCGAGCATCGCGCAATCCGAAATCGCCGTCTGCGCAGCCACATCGAGCAGAGTAAGTCCCCGCTTGCTGTCCGGTGGCCGTTAGCTTCCGGAGCACAACCTTTGCGGGTGACGTATCAGCAGGCAGCAGATTACCTATGAAGATCGCCGATCCCGATACCGAGAGCGCCGTTCGCAAATTCATAGCACGAATTCCCGCTGATCTGCCCGTGGAGCGAGTTCTCCTGTACGGCTCGCGAGCGCGAGGAGACTTCCGCCCCGACAGCGACGCTGATGTTGCTGTCATTCTTCGCCATGGTGCGGATGACTGGAAACTGCTGTGGATGCTCACCGGGCTCGCATACGATGTCTTCG
Organism: Pseudomonadota bacterium; assembly: GCA_021807675.1. Taxonomy (GTDB): domain Bacteria; phylum Pseudomonadota; class Gammaproteobacteria; order Steroidobacterales; family Steroidobacteraceae; genus 13-2-20CM-66-19. The sequence goes on from JAKBCR010000093.1 coordinate 13,693, forward strand.
TCGATACCGGAATAATGATTCAGCCGGTACCCGTGTCTTCCCGGAACTGGGCTGACCCGGACAGCTTTCCCCGTCCCAGCTTTCTGCGAAACGTGGCGCGGGAAGGTATTCAATTGTGACGGACCATTCGTTCTCCGTATCTCTTGTCCGAAAGAGCGAACGGGCGATACAGATCGCGCGACTCAGTTTGGAGAACGAAGACCCTGACAGTGCCGTAAATCGCGCTTACTACGCGATGTTCAACATTTCGCGGGCCGCGCTGCTCGAAGCGGGTGTTGCTGAGGGCGAGCTTCCGCGGACTCACCGTGGAATCAGTGAGGCATTTAGGCAGCACGCGGTTCTTACCGGAAAGGTTGATGCTGAACTGGCGAGCGCCTTGAGTCGAGCCGAGAGTCTGCGCCTGATGGCGGATTACACTGCAACTGAAATCGATGCCAGTGCCGCAACAAAGCTTGTCGAGCAAGCCGAAACCTACGTTCGCACCGTGGAGCGTGTTTTCGGTTTGCAGCAGTCAGCGGGGCTCGAAACTGTAGGGCCGGCCGAGACTCAGGGCAATCAGTCGCGCGACGAGCAAGGGCCAGCAACTGGCAATCTCAGCGACGTGGATGAAATGGAAGTGGCTCGGAGGAGGGGGCGCGAAGAGTGGCTGAAGCTGCAGAAACAAAAGTTGGAAAGCGGGGCGCCGACTCTCGAGGAGAAGCGAGCAAAAGCCCGAGAAGATTGGTTGAATCTCCGGCGGCAGCAAAACCGGCCGATCAAAGATCGTGGAAAGGGAAATGCATCGGCGGATCTCGAGCGAGGCGAGCGAGCTAACGACGCCGCAAAGGGGAGCGACGACGAGCTTGACCCGTAGGGTTGCCGGAAGCTTCCTGGGTTCCCGCGATTAGCGGCTCGCGCTGTTGTGGCGGCGAGTCATCTCGCTGCGCGAGGAAGTCCTCGGGAGCGTCGATGTCGAGTGCGAAGAAGGACGCCCAGTCGGGTCTGCAATTCGTCTCCATTTGAATTTCCCCCACACCGCCCCGATCAAGCCCTGCTAGGATGTCGCCGCGGCCCGATGAAGAATAAAAGCAATGATCCGGCCGCGTCACACCTCCGGTGCGTCCCAGGACGCCTCGGAAGTCAATCGCATATTTGGAACTAAGTCATTGAAAAAGAAAGAGTTATTGGTGCCCGGGAGAGGCATCGAACCTGGCCTGAAAAGCCTTTAGAAGCAGGTATTTGGACGGTTCTGCCCGTCCAGTTACCCATGGATCTACCCAGCGGCTCGGTTGTCGGAGGGGCGCGAGGTGTCAGCGTATAATCATTGCGTTGCTAGCATCTAAAGTCGCTGCGTCGCGAATCAGGAAGCAGGGGTATGACACGATGAACCCAATGATCGAAAGCAATCCCGCCGTGATGATGGGGAAGCCGGTCGTCAAGGGGACGCGAATCACCGTGGAATCGATACTCGAGAAACTCGCGGCTGGTGAGACGATTGAGCAGATTCTGGAAGCTCATCCGCGGCTGACCCGCCCGGCAATCCTGGCGGCCATCGAATTTGGCGCCCAGGCTCTGCGGGCGGACGTTATCTATCCGCTCTCGGCCGCATGAACCTCGTTGCAGACGAGGGCGTTGATAGAGCAATTGTCGATGCGCTGCGCGCGGGCGGGTTCAGCGTCAGATATTTTGCTGAAATCGGGGCTGGATCGACGGACACGGCGGTACTCGCGGCAGCCAATGATGCCCAGAGTCTTTTGCTCACGTGCGATGAAGATTTCGGCGAGCTTGTGTTCCGCCAGCGGCAGGTGCATGCCGGCGTCGTTCTGATCCGACTGCCTGATATCATCCTCACGGAACGCAACGAGGGCAGTATCCCAGAGTATCGGCCGGATTTGGTCGACAGCCATCCGCTCAAAAGGCTCGGAACACGGGAGGATGTTGCCAATCCGCCTTATTCCTCGCCAGCGACGAATCCGCTTGGAACTCCGGAATCGTCCTCGACATCGCGATTGGATCGGTCACGGTGCGTTAATGGCTGGAAGTGGGGCTACCTTTCCGACCTATAGGAGTTTGCGTCGCGACCGTGCAACTCAATCACACGATTGTCTGGTGCTCGAATCAGGGCGCCTCCGCCAAGTTTCTGGCCGAGATCCTGGGTCGGCCAGCGCCAACCCGCTTCGGTCACTTCG
>JAKBCR010000356.1 GCA_021807675.1 Pseudomonadota bacterium
CGATCTTTACCCCTCTATTATGCGAGGGCGGATCATTGTGGGATCACCGGCAGTATCAGCCGTGACGGGTGCATCCTGTCGTGAAACACATGCTGGGTGGCGATCAGGGCTCGCCGCGTACCGTCATGAGTGATCCGTGCCCCGGTGTTCGGGTTCAAGTCGTAGGTGGGGTACTCGCTGGATGAGATGTGCAGCCGGACTCGATGGCCGGTCTTGAACACATTGCTGGTCGCCCACAGCTCGATGTCGAACCGGTAGATGGCTCCAGGCTGCATCGGATGTGCGTTGGCGTAGCGGGCTCTGACGATTCCCTGACAGACCGGCACGGCATCGCCACCGGGAAATACGTCGATCAGCTTCGCGATGAAGTCCGTGTCGGGTGCCGAGGAGGCCGCCCAAAGCTCCAGGGTCACCGGCCCGGTGACCTCCAGGTCCTCTTCCAGGGGCTCGCTGCTGTAGACGAGCACATCGGGGCGGCGCCCGGTATTGCGGGGGTCGATCCCGGCTCCCGCGGTGAGACCGACGGCCGTGGGTCCGGGAACCGGATCGTCCGGGTTGTAGACGAACGAATCGGCACGTTCCTCTGTGGGCGGTTGCAGCGACAGTGCGCCGTCACCGTCGAGAGTGCCGGCACCCCGGTTACTGTGCAGATAGTAGCGGGTCCACCGCGTGCGCAGCAGCGGCCACTCCCATTCGTCGCGCCACTGATTCACGCCCATGACGAAGATCCTCACCGGCGGCTTCTCGTCGAAATCGGGGCTCTCGCCCTTGAGGTGATGGCGGAAGAACTCCATGACCGGCGAGCCTTCGTGGTGCGCGTACATATCGGCGCAATCCGATCCGCAGGAGACGTCGGGCCGCGGGACCACGCCGGGCACGTGGGACCAGGGGCCGACCACGAGACGTTGGGCTTTGCGAACCTCGCCGGTCGTCCCGCGCGTCTTCATCGTCCGGTACCCCTTCAGCACCCCTTGGGTGAAAAAGTCGTACCAGCCGGTCATGTGCAGTATCGGCAAGGTGAGAGCGTCAATATGCTCGGACGCATGCATTCGCCGCCAGTAGGGGTCGTCGGGATCGTCGTGATCGCACCAGTCCCGCCACCAGGGAGCCAGATCCTGGAGTTCCGCGATGTCCCGCAGGGGCCGGCGGGCGAGCAACTCCTTCAGCAGCAGCGCCTGTTCCACGGCGGCTGTCTCGAACGCGGCGGGATTGCTCGACATCTCGTGCATCGCCTGCTCGATCCTGGCAAATGCCGGCAGCGATTGCGGCACGCCCCGCCGCTTCGCTTCCCAGGTCGTCATCTGCCCGGTCCACATCAATGCCATGCCCAGACCGAGCACCCCCTGACTCCAGTACCACACGTTGCTGTCAAAGAAGCTCCAGGCCGCCGAGACGGGGGCGATGGCGATGAGATGGGGCGGCCGGGCCATGGCGGCGGCCCACTGCACAAGACCCAGGTAGGAAGCTCCGAACATCCCCACCTTGCCATTCGACCAAGACTGGACAGCGGCCCACTCGACGGCGTCGAAGCCGTCTTCGACTTCAAAGCGATGCGGATAGAACTCGCCCTCCGATCCGTATCGGCCCCGGCAATGCTGGATCACCGTCGCATACCCCTGCCCGGCCAGCTCCCGGCCCGTCGCCGCCATGCGGCCGTCATCCGTGCTGTAGGGAGTCCGACTCAGTAGCACCGGGAACGGCCCCTGCCCACACGGGAGGTAGATGTCAGTACGCAAACGGACTCCGTCCCGCATTGGAACCATGACATCGGCCTGCAACCGAATCTCGTCGTCAGTCTTCACGGCCATAGGATGGTTGTCTCCGGACGGCATAAAGTGTCGGCGAGAGGTAGCCCGGCGGCCGCATCGCGTCCAAGCGCACGGCCTTGACTTGGCATCACGCCGCCGCGCGCTGGTCCGAAACTCATGTCTTGCCCTGCACCACCGGATTTCTGGCGATGGGATCGGGATCCGCCAGTAGCCTGCAGGGCACATCGAAGATCATCGTCTGGCGCTCACGCCTGTCATAGCGCGCCCAATCCAACCCCGTCTGAGACGGGTTGCCCGTACGGGCAAAATTGATCCATGCGCCCATCATCCGCTGGGACAGCGCGTCGACGTCCGGACCGGTGCCGATGAACTCGGGCGGGACCAGGGTCCCGAACATCAGCGGCACATCGGTGCCGTGGGGGCTGCGAAGCAGGCGGTCTACGACGCGCGGCTCGTAATCGACGCGGTACATGAAGACCGGGGCTGCGCCCTGGTCGGACTTGCGCTCCGCCGCGATGATCGAATCGGCGCGGAACATGCGATCGGTCATCAACGAGGTGACCCAGTAGCTCGGGTCGCTGCCTGCACCCGCGTCGCGATAGGCATCGAAGGCGCCCTGCGCGTTAGCGCCCAGCACAGCCTCGAACCGCTGGCGCGCCTCCTCCTGGCTCATGTTGCCGAGCTCGGGATCGCCCGCCATGAAGAGCGTGGCCTCATCCTTGCAGGTACCGATCATGAGCGGAATGTCTCGGCTGAGGTCGGTGGCGACGCGATCGAAAGGATGCGCGGGGATGGAGCGGCCATCGACCACGGGGGCCAAACCCCGCTCCGTGATGCCTGCCCCACCCGACGGCAGCCTCACCTGCGAGGCGGCCGAGATCACCGCCTTGTAGTCCAGAGCTTGGAGCTGGTGTACGTCGGTCTTCGCCACCCCGAGCGCCGCCAGCGTCCGCTCAGCGATTGCGGCGGCGTCGTCCCGGGTGACGAGCCGGACGGCTGGCCCGCTTTGCTCTATGGCTCGGCGAAACAGACCCCTGGCGGGCGTCATGCCGAGCAGCGTGCCTACCTTTGCGCCGCCGCCGCTCTCGCCGAAGACGGTTACATTGCCGGGATCGCCGCCAAAGGCCGCGATATTGTCGCGGACCCACTCGAGCGCCAACACGATGTCGAGCTGGCCGCAATTCCCGGAATCCGCGAAATCATCGTGCAGGGCGCCAAGATAGAGGTAGCCCAGCGCGTTGAGCCGGTGATTGAGCGAGACGACTACGACGTCGCCGCATCTGGCGAGCGCGCTGCCGTCGGTCATCGCATCCATCCCCGAGCCCATGGCGAACCCGCCGCCATGAAGCCACACCATCACCGGCCGCTTGCCGCCGGGCGATGCGTCAGGTGTGATCACGTTGAGGACGAGGCAATTCTCGCTTTCCGACAGCTGCGAATCGGTCGCGCGTTGCACGGCCATGAGGACCTGGAGCGCCCGAGCGTCCGGGCTCACTTTCCCCATCACCCCGGAGATCGTGATGACACCCTGCGGCGCCTTCGGGCCGAGCGCGAAGCAATCGCGCACGTCCGCCCATGGCTGTGGCGGCCTCGGCGGCTTGAAGCGATGCCTGCCGGTGTCCTCGCCATAGGGAATGCCGCGGAATCGCGTGACCCCGTTCGACCGCAAGCCACGCACAGGGCCGCACGTCGTTTCGACCGGCGCGGTGGGCCTGGCGGTCTCGCTATCCTGAAGCCCTGTATGCACCGCAGTCACGATTCCTCCCGGGCTGCCGGGTCGGCGCGCCGCACCGTGCCGTGGCTTTTCGCTCTCATTGGATGACCCCCGCCTGTTTGCCGCTCTCGCCGACCTCGAGCATGGATCTGTCGTTGGCCGGGCAGCTCCAATTGGCCGCCTCGTCGACGTCGCCGTG
>JAKBCR010000357.1 GCA_021807675.1 Pseudomonadota bacterium
ACAGTTCCCCGGAGCGCCATTGAAAACAACGTCCGGGCCGAGAATCTTTGCCGATCAATTACTTGGCCATCAGCCGGCAGAGATGCAACGCCTCTCTTCTCCCCTCCTCCAACCCACTGTTTTTTCAAGAAATCCGACCACCATTCTGCGTAAATCATCGCGCGCGGCGGTAGAGATGCGACGGGGTCGCGGGAAAACAGGATCAACTTTCGCGTGGAACCGAAAGGGATGCTCGGCGTATCGACAGGGAATGCGAGTGGAGGGAACCGACCGCTGCAGGCGCGCGCACCCGGAGGTTCACGGTGTGACGAGCGCGTCTCTCGGGATGTGCTGCGGTGAGGGCAGAAGGGTGACGCCGGCATCGGTGAGCTTGAGCCGCGCCTCCGGATAGACCTCCTGGACCCGCTTCATCGAGTCGGCGAAGAATCGGCGGAACTTGCGGATCTCCCGATACCCGTGGCCAAACTGTCCCGAGAGCTGCGCCCAAGTCACCGTGCTCGGTCGGCCGAGATGGAACAGCCGGTGCACCAGCCAGGCATAGACATCGAGATCCATGGGGCTCTTGCGCAGCTGCTTCAGGGCCTTTGTCGAGAGCGGCGCTGAGCGTTCGAGGATCGAGTCGTAGAGCACCGGCGAGAGCACCAGGCTGCTGCCCTGCCCGATCGCCGTCGCCTCATCCCACCACAGCCGCGCCTCTTCCACGAACAACGCCTGACGGATGTGCAACCCGGTACGTCCTGCGGCATCGCGGATGTTCTCGTCAATCGAGATCGCGCAATGCACCAACCTTAGGAGCTGGTTCGCATACACCCTGAGTGAACCTCGCTCCCCGCGCGTAATCGGCACATCGAGCCGACGCAGGAACTCGTGCACACTCTCCCCCAGATAGATCTCCGGCGAGTGGGTACGCTTGGCCTCAGAGGCGCAGTAGATCGTCAGCAGGCGCGCCGGCACCCCGTACGGCAGCCCCGTGTCCGGGCGCGCAGTCGAGAGCGTCAACTCCAGCCAGCCGTTGCGCCGGGTGAACTGCGTGACCGGACCAGGGTCCGCATGTGGGAATGAGCACTGGATCAGCGGGACATACTGGAACGAGATTCCATCGCTCAACGCGTCGTTGGCGGATGCGGGCTTCGGCGCCGCCGATGCATGCGTGTGTACTGGAACGGATGTCGCGACTGATGGAGCGATCGAGCCGGAGGATGCCGGGGCGGTCTCACTTACCACCCGCTCGGCCAGAGGCCCAACGGGAAGCACTGGAAGCGCGCCCGCCCCAATCGGCGCGGTTCGTTCCGGTGCGGGAGCGGAAGGCAGAGTGGCTGCGGGTTTCGCTCCCCGCCGGCGCCGCAGGGGCGGCTCGACTGGCACGTGGAACGCGGATTCGGAAACGTTAGGAAAGCGTCCCTTGATCCACTCCACGGGAAACCGGGCGGCGATCAGCTGACGTACGGTGAGTTCGGGCGAGACGCCGACCTCGGCGAGCAGGCGTATATGCCGCTCAAACCGAGTGGTCTCCGAGACCGTCTGTGTATTGTCGCCCATTTCCCGCCACTGCCCTGCCCAGTCGCAATTCTACGATGGTCCCACGCACGGATTTCTGATAGTTTCAGCGGCAAATCCGCGCGAACCGGGCTTCTTGGAGGAAGTGTGCCAGCGATTGCCGCCATAGACAAGCTTGAAGGCATTCTCGCCTCGAGCGAGAACTTCCTGCAGCGCATGCACGAGCTCGGGGCGGAGCCCCATCAGCGCAAGGTCCTGCAGCGGCTCTTCAGCCCCGGCGAGGCCGCCGAGATGGTCGGGCGCGACCGAACCACGCTGGCCCGTGCGGAACCGGAGATCGGCATGGACGCGCCGCGCCGCAACCCGGGCAACAACCGCCGGGTGGGCTATACGCTCGAGCAGGTGCAGGCCTTCCGGCGTCATTTCGGGACCCTCCCCTCGCGCGACCCCGCGACCGACCCGCCGCTCGTCATCGCCTGCCAGAATTTCAAGGGCGGCGTCGGCAAGTCGACGACCTGTGTCAACTTCGCGCACTACCTGGCCCTCAAAGGTTATCGGGTGCTCGTGATCGACACGGACTCCCAAGCCACGACGACCTCCACGTTCGGCTACCTGCCGGATGCCGAGATCACCGAGGCCGACACCATGCTGCCCTTTCTCGACGGTGAGCAGAAGAGCCTCGCTTATGCCGTCCGCCCGACCTACTTCCCCGGGATCGATCTCATCCCGGCGTGCCTGGTGCTGTACGAGGCGGAGCTCGGCATCGTCATGCGGATCGGGGCGCAGACGACGCGCGAGCAGCGGGCCGCGTTCTTCCACGAGCTGAAGTACGGCATCCAGACCGTGGCGGACCGGTATGACCTGATCTTGATCGACAGCCCGCCGGCGCTCGGCATGATCTCGATCAATGTACTGCTCGCGGCGGATGCGCTGCTCGTGCCCTCGGCCGCGCGGATGTTCGACTTCTCGAGCACCGTGCAGTTCTTCCGGATGATCCACGCCTACATCCAGCAGCTCGATCCCACCAAGACCTATCGGTGGATCTCGGTACTGACGACACTCTTCGATCGGCGCTACGAGAGCCAGAAGCAATTCTTCGAGGTGATGCGGGCGTGCTTCGGGGAGTCGGTCTTCCAGCGGGTATTCTTCCATTCGAGCGCGGTGATCAATGCGGCGGCGCAGTTCACGACCCCCTACGAGCAACCCAAACCCGATCGGGCGGTGCTCGAGATGATGGACAGCGTGTTCGAGGAGATTGAGCTCGCGGTCCTGCGGGAATGGCCGTCGAAAGCGACGGCCTTGAGCCAGCGGGGGATCACGTGAGGGGAGGGTGGTTTCCTCTGGAAACCTCAGTAACCAATTGATCAGAAACATAAAAGTAATGGTTAAGGTACACCAGAGCGCGGTGGAGCGGGAGGAATTCATCCATGGCCAGTAAGTTATTCGGCGGGGCGAATTTGAGCGACATCGCGCGCTCGGTGAAGGAGCGGGGCGACCCATCCCCCTTCGACAAGCCGGGCAGCGCGCGTCCCGTAGTGCCCGCCGCCGAGCTCGCCCTGACCGGGCGCGTCACGCCGGAGCTCGAGCGGGAAAACATCTTCTCGGTGGATCCGAAACGGGTGCGGCCCTGGAAGTACCACAACCGCACCGAGGCCTGGTACACGCGCGAGCGCTGCGAGGACCTCGTCGACTCCATCGCGAAGGACGGCCAGCAGGAGCCGGCGCTCGCGCGACGGGTCCGGGGCGACCCCAACTTCGACTACGAGCTTATCTACGGCATGCGCCGCCGGTTCGCGTGCGAGCTGCTCGGAAAGAAGCTCAAGCTCCGGGTGGTGGAGGTGGATGATGCGCAGGCAGCGGTGCTCATGCACATCGAGAACGCTGACCGCCAGGACATCACCCCAATGGAGCGGGCGCTCTCGTTCCAGACCCAGATCGAGGCGAAGGTGTTCGCGACCCAGGAGGCGCTCGCCGAGGCGATCGGGCTCTCGAAAGGGCAGGTCGCCAAACTGCTCAAAGCGGCGGGAGTGCTCAAGCACGCGACGCTCGCGGGCCTGTTCCCGGACAGGAGCGCGATCCCCGTGATCCAGGCCTACAACCTCGCGATGCTCCTGGAGCGCCCTGGAGCGAAGGAGGTGATCCTACAGGCGGCGAAGAATCTTGCTCGGGACGGGGGGGAGAGG
>JAKBCR010000358.1 GCA_021807675.1 Pseudomonadota bacterium
GAGACGCATGAATGCCTCGTACCTGCGCCGGGTCAGCAGATCGCGAAGCTCGATCTCGACCTCCTCCGGGCCGCTTCGCGCCGCACGGGTCTTGAGGAATATCCCACGCCGCGAGAGCTCGCCTACGGACCAGACCTCCTGCGAAGGCCGTCGGACATTGATTGCGACGCATCCCCGACTCGTCGCCGGCGGGATCGCGATCTGCACGCGCTCTCCGCTCGGGAGCGAGGCCGAAAGGAGTGGCGATGTCTCATCGATCCGCTGCCGGCTGAAATTGGCCACCAGCTTGGCGAAGCGGCGACACCAGTCGAGGTCCGCGTAAGCGACCGGCTCGCGACACCAGCCGCCGCAAGTCTCCAGAAACACCTCCAAGGGCCGGTTGATGCAGATCTCCATGACATCCGGGCGCGAGAGAAGCGGACGAAGCGGCGAGACGAGCAGCTCGAGCGCCGAAGCGTACTCCCCCGGGCCGCAAGTGCCGGGTCCTGCTCGCCCGGCCTCTGAGGGTCCCATGGCGCGCTGCGCGAAGAGACTAACGGGGAGCGAGCGCATAGACCGGCCTGAAGTCGACATCGCGAGCCACCAGGACCTGGATGCGCGCGCCATTCGGCACCCGGACGGTGGGCGGAATATTGACCGTGCTGCGCAAGATCCCGGTCAGCACATCCTCCGAGCCCGTAGGATCGAGGATGACCGCGCCGCCGCGGGATGAGGATTGCACCTCGGACTGCACGGCACCGTCGAGGGTGGAAACGAGGGCGGCAGCACCGAATCGCTGCCAGAAATGACGATCGACCTTCCCCTCGAGCCCCGAACGCCCGAGCGCGTCAGTGCCAGGCGAGTCCAGCCGCACGACGACCCCCGCTGGAGTACGCGCCTCCGTCCAGACTACGAAGACGCGCGCCTGACCCTGACGCACCTGACCACGGGTCTCACCGATGAGCTTCGTGCCGCGCCCGAGTAACACAACCGTTCCATCCGCGCTGAACGTGTCGGTAGCCGTAATACAAGTCGTCATGCCCGGCAATGTCGAGTCGATGGCAGTTTCCAGAGTGCAGTCGATGAACGTCCCTTTGGGCAGCAGCAGGTGTTGGTCCGGCAGAAGTTGGGCTCGCGTGGCGGCAAGCACGTCAGGGCGCAGAAGCCTCCGTAGCGCATCGCCGCCCGACCCTATCGGCGATCCGCGCTCCTGCGCGTTGACCCCTGCAAGGCCGGACGGGGCTCCTTCACCTTCTTCGCCCGCGGCGAGATCGGCCGACGAGCCGGGTGAAACCCGCGCGAACACTGCGCCGGCCAAGCGGCGGTCGAGTCTGCGCTGCCCCGGCGCAAGCGGGACGGACCCGCCCCCGCCGGGAGGCATCCGGTCCGCCGCACGGGCGAGCGGCGGCTCGAGCAGAGAGCTCGCCGGCAGCGCGGCAACCGATACCGCGCCCGCCGCCTCGGGGACGGAAAGAAGAGTCGATACCGGCGGTGCGGCAGAGGCCACCGGAGCGGAGCGCGTGGTGGCCGGCGGCGCAATTCCCCCGAAGGGCGGCAGCATCATTCCCTCACCCGGCGCCTGCGGTAACGGACTGCGCGCACGGCCGGGCATCCCGGCCGGATGCGAGAGCGCATCGGCGTAATACCACGCCAACATTGCCGCCCCGACGCAGATCATCAGGCCAGCCGCGAGCACGCTGCTCATTCTCGATTGCAGTGAGCGGGCGCCCGCCGCGATGGAGGTGCCACGCTCACCCTTGACCCCCTCCGGTGAGTCCGTGCCCAATCCCGCGGCAGACTCGTCCCCCTCCCCCCTCTCACGGGGCGCTTTCTCTACCGGAAGCTTCTCACCTCGCCGCGACGACGCTCCCCGCCGCCCGAAGAAGCGGATCATGGCCGCGTCCTCGAGCCGGCTCGTCGGATCTCACGCTCCACGTTGGGCGCGATCGTTCCGGATCTCAGCCGCTTCCCGCCTCCCGTGAAAGCGCGATCGACGATGCACCCGATGAGCTTCCCGCGCCTCACGATCAGGCGGCGAGCCACCCGCTGAACCAGGATTCGGCCGGCATGCACGGCGAAATTCACGAGCGATTCGCTGCCGTCCGCGTTCGATACGAACACCGCTGGCAGCTCTGAGCGTGCCCCGAAGACGAGCGTCGTCTGAACGCCATCATCCCACGCGGCAACGGGCTTCAGCGAAGGAGCCCCGCAGTACCAGTAGTCATAGTTGCGTGGCCGGACACTCCGTGCCGCCACGAGGTCCTCATCGACCCGGCGCCGCTCTCTCGAGGCGGTGCTCACTACCGTTGGCGGATACTCGAAGCGCAGCGCATAGATGACGTCCGCGCCCGTTGGATCCGGCGGCCGTGGACCCACCTCGTAGTCAAAAAGATAGGTGCGCCGATTGGTGAGCACGGTGAGGTTCGTTGCGACGTGCGCCGCTCGGGGCTTGAGGAATAGATGATTGCCTTCGGCCGCGAACGCGACCGCCTTGGCATCGCCCACACCCAGCCCCATGAAGCGCTCATCGGGCGCGAAAGTGATGTCGATCTGGTAACCGACATAGCCTCTGAGGCGATAGACCGCATCCGCCCGATAGGGGACCACCCGTATTCTCGGGTCCGGGCGCAGCGTGCTCAGGAAGGGCTGCGCGCGGGCGAGAGCGGCCCCCAGACTCAAGATGCAACAGACCGTGAGAAAGACAATGGATGGCGAACGTTTCATCGCATCTCCTTCGGCCGCTATGGGCGGCTCGCCGGGTCGCGCGTACCGCCGAGCACCTCGGGCTCGATCTCGAGGTCGAGCACTTCGAATCCGAGCGGATTCCACGCACGCATCCGCGGATCCGCGGGCGGCTTGCCGAAGCGGTACTCGATGCTCGCGATCCAGTGGGTGACCCGCGCCGGCATCCCCTCGCCATTGCGCTCCAGGCGGGCGAAGCGCACCTGGGCGAGCTCCGAGGCACCCTTCGCACCCTTGAAGAAGCTCACCGATTCGATGCGAGCCGTCTCTGTGCTGCCATCCTGGTGCGTGTTGAGGGGAGACTTCGGATTCGCCCGGCTCCACTTGGCGTAGAGCGCCTGGTTGAGTCGGGCCGAATTGAAGGCCCCGCACTCCTCGTAATCGCTCCGCGCCATCGCGTAGTCGAATCGCTCGCACACAGTGATGTAGTGCGTGAGGAAATAGCGCGCGACGGCCTTGCCAAGCGGCGCGTGTCCCGTGTACGCCGGCACCACATCGACCACCCCCGTCGTGTCGTCGACCCGGATGAGGTAAGGCTCCACCCGTTTCAGCGGCATGAGGATCACGAGCGCCGTGGTGCTCGCAATGGCGCACAGCCAGCCGGCTGCCGCGACCCGCCAGGCCACGGCCGCTGCCCGGCCAGCCTGAGCGACTCTGTCGGCATCCCAGGAGGCGGCTTCCTCGAGATAGCCCTGGAGCGCCTGATCGGAGCTCATCGCGCCGCCCCTTTCGGGGACTGTGCCGCGGCGCTTTGCCGACCTGAGTTCACGCCCGCCCGGACCGCCTGGCGGTTGATCGGCGTCAGCCGGCCGCCGCAGCGCGGAGGATGCGACGCGCACGCCCCGAGCGCGAGCAGCAGTGTGCAGATGAGAAGATGCGCTCTCATGGTGATCACCCCGACTTCTCGAATGAATCATCG
>JAKBCR010000094.1 GCA_021807675.1 Pseudomonadota bacterium
CTTGGTAGGCCGTTACCCTACCAACTAGCTAATCCGGCTTCGGCTCATCCACCGGCGCGAGGTCTTTCGATCCCCCGCTTTCCCCCGTAGGGCTCATGCGGTATTAGCCAACCTTTCGGCTGGTTATTCCCCACCCGTGGGTAGATTCCGAAGCATTACTCACCCGTTCGCCGCTCGTCAGCACGTATTGCTACGCCTGTTACCGCTCGACTTGCATGTGTTAGGCACGCCGCCAGCGTTCAATCTGAGCCAGGATCAAACTCTTCACTTGAAGATTTTGAGAATCATCAGCAAGAGTGAAATCCAAAATGGCTCCAACTACTGCTGGACATTTTGGTCACTCGGTCTTTGCGCCTCGAAGGCTCATTGACGCGAGTCCCCACACAAATTACCTGCCGAATTTTTAAACAGCGTCCCGTCGCGCTAGAGGCTAGGGAGTTCGGTTCCCGCGTCGCCGCGGACCCTCCGAAAGGGGGCGGAAGTATAGCTGTCTGCCATCATCCGTCAACCTTCGGCAAGCCTTTTTTCAGGCTCTCCTGGCACCCCGCCGCTTCGCGGCTCTGGCTGCAAGGGGCGCGCAGTATAGCCCTGATTAAGGGGCTGTCAACGCATTGTCACAATCATTTTTTGGGGTGCGGGGAGCGCCGGCCGGGCGCCGGAACGCAGTCCGCCGCGGCGCTCCCCTGTGCCCTTCTCTTGGGCGGGTCCCAGCTGAGGCCCTGAGGCGGCAATTCAAGGGCTTCCCCCCGGTCCGGCCGCTGCGGCTCAGCTCTCTGGCTGCAGCTTCACCCTGGCAAACCGCCGTGAGCCCACCTGCAGCACGTGATCCGCTCCCGCATGCAGCACCAGTGTCCGGTCGCTCACCCGCTCCCCATCGATCCGCACGGCCCCTTCCGCGATCTTGCGGGTGGCCTCGGACGTACTCGCGGCAAGGCCCGCGGCTTTGAGCAGGGTGGCGATCTTGATGCCCCCGGCGTCCACCGCCAGCGGCTGCGGCGGCAGGTCCGTGGGGACGGCTCGCTCGCTTACCCGCGCCAGAAAGTCCCGCTGCGCCCGCTGCGCCTCGGCCGCCCCATGAAAGCGCGCCGTCAGCTCGCTCGCCAGCTCCAGCTTGACGTCCCGGGGATTGCGCCCCTCCTCTGCCGCCCGCTTGAGGGCGGCGAGTTCCGCCAGGGGCCGGAACGACAGCAGCTCGAAGTACCGCCACATCAGCTCGTCAGAGATCTTCATGACCTTGCCGAACATGGCATCCGGCGCCTCGGCGATACCGATGTAGTTGCCGAGCGATTTCGACATCTTGCTGACGCCGTCCGTCCCCTCCAGCAGCGGCATCGTGATGACCACTTGCGGCTCCTGCGCGTATGCCGTCTGCAACTGGCGCCCGACCAGCAGGTTGAATTTCTGGTCCGTGCCGCCAAGCTCCACGTCCGCCTGCAGCGCGACGGAGTCGTAGCCCTGCGCCAGCGGGTAGAGGAACTCATGGATGGCGATGGGCTGGCCGTTCTTGTAGCGTTTGGCGAAGTCGTCCCGCTCCAGCATCCGTGCCACCGTGTAGTGCGCAGCCAGGCGCACGAAATCCGCAGCCTGCATGGGGGAGAGCCATCGCGAGTTGAAATCCACGACGGTGCGCTCCGGGTCGAGGATTTTGAACACCTGACGCTCGTAGGTGCGGGCGTTGGCCTGCACCTCCTCGGGCGTCAGCGGCGGACGAGTCTGGTTGCGCCCGCTCGGGTCGCCGATCAGACCGGTGAAGTCCCCGATGAGGAAGATCACCTCATGCCCGAGCTGCTGGAACTGGCGCATCTTGTTGAGAAGCACCGTGTGTCCGAGATGCAGGTCCGGGGCGGTCGGGTCGAAGCCCGCCTTCACCCTGAGCGGCTTGCCGCGGGCCACCTTGCGGACAAGGTCGGCCTTCAGCAGCACTTCCTGGGCGCCGCGCTCGAGCTCGGCGATCTGGTCGTCGAAGTTCATGATTTTCCTGGTTCGTGTGCCGGGTTCGGGTGCGGCGCGATCTCATCGCGCAGGCACACGGAAGTGCTCGCCGCCGCAGGCGGCGAGGGGTCGCCACGCCTCGTTCGCGCAGGATGCCCGGATCCGGCGCTTCATACAAGTTGCCGGCAAAAACCGCGCTTTTTTGCTCCAGGCGCGCTTCGCTCGCGCAGGAGCCCGGATGCAGCGCCTTGGATGATAGCCGCCGGCCCGTGCATAAGCGCGGGCAGTCTGCTGTACTTGGCGAATGGATGTACCCGATCTGAAGTCGCCCGGGCTCTACTTCAACCGCGAGCTGTCCTTTCTCGAATTCAACCGGCGCGTGCTCGCCCAGGCGCTCGATGAGTCGGTGCCGCTTCTCGAGCGGCTGCGCTTCCTCTGCATCTGCTCGAGCAACCTCGACGAGTTCTTCGAGATCCGGGTGGCCGGCCTGAAGCAGCTCCTCGAGCTCGGCTCCGGCACGTTCGCCGCCGACGGAATGTCGTTCGAGCAGCAGCTCACCGCCATACACGAGCGCGCCGTCGGCCTGGTGGCCGGGCAGTACCGCTGCCTCAACGAGGTGCTGCTGCCGGCGCTGGCGGCGCACGACATCCTGCTCCTCGGCCGCGAGCAGTGGACTTCCGAGGCGGAAGGGTGGCTCAAGCAGTACTTCGAGCTCGAGGTCGAGCCGGTGTTGAGCCCTCTCGGGCTCGATCCCGCACGGCCTTTCCCGCGCATCCAGAACAAGAGCCTGAACTTCATCGTGCGCCTGGAAGGGAAGGATGCCTTCGGCCGCGACAGCGAGCTCGCCATCGTGCAGGCTCCGCGCTCGCTCCCGCGTGTCGTCCCGCTGCCCCTCGAGGGCACCCGGCGCACGCTCGTGCTCCTCACCGGGATCGTGGAGGCCTTCGTGCAGAGGCTCTTCAGCGGCATCAAGGTGGTCGGCTGCTACCAGTTCCGCGTCACCCGCAACAGCGATCTGTTCGTCGACGAGGAAGAGATCGACGACCTGCGCCGCGCGCTCGAGGGCGAGCTCGCGCACCGGCGATACGGTGCTGCCGTGAGGCTCGAGACTTCCAACGACTGCCCGCCCGACATCGTCGAATTCCTCCTGCGGCAGTTCGCGCTGCGCGAGGTCGACACCTACAGCGTGCCGGGCCCCGTCAACCTCAACCGCCTCTCGGCCGTATACGATCTCGTCCAGCGGCCGGATCTCAAATATCCGGTATTCACGCCCGGCGTGCCGCGGCGCCTGGCAGGCAATACGGACCTCTTCGCCTGCATCCGCCAGAAGGACGTCCTGCTGCACCATCCCTATCAGAGCTTCGCGCCGGTGATGGACTTCCTGCGCCAGGCGGCGAGCGACCCCAATGTGCTTGCCATCAAGCAGACGCTCTATCGCACCGGCAGCGACTCTCCCATCGCGGATGCGCTGGTCGCCGCCGCGGGGGCCGGCAAGGACGTGACGGTGATCATCGAGCTGCGGGCGCGCTTCGACGAGGAGGCCAATATCGAGCTCTCCAGCCGCCTGCAGGAAGCTGGCGCGCACGTGATGTACGGGGTCGTCGGCTACAAGACGCACGCCAAGCTCGCCATGGCGGTCCGCCGGGAGCCGGGAGGCATCCGGCGCTACTGTCACCTCGGCACGGGCAACTATCATCCGCGGACGGCGCGCCAGTACACCGATTACGGCCTCTTCACCTGCGACGACGAGGTCGGCCAGGACGTGCACGAGCTGTTCCTGCAGCTCACCAGCCTGACTCGGACCCCGAGACTCAAGCGCCTGATCCAGTCGCCGTTCGGCCTGCACGAGGCTTTGATCGCCAAGCTCGAGCGCGAGGCCACGCACGCCCGCGCCGGCCGGCCGGCGCGGGTCATCCTGAAGATGAATGCGCTCGTCGAGCAGCAATCCATCGAGGCCCTCTACCGCGCTTCCCGCGCCGGCGTGGGGATCGACCTCATCGTGCGCGGGGTCTGCGCCCTGCGGCCGCAAGTGCCGGGCGTGTCGGAGAACATCCGCGTGCGCTCGGTCGTCGGGCGCTTTCTAGAGCACGCCCGCGCCTTTTATTTCGAGAACGGCGGCGAGCCGGAGCTCTACTGCGCGAGCGCGGACTGGATGGAGCGCAACTTCTTCCGCCGCGTCGAGGTCGCCTTCCCGATCCAGCGGCCGTCGCATCGCAAGCGCATCCTGGAAGACCTGACACGGTACCTGGAGGACAATTCCCAGGCGTGGCGTCTGCTTCCCGACGGCCGTTACGAGCGGATCTCGCCAGGCACGGAAACGCGCAACGCGCAAGCGGAGCTGTTGGGAAGCTATGCGGCGGGATCGGCCTTCGGGGCCACCTCCGCCGACAGCGGCTTGTAGCTATCTTCCGCGGGCGAACACCCGCAGCCGCAGCCCCGCGGCGCGGAGATGATCGACCTCCTGCTGCAGGTCGGCCGAAGTCAGCGGGTGGTCCTTCAGCCAGCGGGCCGGGAAGTGCAGCTCCAGCGACTTCGAGGCCGCCGAGATCGCAATCGGCGGCAGCGCGGTGGGGCTGCGGCCGCGATGTAACAGCACCGCGAGCCGCAGGATGACAATGAGGTGGACCGCATTGCGATCCCAGGGCGGGACCAGCTCCTCGAGCCCCTCGAGCGCGAGCTTACGGCGATGCCCGCCCACCATGCGCGCGAGCAGGCGCTGCTCCTCGCGCGAGAAGCCCGGCATGTCCGCATTCTCGAGCAGGTACGCGCCGTGACGGTGATAGCCGCTGTGGGAGACGTCAAGGCCGATCTCGTGCAGCCTCGCCGCCCACTTCAACACGAGATCGGCGGGCGGATCCCCCTGCAGCCTCCAGGCATCGCGGGTCTGGGCCAGAAACTGCAGCGCGGTTGCCTCCACGCGCTCGGCCTGCGCGAAGTCGACGTGATAGCGATGCTGCATGCCGCGGACGGTGCGAGCGCGCGCGTCCTCGTCCGTGTAGCGCCCCACCATGTCATAAAGCAGCCCCTCGCGCATGGCGCCCTCCGCGATCCGCATCTCCTTGATCCCGAGCCCCGCTACGATCTCCGCGAGAATGGTGATCCCGCCGGGGAATACCGGCCGGCGATCCTCGGTGAGGGCCGCGAGCTTGAGCTCACGCACGTGGCCCGCCTCGATCAGATAGGCGATCGTCCGCTCGAGGCCCGCCGGGGTGATGGCGTGGGCCTGAGGATCGAGCTCGCGCAGCGCCTCCCCGATCGCCCTGACGGTACCGGAGCTGCCGGCGGAGCGGTCCCAGCCGCGGCGCCGGAAAGCCGCCTGCACGGGCTCGAGCTCCAGGCGAGCTGCCATGCGGGCGGCCCCCACGCGCTTGGCGGAGATCTTGCCGTCGCGGAAGAAGCGTTCGCTCAGGCTGACACACCCCATCTGCAGGCTCTCGAGCTCGAGGGGAGTGAGTCCCTCGCCGATGATGAGCTCGGTGCTGCCACCACCGATGTCCGCCACCAGGCGCCTGCCGGGCTCGCTCGGCATGGTGTGCGCCACCCCGGAGTAGATGAGGCGCGCCTCCTCCATGCCGGAAATGATCTCGATCGGGTGTCCCAGCGCCTCCCGTGCGCGCTCGAGGAACGCCTGTTTGCGGTGCGCGACGCGCAGAGCGTTGGTTCCCACGACCCGCACGCTGTCGGCACGCATATCGCGTAACCGCTGACCGAACCGCTGCAGACAGGCCAGCGCGCGCGCCGCCGCCTCCTTGTCGATGCGCCCATTTTCCTCAACGCCGGAGGCCAGACGCACCATCTCTCGCAGGCGGTCGATGATGACGAGTTGGCCGTGCGTATACCGCGCCACGACCAGGTGGAAGCTGTTGGAGCCGAGATCTACCGCGGCAAGGACGTCAGGGACGGGACGCCCCGCGGGCTCCGCGTCGGCCTTCTGGCTGTCGCGGACGGAGGCGGCCGGTCGCACGCGACGGAGCCGGAGTCAGGCGGCGGAGAACGAGGACCCGCAACCGCAGGTGGTCGTGGCGTTGGGGTTGCGGATCACGAATTGCGCGCCGTCCAGGCCTTCGCGGTAATCGATCTCCGCACCCATGAGGTACTGCACGCTCATGGGATCGACCAGGAGCTTCACGCCCAGATTCTCGATGCAGGTGTCCCCGTCCTGGATCTGCTCGTCGAACTCGAAGCCGTACTGCAGCCCAGAGCACCCGCCGCCCTGGACGAAAACCCGCAGCATCAGGCTCGGATTGCCTTCGCCGCGGATCAGCTCATCGACTTTGCGGGCGGCCGCGTCGGTAAACAGCAGTACAGCGGCATCGAATGAGGCTTCTGCGGTGCTCATTGCGGTTTGGATCTCCTCGGAAAATCGGGCCAGGTGCCACCCCCCAGTCTAGAAGGCAGTGCCACCCAGGTCAAAGCCGGTCACTCTGAGAGCGGTGCGACCGTATCAAGCGTCCTCCTGCAAGGCACCGCGCTCGCCTTGCTCCCCTTCAGCGAGCCGGACGAGCTTGCCCGTGATCTGGGCGCCCAGAGTCATCTCGATGACGCCGTAGTGGACGTTACCCTCCACACGCGCCTTCGCTCCCAGGACGACCCGGCCGCTGGCCACTATATCGCCGCGGACGGCGCCGTGCAGGACCAGGTCGGTGACCTCCACGGATCCATCTATGGAGCCGGTGTCGCTCACTGACAGGGAGGCCGGCGCCTGCGGATCGCCGCGGACGTCGCCCGCCACGTGGCCGTCCAAGTGCAGGCCGCCAGCGAATTCGAGGTCGCCGCGGACTCTTACCGAGCCTGCGATCAGGGTATCGATGCGGACAGACTTGGAATCGCGGTTGAACATGACGGGCTCTCCGGCGCGCTACGGCACAACCACGGCACTCCAGGGAAACGTCTGCGTGAGCGGGGCGACATCCTTGCGACTGGAGCCAACCTTGACCGTCAGATGCTCCGGGCGGAAGCCCGGCGGCAGGGTGACGGTCTGCTCGAGATCCTGGTAATAGCGGAAGTCGTAGGGCACGCCGGCTGCGCCGCCGCCCGCCAGGGTCTGGCTGTCGAGTGTCACGGGTTTGCCTCCCGCCGCTTGGCCATCCACTGTCAAGCTAACGGTCCCGGTAGTCATTCCGTCGGTCTTCCCGGCCCGCACCAAGGAGACATGCACGAGGAAATGACCCGCGGGCTTGGCGGAGGACAAGCTCACCGTTCCGACGCGCACGCCGATTGCCGGGGCGCCCTCGGCGACCACAGCACGGTAGAACGCCAGCTCTTCCGTCTGCCGAGCCACTTGAGCCTGCAGGTCCCCGATGGTCCTGGCCACGACCTGATCTTCGCGCGCATGGCCGGCATTGACCGTCTCGAGCGCGATGATGCGGGCCTGGAGGGCGCGGTTGGTATTCTCCAGGCGCTTGATCGAGCTGTGGAACCGCGCCCGCTCCTTCAGGGCGGTGACGATGTTGTAGCCGGCGCGGTACTGTCCAAGCTCAAACGCGACGATGAGTCCCACGACCCCCACGACGATGAGCGAGCCGGTCAGGATCGTCCGCCACAGGGGCGCCGGTGGGCGGATCACCAGGTCCGGACGACCAGTTTTCATGCGCTGCGCACAGGTGGTCTCGAAGGAACTCGCCAATTCAAGCCCGGAAGATACGCCAAGGCGGATCTGGAAAAGGTTCTCAGCTTCACGAATCTCCAATCATTCGGTCGCCGCCGGCTCGCGGCGGGAAGGGCGGGCGAGCCCGTCCCACCAAATCGGAAGCGGTGGCACCCCTTCGGGAAACGCCAGGGGCGCGAGCTCCAGCAGCGCGCGCTGATACACCGTGCGCTTGAAATAGATGACTTCCCGCACCGGGTCCCAGTAGCTCGCCCATCGCCACTCGTCGAATTCCGGCTCGCTCGTGCGTTCGAAGTCGAACTCCATCGGCTCGCGCCGCAGCCGCAGCAGGAACCACCGCTGCTTCTGCCCTATGCAGAGCGGCTGCTGGTTGCGGCGCACGTAGCGTGGCGGCAGGCGGTACCGCAGCCAGCGAGCAGTGTGCCCGACGAGCTCGACGTCGTCCCGCTCGAGCCCGATCTCCTCGTTGAGCTCACGAAAGACCGCCTCCTCGAGATTCTCTCCCACGCGCATGCCGCCCTGGGGGAATTGCCAGCCTCGCCCTCCGGCGCGCCGTCCCAGGAAGACCTCACCGGCGCCGCCCATCAGTACGATGCCGACGTTCGCGCGAAAGCCATCCGAGTCGATGACGTCTCTGATCATGCAAGGCTTTTATCAAGCGTGGCTTGTCCTGGGCAAGCTCCAGCTTATTATCTCAGGCGCTGGATCCGGGCATTGCGCTGTGCAATCCTTGCTCCGCGCAAGCCTGCGGTGTCCGTCCAAGCGGGCACTTGCCTGTACCCGGGCTTCCTTGGGGTCGTGCAAAGGCGACGGGCTGCAAGTTGAAGGACATCTCTGCATTCCACCGCAGGAGCGGCGGCGCCTGGAAAGGCTTTGCCGCGCTCCTGCTGCTCGCGGCGGCGGTGTTCATCGGCTCACTCCTGGTCGGCAGCGTGGAGCTCCCGCCGGCGCGGATCCTTTCGGCACTGTTGGGGTCTGGCGACAGCGTGGCCCGCAGCGTAGCGCTCGCGGTGCGGTTGCCACGCACTCTGGCGGCGTTCGGAGTGGGAAGTCTGCTCGCGCTCGCCGGCGTGCTTCTGCAGGCCCTGTTCCGAAATCCGCTCGCCGACCCTTTCGTGCTCGGCGTTTCCGGAGGCGCGGCGGTCGGTGCACTGCTCGCCATGATCGCGGGCGCGGCGATGCTGACGATTCAAGGATCGGCTGTGGCTGGCGCCGTGATTGCGGTCGTGACGGTCCACCTGCTGGCGCGCGGTGGCGGCACCACCCGCCTGCTTCTAACGGGCGTCGTGCTGGCGAGCGCGTGTGGTGCGGTCGTGACGGTCCTGCTGTCAGTTGCCGATGCATCACGCCTGCGGGGCATGGTGTTCTGGCTGGCGGGCGATCTGGAATGGGCGGTCGATCCCTGGGTGAGCGCGATCACGGCCCTTTTCGCGGTCGCATTCGCCGTGCTCCTGGCGCGTCCGCTCAATGTGCTGGCGGCAGGGGAGCTTCGCGCGCGCAGCGTCGGCATGCGCCTCGAGGCGTGGCGAACCCTCGTATTCGTCGGGTGCGCTGCGTTGACGGCGGTCGCGGTCGTGAGCGCCGGGACGGTCGGCTTCGTCGGCCTCATCACGCCGCATCTCGTGCGGCTCGCCTTCCGCACCAGCGATCATCGCGTGGTCGCTCCAGCATCGGCTCTGCTCGGCGGGACGCTTCTGGCCTGTGCCGATGCGGCGGCACGCACGGTGCTCGCCCCGACTCAGCTGCCCGTCGGCGCGATCATGGCCCTCCTCGGCGCCCCGCTCTTCATTGCGCTTCTGCGACGACGGGCCTGATGAGATTTACCTGACGACGTTCTTCGAGGCCACGATGCGATTGCGCCCGGCGGTCTTGGCGCGATACAGGGCCGCGTCGGCCTCTGCGATCAAGCGGTCGGCGGTCGCCTTGTAGTCTCGCGTGCCCTGGTCGGGCGCGGCGCTGGCAACACCGATGGACAATGTCACCGCCTCGGTCGCCTGTCCGCCGATCGGCACGGGCTGCACGCGCACGGCATCCAACACGCGGGCGGCGACCCTCTCGCCGTCGCCGACGCCGCCTTGCGGCAGGACGATCGCGAACTCATCGCCGCCGAACCGAGCCCCGGTGTCGCTCACCCGCATCTGCGCGTCGATGCGTTGCGCCACCTCGCGCAACACCGCGTCACCGGCCAGATGCCCGTACCGGTCGTTGATGCGCTTGAAGTGATCGATGTCGATCATGAGGCAGGCGACCGGCTGCCGCGCCCGTTGGGCGCGCGCCAGCTCTTCACGCAGCCGCGCATGCAGGTAGCGCCGGTTGTGGAATCCCGTCAGGAAGTCCGTCAGGCCGCTGCGCACCAGCCGCGCGCGGTTGACGGCGTTCTCGATGCAGATGGCAGACACCATGCCGAGATGGGCCAGGAAATCGCTGGCGAGATCGCGGGTGAAACGCTGCGGATCGGCACTGAAGAAGACCAGCACGCCATCGAGCTGCTCCTGGCGAGGAAGCGGGATCAGGGCAATGCTGCCGACGCCGGCGATACCGGGCAGCAGCAACTCGTGGTCGGCGACCCGAAAGGGCCCGAGCCAGGGGCGCTCGAGGCTGGCGGTCTGCGGGGCGGCAGTGGCCAGCGCATCGACGAAGCAGACGCCCTCGAGCTCCTCGAGGAGCAAGCCGTCCCCCGAGAGCAAGTGCCGAATGTCATGCTGCGGGTCATGCAGCACCAGGGTGACGGCGTCGAGTTGGTAGGACTGGCGCAGGCCGTGGATCAGGCGATCGAGCAGCTGCGCCAGCGAGCCAGCCCGCAGGAGCTCGAGCTCCCGCTCCTGCGTCTTGCGAAAGAGGGAGTCGTTGCGGCCGACTTCCTCGGTAAGCTCCTTCAGCCGTGCCCGCAGCCGCTCATTCTCCTCCTCGAGCGCGTTTAGACGGTCTGCAACCATGGCCCGCCTCCGCTCATCCAGACGCCTAGGCGCGGCGCTCCGCGACGCTTCTGCGGTCCTCGAGATACTCGCGCCCCTTGCGCATCAGGGCGACGAAGAGCTCATGGTCACGAGACACCACGGCCGCGCGAATGCGCTCGACCGCCTTGGCCAGCGCCTCGAGCGACTCCGCACCGTAGTCGTTCAGGCTCTGGATCTCGAAGTAGAGATCCGGGCTCTCCTGGGCCACGCGGGTCGCGACATCGAGCTGCGCATCGAAAGTCGTGCTCGAGAGCCGCGCCAGTCGCGGCGCCGCCTCGCCGCTTTCGGCCAACGCGGTGAAGAAGGCGATGTTGAGCGCATGCGAGAGACCCAACACATAGGCGATCAGCCGGTCGTGATCCTCGAGGCTCATCACCACCTGCTCTGCCATGGTGGACGCGAAGAGGGCCCGCGCTTCGGCCAGCGCCTCGGCGTTGCCCAGATCGACGAAAATGACGTGCCTGCCCGAGAGCAGCTCCGTGTCCGGTCCGAACATGGGATGGATGGAAGTCACGCGACAGCCATGTGACTTCAGCGCCATGAGACCCGCGCGCAGCGGCGACTTCAGCGAGCCGACGTCGAAGATCACGCCGCCGGGCCGGCGCAGCGCCAGCTCGCGCAGAACCGCGTCCGTGGTACCGAGCGGCGTCGCCAGCACGATGTAATCGTGTTTCAGGTCGGTGGTACGCCAGTCGGCGACACGAGGCACCCCCTCCGGACCACCGTGAGGGTCGGCCACCTCGACGGCGAAGCCCTGCGAAGAAAGAAACTGAACGAACCACCGGCCCATCTTGCCGCCACCGCCGATGACGAGGGCTCGCCGGCCGGAGCCGGCGCCGCGCGCCGCGACGCTCGCCTGCTCCTGGGTAGTGAGCGAGGATCGGATGAGCAGGCGCAGCAGCTCCTCGGCGAGCGCGGGCGACACCCCGGCCTCGAGAGCCGTGGCCCGCGCGCCCTCGATCACTTCGCGCTCACGCTCGAAGTCACGCGTCGGATGGCCCGTCGCCCGCTTCACGCGCGCCACCTCGCCGCTCAGGGACTTGCGCTCGCCGACCAGCATCAGCAACTGGCGGTCGATCTCGCTCAGGCGGCGGCGCAATTCTTCCAGGGTCACATTGTCCCTCGTCATAGGGGATCTTCTCAGGGCCGAGGCTGTGGGTGAGCCTCCCTTTTATCGGCCCAGCGTGGCCGCTGCAAGTGCGGCGCCCAGGCGACGGCCAGCGTCTCCGGGCGCCTGGCTTCAGGCTACGGGTCGCGCGAGAATCGCCAGACAACTAAGATGTCTATGTGATGCGACATATTGAGCTTCTGCCCGATCCCCTTCCGCCAGAGCCCCTGGTCGTCCTCAATCGCTGGATGGCCGAGGCCTGGCAGCACCGCCACCAGCCCAATCCCAACGCGATGGTGCTGGCCACCTCTGAGCCGACCGGTCGCCCCACGGCGCGGGTGGTGCTCTGCAAGGAAGTGGTCCCGCTGCCCGGGTACCTCGTCTTCTACACGAATTACCTGTCGCGCAAGGGGCGGCAGCTGGCCGAGAACCCATGGGCGGCGGCGGTGATCCACTGGGACGCGCTGCACCGGCAGGTGCGCGTCGAGGGGCCGGTGCTGCAGGCGCCGGCGGCGGACAGCGACGCGTACTTCGCCTCCCGGCCGTGGCAGAGCCGGGTGGGCGCCTGGGCCAGTGCGCAGAGCGAGCCCGTGGAATCGCGCGAAGCGCTGCTTGCCTCGGTGTCCGCGGAGGCGGAGCGCTTCGGCGCGCCCATGCTGGGCCAGCCGGGAGCCGAGAGCGAGCTCGACATCGTCATTCCGCGACCGCCTCACTGGGGTGGCTATCACCTGTGGGCCGAGTGCGTCGAATTGTGGGTGGAAGGAGAGGCCCGGGTGCATGATCGGGCGCGCTGGACGCGCAAGCTGACGGAGCTGCCGAGCGGCTTTTTCGAGGCCGGGCCCTGGACCGCGACGCGTCTGCAGCCTTGAGCGTTCCCCGGGGCGCCTCGCAACGAGAAGACGGCACTCGGAGGCGCTCGTGCACGCTCGCCGCCCGCGATCTCGAGGTGTCGGTCGGCGCGCGGCGGCTGGTCAAGGACCTGTCGGTGGAGTTTCGCCCCGGGGAGTTCGTCGCAGTCCTCGGGAGGAACGGCTCCGGCAAGACGCTCACGCTCCATACGCTCGCGGGGCTGCGCCGGCCTCAAGCCGGCACGGTGCATCTCGACGGCCTGCCGATGGAGAGCCTGAGCCGGCGGGCGGTGGCGCTGCGGCTGGGACTGCTCGCTCAGGATGTCGAGGAGTCGTTCGTCACCACGGCGCTCGAGGCGGTGCTCGTGGGGAGGCATCCACACCTGAAGCTGTGGCAGTGGGAATCGGCCGCGGACGAGCGGATCGCGCGTGCAGCGCTGACGGCCACGGATCTGGACGGCTTCGAGGAGCGGCGGACCGACACGCTCTCGGGCGGGGAGCTGCGGCGGGTGGCCGTGGCGGCGCTGCTGGCGCAGGAGCCGGCGGTGTATTTGCTGGATGAGCCCGCGAATCATCTGGATCCTGCGCACCTGTTGGGAATACTGGGGCTGTTCAAGGAGTTGTCCGCGGCGGGCAAGACCGTGATCGCCACCCTGCACGATCCGACCGTGGCGGCCAGGTTTGCGGATCGGGCGCTGCTGCTGCACGGCGATGGGCGATGGGCGGCCGGATCGGCTGCGCAGCTGCTGACGGCGGCGCGGTTGAGCGAGCTGTACCTCGCGCCGATGTTGGAAGTGGAGAAGGACGGGAGACGGATCTTCGTCAGTGCGTAGGCACGCTCCACGCGCCCGGCGTCGATCGCGCAGGCGCCTGGATCCAGGGCTTATTCATCCTAAATCCCCGAGAAGGTGTTGGAGGAGTGTCACGGCTGCGACGGCGGCCGTCTCGGTGCGCAAGACTCGCGGCCCAAGCCTCACGGCGAGAAAACCGGTATCGAGGACCGCACGCTGCTCCGCCTCGGCCAAGCCGCCTTCGGGGCCGATGAGCACGATCACCCGCCCGTGCGGCGCCTGCAAGGCGCCGATGCCCAACGTCCCCGTCGGGGAAAGCAGCACCCGAGCGGCTCCTGAGTCGCTCTCGCGCAGGAAATCGTGCAGGCGGGCCGGGATCGCTATGTCGGGAATGCTGTTGCGGCCGCTTTGCTCACACGCGGCGATGGCGATACCCCTCCAATGCGAGAGCCTGCGCTCCAACTGCCGGGCATCGAGCTTGACGATGGTGCGCTCCGTCAGAAGAGGGATGATGCGGGTCACGCCGAGCTCGGTCGCCTTCTGCACGACCCAGTCCATGCGCTCGCCGCGCGAGACGCCCTGCGCGAGCGTCAGGTGAAGCGGCGACTCGGGGTCGGCGGCCGACCGATCGCCCACCGCGACGATCACGGCGCCTTTGCGGTATTCCTCGATCCGGGCGGCATGCTCACCGCCGCGGCCGTCGAAGAGGATGAGAGGATCGCCGAGCCGCAGGCGCAGCACGTGCGCGATGTGGTTGGCGGCGACGCCTTCTATCGTGTGGCGATGGCCGGCGGTCAGGGGATCGGGGACATGGACGCGGCTCAGTCGCATGTCGCGAGCCCGATGCCCTCGCGCGCCACCTCGATCATCAGATCGATCTCCTCGGGAGTGACCACATAGGGAGGCATGAAATAAACGACGGTGCCGATGGGGCGCAGCAGGACACCGCGGTTGAGAGCGTGCCGATAGACCTCGAGGCCTCGGCGCTCCTGCCACGGGTAGGGCTCACGGGCCGTCTTGTCGCGTGCCAGCTCCACGGCGACGATCATGCCGCGCTGGCGGACTTCCGCGACGTGCGGATGCGCCTCGAGCTCGCGGGCTCTGGATCCAAGATGCGCGGCGAGGGCGCGATTTCGGGTGAGGACATCGTCGGTGCGGAAGATCTCGAGACCGGCCAGCGCGGCAGAGCAGGCGAGCGGGTTGCCGGTGAAGCTGTGGGAGTGGAGAAAGGCCACCAGCTTGACGTACTCGTCGTAGAAGGCCGAGTAGATGGAGTTGGTGGTGACGACGGCCGACAGAGGAAGATACCCCGCGGTGAGTCCCTTGGACAGGCACATCATGTCGGGCCTGATGCCCGCCTGCTCGCAGGCGAACATCGTTCCGGTCCGGCCGAATCCGACCGCGATCTCGTCCGCGATCAGATGCACGCCGTACCGGTCGCATGCCTGGCGCAGCAGCGTGAGATAGACCGGATCGTACATGCGCATCGAGCCGGCGCACTGAACCAACGGCTCGACGATGACGGCGGCGGCCTCATCGGCATGTCTCGCGAGGGCGGCCTCCATGTGGGCGAACTTCCGCCGCGAATGCTCGGCCCAGCTCTCGCCCCGCTCGCGCTCGAAGCAGTCGGGCGATGGTACCGTGATCACGTCCATGAGAAGCGGCCGATAGATGTCCTTGTAGAGCTCGACGTTGCCGACGGCGAGCGCTCCCAGAGTCTCGCCATGGTAGCTGTTCGACAGGGTGATGAATCGCCGCTTGGCGCTCTTGCCGACGTTGCGCCAGTAGTGGAAGCTCATCTTCACGGCGACTTCCACGGCCGACGAGCCGTTGTCGGCGTAAAAGCACCGCGTGAGGCCGGCCGGCGCGATGGCAGTCAGCGCCTCGGAGAGCGCAATCACCGGCTCGTGCGTGAAGCCGGCCAGGATGACCTGCTCCAGCCTCTCGAGCTGCTCGCGCACCGCCGCATTGATGCGCGGGTTGGCGTGGCCGAAGAGATTCACCCACCAGGAACTGATCGCATCGAGGTAACGCTTGCCCTCGTAGTCTTCCAGCCATGCCCCCGAGCCGCGGCGGATCGGGATCATCGGCAGGTCCTCGTGGTCCTTCATCTGGGTGCAGGGATGCCATACGTGGGCGAGATCCCTTGCGGCGTAGAACGCGTTGCCGGTACTCATGTCGACATTGTGGCATGATGGCGGCGATGGAGACTCCCGGGGGCCGCGGAAGACGGCTCGCTTCCCGGGGGACTTCTGTGAGGTCTCGATCGTCCACCTGCCGAAGCATCGGCCTCGACCGGGGCGCCGGGTGCGCCGGTTGCGGGGTCGGCGCGGCATATCGGTTCATGCCACGAATGCGCTGACGCCATGCACGTGTCCGAGTTTCAATACTTCCCGGTCTCGCTGCCCTTCCTGCTCATTTTCTGGGGCCTCATC
>JAKBCR010000095.1 GCA_021807675.1 Pseudomonadota bacterium
GCTCTTCTTCAGGAAGCCTTCCTCGACTGGCAGCATTTCAGCAGCGAAGGCGGCATGGACCTGACCCAGATGTTAGGTGTCAAGTGGAACCTCAATCCCGTCAACATCGACCCGCCGAGACACACGGTCTATCGCAGGATCCTGATGCCGTTCTTCACGCCCAAGGCCACCAGCTACATGGAAACCGCGGTCCGCGAGGCGTGCGACCGCCTGATCGCCCAATTCCAGAATCGTGGCTCCTGTGACTTCGTCAAGGACTTCGCCATCCCGTTCCCCAGCTATATCTTCCTGGCCCTGATGGGTATGCCGATCGAGCGGGTCTCGCAGTTCTTCGCCTGGGAGCAGAGTCTGCTGCGCGGCGCCACCATCGAGGAGCGGGTGACCACAGCGCGACAGATCCTGGCCTATCTTGAAGGCCATCTCGAGAAGCAGCGGATGAAACCCACGACCCCATTGATGGAAGGGATCATGGGGGCGCGGATCGACGGCCGCCCCCTCGATGACGGCGAAGTGCTGGGCATGTTCTACACATTCTATGTCGGCGGGCTGGACACGGTGTATGGCACGATCAGCTGGTCGATGCGCTATTTGGCGACCCGTCCGGATTTCCAGCAGTATTTGCGTCAGCACCCGGACATGCTGCCGCGCGCTGTTGACGAACTTTCCCGACTGTTCAGCGTCGTGTCGACCCAGCGCCGGGTAACCGAGGACTTCAGTTTCCATGGGGTCGGGATGCGCGAGAACGATCTCGTCGTCATGCCGATCTTCATCGCCTGTCGTGATCCGCGGGCCTACCCCAATCCGCACGAAGTGGATCTTGGACGCAAAATCCCCACGCTTGCGTTTGCTACTGGACCGCACACCTGTCTTGGCATGCATCTGGCACGCCGGGAGATCAGGATTGCCCTCGAGGCCTTCCTGACGCACTTTGACGATATCCACATTCCGGCGGGCGAGAGCTACGCGTATCACGCCGGCTCGACCTTCAACGTGGACCGGCTGCCGCTTGCCTGGACGCGACTGAGCTGAGTGAACGATCCTCACCGATCAGCAACCGGACCGGCCCCCACAGCGCCCAGCTGACGCCATAATCGACTTCGACGAGACGCGCGTCCGGGATCATCTCCAATAGCGCCCTGACGAAGGTAGTGACCTCTTTGCGTGCGATATTGGCCCCGAGGCAGTGGTGCAGGCCAGAGCCGAATCCGAGATGGGGAACAGGCCGCCGATGAATGTCGAAGCGGTCCGGCTCGTCGAAGACGGCCGGATCGCGGTTGGCCGCGCCCGGCAGGACATAGATTCGCTCCCCCGCCTCGAGCTCCCGGCCGGCCAGCACGGTTCCGTCGGACTTCACCAGCCGCATCAGCAGTTGCGCCGCTGTCTCGAAGCGCATCACTTCCTCCGCGGCCTTCGGTAGCAGGCCGGGGTCGCGCCGTATCTCCGCCAAGGCCTGCGGGTGTCGATGCAGGACGGTCACGATATTGCCCAGCCACTTCACTGTCGTGTCTACCGCACCGATGAACAGGTTGAGCAGATTGTCGAGCGCAATGGCCGGCGTGATTCCATTGCTGCCCACCGCCGCGGCGACCGATGCAACCAGATCGACGGGCGGCTCACCTGCGCTCAGCCGCTCGGTGCGGTCCGTCAATGCAGCGTGGAGAAAGGTGAGGACTTCCTTGCGAGTCGCGAGGTGGCGGGCAAGAGCCGGACTGTCCGGGGCCATATCGAGCACGGGCGTGTCGGAGAGCGCTCGATTCCAGCGCAAGAGGTCGCCGATGCGTTCGGCCGGCAACCCCATCAGCCAGGTGATGACCTCGCCGGTGAACGATTGGAACACAGGGACGAGATCGACCGACTTGCCGTCCCGCACAGCCGCCGCGACCGGTTCCAGCAGGCGCCGGACGATGCGTTCGATCTGGGCAGCGCGTTCGTCGAGGGCGCGGGCCGCCACCTGCTTCGCCCACACCGCACGCATGTGATGATGTCGTGTGGTGTCGTCCACCACGAGCATCGCTTCCCGGCCGAAAGCGTGACTGATCGGGGTGCCTTCCGATGTGAAGCGGGAAGTCGCGGAGAGGACCGCTCTGACGTCCTCGTAAGAGAAGACGAGCCATCCGCCCAGGGAGTCGCTGCGAAAAATCGGCCCCATGGAGCGAAGCCGCTCGAACTCGGTAACGGGTCGACCGTCTCCGGGCTGCAATGTGAGATCGATATCCACGGTACCCCCTGGTCAACTCGTCCGCCCAGATAATGCCCTTACCCGCCCCTTCATGTCACCGGTTGCGCAAAGCAACCCCTTTTCCGTTCGCCGATTGCCTGCGCTGATTTGCGACCCGTTCCCGGGACGCGAGACGCCGCTCCGATATCATTGACCGCAAGAGCGGCAAGGCCTGTAGCGGGAGAGCGACATTCGCTTTTTGACCAGCATGCGTGCGGGGGCGCGGGCGTCGCAGCTAGCGACGCAGTTGCGAGATCGCTTGATCCGACATCCGAAATCGAAGGGATTGGTCGGGTGGCAAAGCTATTACCGCGGTTTTCTCGAGCCGACGCCGGGAAGCGCGCTGATCGACCATCGCGGCCCGTATATCGGCGGTGAGCTGCGACACACGCAGCTGCTCGATGCGATCGCGACCGGCAGGCGCGCATTCCTGATCTCGGCGCCACCCGGTTGCGGCAAGAGTCGCTTTGCGCTCGAGCTCGCGCGGCGAGTCGAGCGAGCTCAGCGGTCTTGGGAGGTGCGCTTCGTCCGCCATGACGAGCCGGCTCTCGGTGAGGAGCTGGAGCAGCTCCCGAATGCCAGCCGATCGATTCTGATCGTGGACGATGCGCACGACTGCCCAGGCCTCGTCCAGCGCCTCGCCTCGGTATGCTCCGCGCCAGGGTCGTCGCAGACGCATCTCGTCTGCCTCACTCGGCCGGCGGGCCGTGCCGCAGTGGTCGAAGCCCTGGCGAGCCACTTGCCCCTCAGCGAGCCGCTGGAAATGGATCTGGGCCGGCCCGATCCGAAAGTGATACGAGAGCTGATCGATGCGCTGATTCCGCAGCTCTCACCCCATCACAGGGATGTGATCCGGCGGTCCGTGGCCGACTCCTTCTTCGCCACCGTGCTCTTGTGCTCGAGCGTGGCTCGCCAGAAGAAGCTTCCGCAGACCCTCAGCACGAAGAGTCTGCGCGATTACGCCGTTCGTCAGCCGATCGCCCAGGTGATCGCAGATCTGTGTCCGCCTGAGAAGGCGATTCGGGCCCTGGCGGTGTATGCGGCATGCGCTCCGGTGCACACCGGCGACGCCGTGATCCGCTCGAGCGCCGCGACGCATGCGGCCCTCCCGACCGCCGACATCGAGGCACTGGAGCGCCGCGTCCTGGAAGCGGGCCTCTTCGAGATGGACGGACGGGGACTGATACGTCCGATTCCAGACCTCATGGGAGACGTGATTCTCGAGGAAGCCTGCCTGGACGAGCAGGGCAGACCGACGCCGTTCGGCCAGTCGCTGATGCGTGCCCTGCTCGATCAGCGGCATTACGGGCCGGTGATCTCCAATTGCGGGGGCATCGCACGACTCTTCTCCAGTCCGGACCGAGTGGATTTCCTCAATGACCTTCTGTGGGAGCGGGCCAACGGGCTGTCGCCTCAGAACCGGGCGGAAGCCGCCGAGCTGTTGGACGGCTGCGCTCGCCTGGCAGTCTGCCAACCGGAAGTGATCGTCCGTCTGATCGAGGCTCTCACGGCGAAGGGTGTTCTGCGGATCGTCCCTCCAGCGCTGGAGCCGCGCCGGGCGGACGACCCTGAGGTCGATGCGCAGCGGCTGCTGATGTCAGCCGCGGAATGCGATCCGAGCATCGTACCGAGGGCCCTGGAGTATTCACGCCAGC
Organism: Pseudomonadota bacterium; assembly: GCA_021807675.1. GTDB lineage: Bacteria > Pseudomonadota > Gammaproteobacteria > Steroidobacterales > Steroidobacteraceae > 13-2-20CM-66-19. The sequence continues at coordinate 3,874 of JAKBCR010000095.1, forward strand.
TGCTGGCACGGGTTCGCGCGGGCGACCGCGCTCTGCTCGACAATCTGACGGATTTCTGTCAGTTCGCCGTTGCGCGTCCGCTGGCACATGCCAAGGCTGTTATCGATGTTCTGAGGCGATGGTCCGAGGACTTGGACGCGGACACCGCGGAACTTGCGGCTTCGCTGGTGCAAGGTTTCCTGCGTGTTCAGATGCGCACCCGACACTGGGGGCAGGGTGCGCCGACTCCCGCCTCGACCAGCCTCGATCCCGCGGATGATATCTGGAACCTGCGCGATCGGGCTCTCGATATCCTCGTCCGCTGCGCGAGTCACGCCTCGCCGGCGGTCGGGTACACTGCGGCCAGCTCGCTGAGGTACTGGGCGCACGGCCATCGTGACCTCACGGGCGAGCAGCTTCAGCGCTGGGAGCCGCAGCTCCATCGGGAATTGGATCTGCTGGCGGCGGCCTTCGGCAAGCTCGGCTCGGAAACGGCTCATCTGCCGGTGCGGGCCGCCGTCGAACAGCAGGGTTGGCAGTGGTGGATGGACGGCGCCGAGCCTTTCATCCGTCGTGGAGGCGGCCGGATTCTCGCGATGCTGCCCGAGGCCGACACCTATTCGCTCTGGAAGGCGCTGCACGCCGCCACGCTGCCGATTTTCCCGCTTCCGCTCGATGAGTCTATCGAGCCCGAGCGGCGGCGCGACCGGCTGCAGCCTCTCATCGAGCCTTCCGCGGAACGTGCGGTCGAGCTCGCCAGGAAGCTGTTCGATCGGCTCGACCCTCTTTGGCGCGGCTCATCGGCAGGGTCGGCGCTGTTTGCATCAGCGGTAAGCGCCCTGCCCCGACAGCCGCTGCAACCTCGAGCCCGCCTCTACCTGAAGGAGTTCATCGGGCGTCATCCTGACGAAGCATGGTCGTTCGTCAGCGAAGATACGGCGTTGGGACCCATCGGCGCGATTCTTCCTGCCCTCCTGGCGGAGCTTCGCGGACATGATACCCCGCGTTGGCAGGCGGCCATTCAAAGCGGCCAGCCGGGAACTCGTTTGTTCGAGATGGAATTGGGCGCGCTTTGCGCGGCCGGCGATCTGGATCCCGTAGAGCGCGAGATCGTGTCAAAAGGGCTGGAGCTCGACGATGCGCAGGTCGTTCACCTCTGCGCGCAGGCGCTCTTGAGTGCCGGTCACTCGGCGCTTGGCCCCGGACTGGCCGCTGTGCTGGCTTCGCTCCCCCGGCACTCGACGGACGCGCGTCTCTGGGAGTTGACGCTCGATGCGTTCGCGCGTTGGGGTGATCATCTGCTGGCATCCCCCGCAGAGGGAGAAGCGGATTCCGCGACCCGCGCCGCCTCGGGTGAGCTCTTGCGGCTGCTGCGAACATCCGGAAGCCGGATGTCCTGGGACCAGGGGCCGCACACTCGGCGCTTGGCCAACGTCTTGGCCATTTTTGCGGTTGCCGTACCTCACAGCGTCAAGACCTGGATACGGCAGGAGGGAATGGCATCAGCCGATCGCGCCGAAAGTGGCCCGGTGCTGTCGCCGGCTCGATTCTCGGAAGTCGCACGCCTCTTGCGGAAATCGTCCGCGGCCTCCTTCTGGCAAAAGCAGTTCCTCGAATGGGTCACGGAGGAGCCGGATCTGGCGAGCCTTGGGGCGATGGGCCTGGCCGAGCTCTGCGGACTGGGCGATCCTTGCATCGCCCCCCTGATGATGCGCATCGCGCGGCAGCCATCGGACTCTTCCTTGAGCGCGCTGAGGGAGCTCCTCGACAATTGCGGGAGCTCGCCCCGGCTCATCGAGGACGCGCTCGCCTTGCTCCGCCACCTCGCTGATGCTCCGGAGGCATATGGGTTGCTCGAGAAGGAACTCATCTCGACGTGGGTTCAGGCCGACCAGGTCCGCCCGGGTGCTGTCGAGGGTCGAAACGCCGTGCTGGAAGCCATGGACAGGACGATGCAGAGCGCCGATCTCCCACAGGCACTTCGTCAAACGCTCGCGCGTGCCCGCCAGGCGATACAGGGAACCATCGAAGAAGACCTTCTACGCGGCGAACCACGCTGACCGCGAGATTGCGCGCCCCGCGGGTGCTCCTGGAAGCGACGAGCCGCCGCGACCAGGCCTCCGCAAAGCGTGCGCTCGAGGCGATGATGGGAATGAAGAAGATCGACATTGCCGCGATCGAGGCGGCACGGCACGGCCCGGGTCGTGCTTAGGGCTCACAGAGCCAGATACCGCTCGTAAAGGTTGTGAAAGTGGCGGACCTGGGTGTGGTGATAGAGGCCCAGCGTCAGACCCGCCTTATTCACGCGCAGCGTCCGCATGCCGCGCTGGACCTCCTCGACATTCCAGGCGTCCTGGCATAGCAGCGCTCCACTTGCGCCAAGCTCTGTCGCCTCGAGGAAACTCTGATCCGGCCCGAGGAAATGGGGCTTCGCCGGCGCAGGGCGCTCGCCCTTGAAAGGACGCAGGTAGAGGATCTCCATCGTGCACATGTCGTGGCGATCCTCGTACGGCTTGAACAGCTGCACCGTCTGGCTGTAGGACATGAAGGGATGAAGATTCGGGAATACGGTGTAGAAGAACGAGTCCATCACTTCCGCATCACACAGCTCATCCGCCTTCTCGCCGATCATGGTACGCAGCTCCTCACGCGCAACGCGAGCGCCGTACTCTCGATAGGTCATGCCCGCGGGCACCGTGATCCCGCCTGAGGAATCCCGCGGCCTGTAGACATTTGCCGCAATGTCTTCCTCGCTCGGTATCCGACTCAGATGCGGGCTCGGAGTGCCTACCGGCGTCATCGCACGCGAGCAATTCCCGAACACATCGTACTGAGTGTTGTCATCGCCGGCGCTCGACAGGATTTGAGGGTGCGTCGCGACGACATGATAGGCGTCCATGAAGGCTTCCTGAGCGGTCTTCCAGTTGCAGCGGAGGACCTTGATCACATGGGCGGCGGTATAGCGCTCCTCGAGCGCATATTTCTCGAAGTGCCTGTTGAGCTCGCCGAGGTAGACATCCAGCGGCTCGCAGCCGGGGTCCATGTTGATGAAAATGAACCCACCCCATCGCGCCACTTTGACTTCCGGCAGATTGAGCTTGCGCGCATCGATCTGCGGAAAGTCCCACATGCTGTAGATGCGCTTGAGCCTTCCGTCCGTGTTCCAGGTAAAGCCGTGGTACGGGCAGCGGATCTCCTGGAGGTTGCAGGGGCGATCGAGCAGGCGGCGTCCCATGTGGAGGCAGGCGTTGTAGAACCCCTTGACGGTGTCGGGCGCGACGCGTACGAGAATGATCGAGATGTCGTTGATCTCGTAAACCCTGGCATCGCCCACGCTCGGGATCTCCTCCTCCCGCAGCGCCACCTGCCATACCTTTCGCCAGATCTTCTCCTTCTCGAGCTCGTGGAACTCGCGGTCCATGTAGCGATCGATCGGGATGTCGCGGTCGCCGACGAACACCGCCGTATCGATGCGCAAGTGATCGGGGACGGGCCGGGAGTCCTGATCGAGGATCCTCTGGTACGAAGTGCCCGGGCTGCGCCTGAGCTGGGGAGCTTTCAGATCCGAGGGCTCGCGCTTGCTCACTACTTCGTCTCCTTGGATTCGGCGGCCGTGCGCGCCCGCTGTTGTACGACGACGAGGCCGGTGAGCCAGATGCACAGCTGCGGATCGCAGTGGCGAAGCTCCCCCTCGAGCCATTCGCCGTAACGGTCGAATCGGCCCCATTTGTCCCCGTCGACGACGCGGACCGAGTCAGGGCTTTCGGCGTGGTATTCGGCGTTCGTCAGCGCGTGTCGTGCCTTCGTCATCGCATCACCCACTCATGGAAACGCAACTCTCGCCAAGTAGAAGGCTCCCATGCAAGTCCGTGATCGCGCGCTCCACCCTGCGCCCCTGCGATGACAGCCAGTCACGCGACCGTCAGAGCGCAACGTGCGCAGCACGCATTTTGCTCATTATATACACTAGGACCGCCTTGCACGAAGGCTCCACGATGGCCTTGCGGCAGGCCCGGCGGCGACCGCGGGCTGCCCGCCGCTTGCGCCCGGCTGCCGCGTGTTGCGCGCCAGGGGCGCGGCGGGCCTTGGCTTTGTGGTCTACTGTTTCAACCCAGTCGGAAAGCAATCAAGGGGAAAGCCATGAAAGCATTAGAAGGTAAAGCCGTCGTCGTCACCGGCTCGGGAAGAGGAATCGGCGCGGCTTGCGCCAAGGGCTGCGCGCGGCAAGGCGCAGCGGTCGTGGTCAACGATATCGACGCGCATGAGGCCCGGGAGACAGCCGCAGCGATCGAGGCGGCGGGCGGAACGGCCACCGTGTGCATCGCCGACGTGACGAAGTGGGAAGAGGCGGGCCGATTGATCGACACCTGCATTTCGGCGTTCGGCAGGATCGACGGGCTGGTCAACAATGCGGCTCTTTACCACGCATCGCCGATCACTGCCTTCGATCCGATTGCGGCGCGTGCGCTCGTCGAAGCCAATGTGTTGGGCCCGCTCCACTGCGCGGGGCATGCGGTCAAGCCGATGCTCGCACAGAAGTCGGGCTCCATCGTCAATGTGGTCTCCGGTGCCCACATGGGCATACGGAACCTTGGCATCTATGGGGCAACCAAGGGCGCGGTGGCCTCGATGATCTACACCTGGGCGATCGAGCTCGCCGGATCAGGCGTCCGTGTGAATGGCCTGTCGCCCTTCGGTGCAACCCGCATGGGCATACCGTGGAATGCCACGCCGGATGAGGTGGCGAGAATGCACGCCGGCATACAGAAGCCCGAGGCGAACTCCCCGGTCGTCGAGTTCCTGCTCTCGGACCTCGCCAAGGACGTCAATGGCCAGATCCTGCGAATCGATAAGGAAGAGCTCAGCCTTTACGCGCATCCTGCCCTGCTGCTTCCGGCAGCGGTGCGTCCGGAATGGACGGCCGAGCAGATTGCCGAAGCGTTCGAATCCGAGTTCAAGGACCGACAGGTTCCTTGCGGAATCAGAGGCATGACGGATCTGCCGGTCGAGCTGAATACCGGCTATTGGAAGCGCAAGGCCAAGCCGGCCCGGTAGCGCCTTAGTAACGCTCCTCGTCGCTCTGAGGCGCCTGGGACCAGACCTCGCCACGCTGACCATCGATCGTCGTGCCGCCGAAATAGAACATCGTTCCAGCCGCGACGAATTGCGCAGGGAAGGCGAGCTGCGGTTTGCTCGCATCGCTCAGTCTGGTGAGCTGCGCCTCGGTGAGCTTCACATCGAGTGCCGCCAGATTGTCGTCGAGCTGCTCGAGTGTGCGCGCGCCGATGATGGGCGAGGTGACCCCGGGCTGGGCGCAAAGCCAGGCGAGGGCCACGCGGGCTACGGTGGTGTCACATTCGCGGGCGATGACGTCCAGCAGCTCGAGGAGCGCATAGGTCTGATCGGTCAAGGCGTCGGCCACGCGCGCTCCGCGTCCAGGCTCGTGCTTGCCATGATCTTTGCGCTGGTACTTTCCACTGAGCGCCCCTCCCTTCAAGGGGCCCCAGGGCGTGATGCCGAGCCCGAGCTCGCGTGCCATCGGTATCAACTCGCCTTCGACCGTGCGTTGGAGCAGTGAATACTCGATCTGCAGAGCGATGAGCCGCGGGTGGCCGCGGAAATGCGCGAGCGTCTGAGCCTGCGCGACCTTCCAGGCGGGAGTATCGGAGAAGCCGATGTAGCGCACCTTGCCGCTCTTCACGAGTACCTCGAGCGCCTCCATCGTCTCCTCGATCGGCGTGAAGCGGTCCCACACGTGCATCCAGTAGAGATCGATGTAGTCGGTCCGCAGCCGACGCAGCGACTCTTCGCATTGGGAGATGATCGCCTTGCGGCCCGCGCCGCCGCCGTTGGGATCACCGAGATACATGTTGCTCATGAATTTCGTGGCGATCACCAGACGATCGCGCGTCCTGCGGTCGCGGCCGACATGATCGCCGATGATCTTCTCCGAGTGACCCTTGGTGTAGCCGTTGGCCGTATCGATGAAATTGCCGCCGCGCTCGATGTAACGGTCGATGATGCGCTCGGACACAGCAACGCTCGAGCCCCAGCCCCACTCCTCACCGAAGGTCATCGCGCCCAAGCAGAAGGGACTGACACGCAGCCCGGAATGCCCGAGAGTTACATAATGATCGAGCGACATGGGCGTTCTCCTTCCTCGAGCCGGCGAGTGGTGCCGCAAGGCTGTTATCGACCGTCGCCGGAAGGAAGGATATACCCTGGCCAGCTCGATTGCGGCAGGAGATTGAAGCGCGACCGCGTGGCTTCGGCTTCATCCCCGTGCCGGCAAGATCCGGCTGAGCGGCAAGGATGACTTGCCGGATGACTCATCGGTTGCCCCTGCGGCAATCCGATTTCCAGAGACCCTACGCGGAGTCGGTCCGAGGGAGGCGTGGCGGTCTGGCTGAGTCGCGCATTGTCCGGAGCGAAAAGCGCTCGATCGGAGCGGGGGTGATCCAGTACCATTCGAAGCGCCACGAACGGGTCCGATAATCATCTGAATCCCTGGAGAGCGGCGGATGGATCTCAACGGCAAAGTAGCGGTCATCACCGGCGCGGGCTCTGGACTCGGACGGGCCGCGGCCCAAGTCCTCGCCGGCTACGGAGCGAAAGTCGTCCTCGGGGATATCACGGGCGCCGAGCACGCCACCGCCGCCGCGATCGGAAAGTCGGCGCTCGCGCGCCATTGTGACGTGAGGGACGAGGTGCAGGTGGCGGCTCTCGTGGCGGCCGCCGTGGAAACCTTCGGACGCCTCGATGCGATGCTGAACGTCGCCGGCGTCAGCTTCTTCGGCCTGCTCGGCGATCTCGACATGGCCGATTACGAGCGCATCCTCGACATCGATCTGCGCGGTGTAGTGCACGGTACCAAACATGCGATTCGCGTGATGAGCGGCGCGGGCGGCGGCGTGATCCTCAATTGGGCATCGGTCGCGGCGCTCGGCGCGAAACCCGCGACCAGCGTCTATTCGGCCGCAAAAGCCGGGATCATCGCGGTGACACGGGCGGCGGCGGTGGAGTACGCCAAGGCCGGCGTGCGGGCGAATGCCATCGTGCCCGGGATGTTCATGACCGAGGCTGCCGCCAACGCGCCCGCCGACATGATCACGCAGCTGCTGGCCAGCATTCCCGTGGGCCGGGGAGGCGAGCCGCGCGAGTGCGCCGAGCTCGCCGCCTTCCTGATCTCGGATCGCGCGAAGTTCATCAACGGAGCCGTGCTGGTGATCGATGGCGGCCAGAGCGCGCAGCTGGCGTGATATCCGGGTCCGGTTTAGAGTCGAGGACGTTCTCCGATCAGCTCCGAGGGCAAGCGCCTTCCGAGGAAGTGACATGAGCACCGCTGTCCGCAGCCTGGCCATTCCCGAGATCCGCAACATCGGCGTGATCCTCGACCGCAAGCCGCAATCCGAAGGCGATATGCGGCTTCCCGCCGGAACACGCCTGATCTCCGCCGACAATCATTGGGAGATCACCGAGGACATCTTCAACGAGCACTTCCCCGCACATCTGAAGGAGAAGGCGCCACGGGTCTGGTTCGATGGTTTCTGGCGCATCGGCTACCGCGGCCAGATCGAGGCCTTGCCCATCGGCGAGCGCACGAAAAAGGCCATCGTCCGCACGACCGGGGTAGGCAACGGCGACTGGACCGCCGCTCGCCGCTACCGCGACATGGACGCCGAAAGCGTGCAAGAGGAAATCTGCTTCCCCAATACCCTGATCGGCTTTGCCCGCTATCCGGAGCCGGCGGTCCAGGAGGCGCTTTACCGCGTCTACAACGAGCATTACGCCGCCGCGGTGATCAATCGCAGCGGGCGCTCGCACGCGGTCGGCGTGTTCGCCAACTGGTGGGATCCAGCCGCGGCGGAAGGAGCCATGCGCCAGATCGTCGACCTCGGACTGAAGACTTTCATGATTCCGATCACTCCGGGCAAAGGCATCGACGGCAAGGAGATCCATTTCCAGGACCCGATCATGGACCGCTTCTGGAGCGTGGTCGCCGAGGCTGGAGTGCCGGTGTGCTTCCATGTCGGCGAAGGCACGGACGTGGAGCACCGCGGCGGAGTCGGCGCGCTCAACATGACGCTGATGGCACCGTTTCGCAAGCCATTCGGACAGCTCGTGTTCGGCGGAGTATTCGACCGCCACCCGAGCCTGCAAGTCGTTTTTGCGGAAGGCGGCATCGCGTGGGTACCGCCGGCACTGCAGGACGCGGAGATGCTGTTCGACAGCTTCGGCAACGGGGACGTGATCGACCGGTTGGAGCGCCGTCCCACCGAGTACTGGCGCGAGAACTGCTACGCGACTTTTCAGAGCGATCCGCTGGGATTGCGCCAGCTGGATTTCATCGGCGCCGACCGGTGCATGTGGGCCACCGACTATCCGCACACCGAAGGCGCCTACGGCTATGGCCGCACATCGGTCCGGATGGTGGTCGACAACACGACGCCGGATGACGCTCGCGCCATTCTCGGTGGTAACGCGGCTAGAGTGTTCAAGCTGAGCAAGTAAGCCTCGAGCTCAGGTCAGTCGGCTCTGCTCCCCAGACTGCCGTCCTGCTGCAGGCGCTCGATCCGCTCTTTGAATGCTGCGACCATGGAATGGGTCAGGGCCGATCGAGGGCGACGCCTGTGCGCGTACAGATTCACCTCGACCGGCTGCGATGCGCGAAATATCTCGATGAGCCGGCCAGCCTGTATTTCCGACATCACGGCATAGGCGCTCGAGAGCCAGACGGCATCCGTCGTGGTGGCAAGCTCCGTTAAAACGCCGAAATCCTCCACGATATTGGGCAGGTCCAGGATCCTGTCGCGAATTTCCGCCGGGACCGTTATTCCGGTCCAGCTCGAGCGCACGAGGGGAAATCTCACCTCGCCAGGATCGCCCTCCGTCAGCGGATGTCCGGCTCGCACGATCAGGCTGAGAGGAAAGCGTCCGAGAAGCTCGATGTGAGCTTGCGAGAGATCGCGCAGGGGGCGATCCGGACTCACGAAGAACTCGATCTCACCGGCCACGAGCATTCCCCAGAGAGCCTCCACGTCGCGTACCACCACCTCGTTCGTCACGTGCGGGGCCTGTCGCAGCCGCTCGGCGAGAGCCCCCGGCAAAAGCACGCGAGCCGGCATCGGCGCCATGCCGAAGCGGATGCCGCCACGCTCACCTTGGCCGCTCAGCCTCGCGTGACGCTCGAGCTCTCCGGCATCGGTGAGGAGGAAGCTCGCTCGCTCGACGATGGCTCTTCCATGAGCCGTGAGGCTCACGCCCCCCCTGTTGCGATCGAAGAGCCGGACTCCCAGCTGTCGCTCGAGCGATTGGATGGAGCGGGTGAGTGTCGGCTGAGTGATCCGCAAGTCTTCCGCGGCTCGCAGGAAATTGAGGTGCCGCGCCAGCACGAGGAAATTGCGAAGATTCCGCAGGTCGAGCATTCGAGGGAAGTGCAGGCGGCGCTCGGCCCCGGGAGGCTCCCTGCGCGGCCGGCGTCCTTGGAAGTCGACAGGGGCCCGATGAGTCAGGTATCGAGAAGCTTGGGAGCGCCTCGGCCCTGCATGTAGCTTGCGAGCACACGGTGGAAGTTGATGACCTTCTGCTCCTGGTGCGGATTGGGGAGCGATCCGCGAAAGCCGTGTGATTTCATGCCTTTCTGCACCCACTCCATGTTGGAGAAGTCCTGCACGAGGACCGAGCCCCATTTCTCGGCGGTGGGCTCCGCATAGACCCATTCGGTCTTCGGCTCTTGCCCTTCCGGGAAGCGCTCGAGCGCATAGGACTCGAAGATGCACTTGTCCGGATCATCGCCATGAGGGCGTACACGGTAGCAGAGCGCGAAGGTCACCCCCTGGAGGATGTTTTGATTGGGGAAGAGGCTCCAGGCGAGGCCGGCTTCCCGCATGTTCTGCGGGCTGATCTCGGGCCATATCACACCGCGCGCGGCATCGTCCGCTTTCGCGGAGGCCAGCCAGTGTCTGACGACCTCCTGCGCCGGCGTGCCGTCCGGCAGCTCGTCGACCAGACGCTTTGCGGCCTTGACGAGAGTCTCGGTGGATGCGGCGAAATTCACCGTCTCGTAGTTCTCACGGGCGAGCTCATACGTCGAGATGCGCGGATCGGGACCGAGGCCGACACGGCTTATGGAGCTCGACTGCGCCATCTGCATCGATTTGTCGCGCTCGTCGAAGCCGCTGACGCCGTGCATGCCGTAGGCCTTGGAATAGGCGTAGTACTGGCCATATTTCAGGAACTGCGGATGCGTCCCCGCCACGTGATAGGGCTCCATGAAGGCCTCGAGCGAGGTCTTCCAGTTGGCCGGATAGACGACCCATTGGCGCCATTTGTAGCGCATCTTCTCGAACTGGAAAGCATCGAGGATGCTCGCCGCCGGCTCCAGGAACTCCCGCAGCGACATGCACTCGGGATCCATGTTGATCCAGATCCAGCCGCCCCAGGTATCGACTTTCACTTCCGAGAGGCTCGTGCGCGGCTCATTGAGCGAGCCCTGCCAGTCCTGCCGGTCGAGGATGTAAGTGTTCCTGCCCTCGAGATCGAACGTCCAGCCATGAAACCCGCAGACGAATCCACGCTTCGTGCCGCAGGCGCCGTTCCGCTCGCAGGGCGTGTTGACGAGACGCCGGCCGCGATGTGGGCAGACGTTGTGGAATGCTTTGATCCTGTCGGGAGCGGACCGGACGACGATGATGCTGTCGTCGGCGATCTCGTAGGTGAAGAAGTCCCCGACCTTGGGAATGTCCTCGAGGCGGCCCGCCATCTGCCAGACCCTGGGCCAGAGGAGCTCCTTCTCCTTCTGCAGATACTCGCGGGAAAGATGAGCTTCGCTGCCGTAGGTGAGCGGCTTGCCGACCTCGTCCAGCGTGATGTTGTGAAACCCGATCTTGCGCGGTACGTTCATGATCTTGCTCTCCAGCGGCGCTCCGACGCGCCAGCCCAGGATCTCATATGCGCCGAAGTGGCGGCTCTTTCGCGGTCAGGAGCGCCGGGCGCCGAGCCAACGCAGCATCACGCCGCCGAACTCGTCGGCGTAATCGACCATCGGCACGTGGCGAGCGCCCTTGAATTCGTGACGCTCCGCTCCTGGAATGCCGTCCGCGATCAGCTTGTTACCCTCCGGCGGGGTGCCGGTATCCTCGTCGCCCCAGACGACGAGCGTGGGCACCCGGATCGAAGGGAGTCGCGCTCGGCAGTCGAAATGCAGTATGGCGTTGCCGCCGCCGAAATATCCTGCGACGGGTGTGGCGGCGATCGTGGATCGTATCTGTATGCAGCGGCCGGGATTGGCGGCCCTGAACGGATCCGTCAGCCACCGGGTCAGCGTGGCCTCGGCCAGCGGCTCCACCGAGCCGGCGGCCTTTATCGCCGCAAAGCGCTCATCCCACACCAGCTTGCCGCCCGGGATGTTGGTCGGAGCGGTATCGCACAGCATGAGGGAGTGCAGCCGGTGCGCCAGGTCGATTCCGAGCACCTGTCCGATCATGCCGCCGATGGACACGCCCGCGAAATGGACCTTCGGAAGTCGCAATGCATCGAGGACCGCTACGACATCGCCGGCAAGCCCGGACATTGTGTAGGCTTCGGCGGCGCCCGCGGTACTGCCCCCGTGTCCACGCATGTCGAGGCGAAGGACGCGCCAGCCTGCCGTTAAAAGAGGGGGGACTTGCTCTGCCCATAGCCCCATGTCGGCCGAGAGCGCATGGGCCAGGCAGACAACGGGGCCATCGCCCGAGCCGAGCAGGTCGAAATGGATGTGGCGCTGGGTGAGCGCGAGGAGCATGTCGTGCGTCTCCGGTGAGGGTCCCCCCCCCCCCCCCCAGACC
>JAKBCR010000359.1 GCA_021807675.1 Pseudomonadota bacterium
CCCGCGATGGCTGAATCCACTTCCGTAGTTGCGCGTCTGCAGCTCTGCCTGGTCCTGGGTGTACTTCATGAGGGATAGCAGCCGCTTGCTCTCGGTCTGCAACTGGGTGTCCTTGCCGGCGAAGTTCATCGACAGCAGCATGCCCGCGGTCATCACCCCGATGATCAGGATGACGACCAGGATCTCCAGCAGCGTGAAGCCCGCGAAGGGCGAGGCGCGCCTTCCGGCCCGCATGCATGCCGCCTCCGGCAACACGCCTCCGTTACTGCGTGAGATTCCAGTTGCCGATGTCGGCATTGACCCCAGTGCCACCTGGCTGTCCGTCCGCGCCGAGCGTGTAAAGATCGTACGGCAGTCCGTGCGTGCCTGGATACGCGTACTGGTAAGGACGTCCCCAGGGATCCTTGGAGAGCCGCTGCACGTAAGGACCGTGCCAGTTCGTCACCGAAGGATCGTTCGGCTGCTTCACGAGCGCTTCGAGGCCCTCCTCGGTGGTGGGATACGTCGAGTTGTCCAGACGGTACTCCGTCAGGCCGGTCTCGAGGCTCTGAATGTCCTCCTTGGCCTTGGCGATGCGGGCGTCGTCGACCTTGCTGACGACCTGCGGCACGATGACGGCGGCAAGGAGGCCGATGATGATCACGACGACCATGATCTCGATGAGGGTGAAGCCTCGCGCCCGCCGTTGCGAGTTTCGGGGTACGAAGGCGCCTACCAGGGGGTACGGTCGATGGGTCATGGTGAGCTGAGATTTGTCTGCGGCGGATGCGCCTGAGGGCGCGACGCGAAATCATAACCGCGGACGCGAGCGGCCGGGCTTGCGCCGTTCGACAGCCGCCGGGAAAGCCGGTTCCGCGGATCCCGGGGTCTGCTCGCGCGAGAGCGCCAGGCCCGGAAAGCGCGCAGCTATAATCGCTGAAATTTTACCCAGGCGAGGGACACGATGAGTTTCGGCTTCGTATTTCCGGGACAGGGCTCACAATCGGTCGGGATGCTGGCGACACTCGCGCCGGCGGCCGAGGCCGAGCCGGCGATCCGCGACACCTTTGCCGAGGCTTCGGCGGTGCTCGGGTACGATCTATGGCAGCTTGTGGCGCAAGGGCCGGCCGAGCGCCTGAACAGTACCGAATCCACGCAACCGGCGATGCTCGCCGCATCCATCGCCACCTGGCGGCTCTGGCGCGGGCGCGGCGGATCCGAGCCGGCGGTGGTCTGTGGCCACAGCCTCGGGGAGTTCTCGGCGCTCGTCGCCGCCGGTGCGATCGATTTCCCCGCCGCCATCGAGCTCGTTCGGTTCAGGGGGCGAGTCATGCAGGAGGCAGTCCCGGAGGGCACGGGGGCCATGGCGGCCATTCTCGGTCTCGAGGATGCTCAGGTGATCGAAGCCTGTCGCGAGGCTGCGCAGGGCGGGGTCGTCGAGGCGGTCAATTTCAACGCGCCTGGACAGGTAGTCATTGCGGGAGCGCGCGAGCCCGTCGAGCGCGCCATCGAGGCAGCGAAGCGCCGCGGCGCCAAGCGCGCCGTGGCCCTCCCGGTGAGTGTTCCCTCGCACAGCAGCCTGATGGGCCCGGCGGCGCAGCGGTTCAGCGAGCGACTCGCCACGGTCGACTTTCGGCCGCCGAGGATTCGCTTCGTGAGCGCGGTCGACGCCGACTCTCACGAGAGCCCCGCGGATCTACGGCACTTGCTTGTCCGGCAGCTTTCAAGCCCGGTACGCTGGTCGGAGGTCGTCCACGTGCTCGCGGTGAGCGGTATCGGCGCGCTCATCGAGTGCGGTCCGGGCAAGGTGCTGACGGCGCTCAATCGCCGCATCGAACGGGGTCTCGAGACGCTCGCGCTCGAGGATGCTGCCTCGCTGGATGCCGCCCTGGCCGTGGCACGGCGGTAGGCCGAGCGCCGTGCGAAAGCAAGTGAATCAGCGGCCCGAGGCCGCCCTCGGGCCGCGAGCCCATTCAAGTGATTGGACCGCGCTCGCGCAAAGCGCAGGATGCGCCTTTGCGCCAATTTGAGGATACAGAGATGCTCGAGAATGAAGTCGCGCTCGTCACGGGCGCCTCCCGTGGAATCGGGCGGGAAATCGCTTTGACCTTGGCCAAGGCCGGTGCCCGAGTCATCGGGACGGCTACCACGGCGGAGGGTGCGTCCGCCTTCGCGGCGGCACTGGCGTCGCATGGATACAACGGCCGCGGCGCCACACTCGACGTCGCCGACGCGGCCTCGATCGATACCCTGGTGGGCGAGCTCGATGCGGCGGGAGAGATGCCGACGATCCTCGTCAACAATGCCGCAATCACGCGCGACATGCTCCTGCTGCGGATGAAGCCGGAGGACTGGGACCGGGTGATCACGACGGATCTGACTTCGGTGTTCCGGCTGTCGAAGGCGTGCTTGCGCCGGATGATGAAGGAGCGGCGCGGCCGAATCGTCAACCTGACCTCGGTGGTTGGCGTCACCGGAAATCCCGGACAGACCAACTACGCCGCAGCCAAGGCGGGTATTCTGGGCTTCACGAAGTCCCTCGCGCGCGAGGTCGCCTCGCGCGGCATCACCGTCAACGCAGTCGCCCCGGGTTTCATCGACACCGACATGACCCGCTCGCTGAGCGAGGAGCAGCGCTCGGGACTCCTCACTCAGATCCCCACCGGACGGCTGGGCGAGGCCGCGGACGTGGCCGCGGCCGTGCTCTTCCTGGCCTCGCCGCAGGCAGGCTATATCACGGGCGAGACGCTGCACGTCAACGGCGGAATGTACATGCCGTGACCGTTTCCGCAGACCAGCCCTCCATGATGGAGGGCTCCTGAAGGGCCGCGGGATGAAAACCGTTGGGCCCGCGCAACATCGAAGGCGCGCCGCCATGCCGCACGGCCGCCCCCTCGCCCGGGCGTCGCGGCAGTTTCTTCAGCAAAAACAATCACTCAGGGCCACCTCAATGCGACTGGCAGCCCCCAAGGTGTTCCCCTACAATACCGCGCCCGCGCCGCCGGCCCCGGCCTGGCGGCTTGGGAACGTATTTCCGCTCTTCAATTTCTAAAACATAAGGACCATCCGCTAATGAGCACAGTTGAGCAGCAGGTCAAAGCCATCGTGGCCGAGCAGCTTGGCGTCAAGCAGGAGCAGGTGACCAATGACGCCTCCTTCGTTGACGATCTGGGAGCCGACTCGCTCGACACGGTCGAGCTCGTGATGGCTCTCGAGGAGGAGTTCGAGATCGAGATTCCCGACGAGGATGCCGAGAAGATCACCACGGTCCACCAGGCCATCGAGTACATCAACGAGCGCCGCAACAAGGCCTGAGCAGCGCTCGGGCGAGCGCGCACGCGGGACGCGTGGGCCGGCGACGATTCCAGGGAAGGTTCCAGTTCGCTTCCGCCGGAAAAAACGTATTGTGGCGCCCAGCGCGCCGCAGGATCCCCCAGGAAACCTATCAAGAGACGGGTAGCGTGTGAGCAAGCGTCGTGTGGTCGTTACGGGCATGGGATTGATCTCGCCCCTGGGCAGCGAGGTCGAGACGGCGTGGAAGGCCATTCTCGCCGGTGAGAGCGGCATCGGACCGATCACGCGGTTCGATGTGTCAAGCTTCCCCGTGCGGTTCGGCGGACAGGTGAAGGGCTTCGAGCCGAGCC
>JAKBCR010000096.1 GCA_021807675.1 Pseudomonadota bacterium
ACCCTCGGCAACATCTCCGGGCTGATGCCGATGCCGTCGTCCCGCACGGAAATGACGGCCTGCCCTCCCTCGAGGGCGACCCGCAATTCGATGCGCCCATGAGGGTCCGTGTACTTCGCCGCATTGGTCAACAGATTGATGAATACCTGAGCGAGCCGCACCGGATCGCCATCCAGCCAGATAGGCTCCTCGGGCACATCGACCGCGAGCGTGTGGTTGCGCGCCTCCATCACCGGGCGGGCGGTCTCGACTGCGGCAAGCAGCGCCGCCCCGAGCGTCGTCGGCTCGAACCGAAGCTCCAGACGGCCGCGAGAGATCCGCGAAGCCTCCACGAGATCCTCGATCAGGCGCGCCATATGCGCGACCTGCCGCTCGATGATCTCGAAGGACCGCTGCCGCTGCGCGTCAGAGGCCAGCGGGCTCTGCGCGATGACGACCGACTGGCGAATGGGCGCAAGCGGGTTGCGCAGCTCGTGCGCGAGGGTCGCCAGGAACTCGTTCTTTCGTCTGTCGGCCTCGCGCAGCTCGATTGCGGCATGCCGATGCTCGGTCACGTCCTGACATGTGCCCCAGAACCTCGGGGGATCGGCGGCGTCGAACTCGGCCCAGCTGTTCAGGGTGCGTATGCCATCATCGCGGACGATGTGATACTCGAGCTCGAGCCCTCGCCGGTGCTCGATGGCCTCCTGGAAGGCCGCGAGCACCCGCTGCCGCTCATCCGGATGAATGCGCCGCATCCAGGGATCCAGACCGGGCTCGACGGCGCCTGGATCGTAGCCGAAGATGCAATAGAGCTCGTCGGACCACTGGATGCGGTATTTCCAATTATCAACGGCGTCCGCAAACTCGACCAGATAGCTGCCCACATGGGCGCTGCGCTGCGAATGCCGCAGCAGCGCCGCGAGACGCTCCAGCGCCCTCTCGCTCTCTTTGCGCCGCTCGATGTTGGTCGCCGTCCCGCACCAGCGGGTTATCGTACCCGTGGCATCGCGCATGGGCTCCCCACGCACGAGAAACCAGAGGTAGCGTCCGTCCGAGCCTCGGCGCAGGCGACATTCAGTCTCGCTGCTCTCGCCAGTGCGGACCAGGTGAACCCGTGCCTCCAATATGCGCTCGAGGTCATCGGGGTGAACGAGCTCCTGCCCCGATTCGCCCCTCACCTCCTCGAGCGAGCGCTGCCCATACTCGAGCAGTCTGCGGTTACAGTATTCCAGGCCTCCGTCAGGGCGGCTCGTCCAGATGAACGCGGGCAGGGTATCCAGGAGCCTGCGGTAGCGCTCGGCATCCGACCCGAACTCCGGCTCGGGTGGTCCGGACACATCTTTCGGTCCGCGAGTCCCTGCACGGTTTACGCTCACGGCTGTAACGTCCGCTCGATTGGTGCCGGCACGAAGCAGGCCCCTATGGGCACGATGCAGACATACAACGTCGCCCAACGGAGACCGTTCCCGGATGCGCGCCTGCTCCTGAATCCAGGCCATCGATCCAAGCGTCAGCCTGAGGCGAGGGCTCCTTACAGTCCGGGATCAATGCAGCGCGTCGGCACGGTCGATTCTTGCGATCGCTTGACGCGCCGCCTGCCGCACCTCCGGGCTCGAGTCATCGACAGCCTGACGCAGGTCCGGCAACGCAACTCGCGCGGGGCGCCCGATCTGCCCGAGGGCTCTACAGGCGCTGCCTCTCGACTCGGCGTCCGTACTGTGCAACATGGCGCGAAGGCGCGGAACCGCCATCGCTGCGGCTGCACCCATGTCGCTGATGTCCTGGGCAGCCCAGGCCCTGACGTCGGCATCGGAGTCCCGCAGTGCGGTCAGGAGTGCCGGCAGCGCCGGACGGAGGTCGAGCTTCGAGTTCCCGTCAGGGAAATGCCACCAGCCGCCCCCCACCACGTCCAATGCCACAGCCACATCACGACGCATCCGCGGATCTGAATCGTGCAGGGCGCGGGCCAGCGCGATCACGCTTGCCGGCCCAAGAGCGTGCAGCTCGTCATAGACGTGCTGACGTCTCAATTCCAACGCGGGCAAAGGTTGCGGAGGGCCCTTCCCGGAGGTGATCGGGCGCGGAAAGGCGCGCAGAGGCAACGGCAGATTGCGAAGCTCCGCGACCGCGGCATCGGCGGCGGCAGAATCGGCGCGAGTCGAGCTCGAGTGCGCGGCGAGCGCCGGACTCGCGCTCGCGACGACGCCGATCAGCGCCGCCAAGATCCTGGCAAGGCCCGCGCGCAGGCATCCGGCCCCACCCCGCTGGCAATCACGCCCTCGTCCCGCCCGCTCCGTCATCCAGTCATGATAGCACTCGGCCGCGCTCCGGCTGGCGATGCGGCCGGCTCACGGCCGCCCGCCTCGAACAACAGGATGTCCCCGGGCGCGCTGGAGGCGACGATGCAGTTGCGGCCGGTGGACTTCGCTCTATAGAGTGCGGCGTCGGCGCCCGCGATCAGGTCCTCCATGCGCTCTCCGCCGTCAGGATAACAGGCGATGCCGAGGGAAGCGGTGACACGTGGCAGCGCAACGCCACGCGAGAGCACGTGCAACTGCGCAATGGCCTCGCGGATCGCCTCTGCCTTGGAATACGCGTCATCCAGCGCGCAGTCCGGCAGTACCAGCAGGAACTCCTCGCCACCATAGCGGCAAGCGACGTCCTCGCTACGCGTATGGCGCTTGAGTACGTGCGCCACGTTCCTCAGTACCTCGTCTCCGGCGTCGTGTCCATTGGTATCGTTGAATGCCTTGAAATGGTCAACGTCGAGCATGATGACGCTCACCGCGAATCCGTGCCGCCGGGCACGAGCAAGCTCCCGCTGGAGCGAGATCTCCAGGTGGCGACGATTGTAGAGATCCGTCAGCGGATCGCGCTCCGACCCGCTGCGTAGCGTCTCCTGCAGCCGCAGATTCCCAACGGCGAGCGAGAGTTGCTCGGCGAGCGCCGAAGCAAGCCGCTGCGCGTCCCCCGACAGCCGCGTCCCCGGAGCGGGGCGCAAGTGCAGCACCGCCAGCGTATCGCCTTGCGAAACCAGCGGGACGCACAGACAGCCGTCCTCGCACTCCCCCACGTGACGACACACAGCGGCAGCGCTGACCGGGTCGTAAAGATGAGGCCGCCCCCGGCGGAGCGCCCAGCAGTCGTCGGAAGGATAGCTCTGCGCCGGAGTGATCGATCCCCAGCTGACTTGCAACTCCAGCGCGGCGTCGTCGCGCCGTGATACATACAGTGCGCCGCCGACGCCGGGCAACAGCTTCGGCAACGCGCCGTGAATCACGGTGTTCGCCTCGGCCTGAGAATGGCAGGTCTGCAGCAGCTCCACCATGGTGCTGATGGCGGAGATCTCCTCGAGAAGCCTGCCCTGGCGCAGGATGGTTGACTCGAGCGCCGATTCGCAGCGGCGGCGCACCGTGGCCTGCAGGACGAGGAGCACCGTCAGCAGGACGGCAAGCCCGAAAAGCGCGCTCAGCGCGATGATGGTTCCGCGCAGCACGCCGCCCGGCTCAGGAGAGAGGCCGCGGCCGGGACCCAGCGCGAGCACTCCGGCCGCGAGGAGGCCCAAGGCGGCACAAGCGACGATGGTCCCCACGAGCAGAGGCTCCCGGGCGCGGTCGGCCGACCGCGCGGGCGGATTGCTCGTGTCGAGCCCGGGGACCATGAGAGCCGATTCCCTCGCGAATAGTCATTCAGGCGGTAATTCGGCCCATGCCACGCCGCCTTGAGAGCTGCCGGGGCGAACTGTGATGCACTTTTGGGTTAGGGTCCGCGGAGTGTGATCCGTGGTCAGACGAGAGGCCACCCCGCCTGTCCGCGGGACGGACCACAAGTTGTCATGCGCTGCGAAAACGATAGTGTCGCCGTGCAGCGTGGGGTAGCGCATCAGCGTGTGATCCGATCGCTGCGCTTGCGCGGCGGCCACCGCGCCGAGAAGCACGAGGCCCGAAGCCACGCGCCACCATTGGGCCCGCCATCCGATTCTCTTCACGATGACTCCACCTCCCCGCGCTGCCCGACCGCTGCCCGGCGCCCCGGGTTCTAGCAATCTCGGAACCCTCCTTCGGGTCGGTTGCTCGGCCATCCTGGGCCCCAACCCTCCGGCACACGGCGCACACGGTTGGCGCCCTGTCGAGCTCGGACCCGACGACCCGGACCATCGACAAGCCCCGCCCGCGCCCGTATGCTCGGATACCCATGAATTTCTGCACCCAGTGCGGCGCCCAGCTGGAGTTTCGCGTTCCCCCGGGCGATCACCTCGCCCGCTACGTCTGCGACACCTGCGGGACGATCCATTATCAGAATCCACGTCTCATCGTGGGCTGCGTCCCCGAATACTCCGGAAGGATCCTGCTCTGCCGGCGCGCCATAGAGCCGCGGCGAGGGTACTGGACGGTGCCGGCAGGCTTCATGGAGAACGGGGAGACTCTGCAGCAGGGTGCCGCCCGCGAGTCGCGAGAGGAAGCACTCGCCGAGGTGGAGATAGGCTCTCTGCTTTCCATCGTGCACGTGCTGCACGCCCAGCAGGTGCACGTCTTCTTCCGCGCGACTTTGAGCAGGCCGGAGTTCGGCGCCGGCCCCGAGAGCCTGGAAGTCGATCTGGTCCTTCCCGAGCAGATCCCCTGGCCCGAGCTCGCCTTCCCCAGCACGGAATTCACTCTTCGGCATTACCTCGAGGACCGCGCCGCAGGGGTCGAGCCGCATCACTTCACCGCATTGGACCGCAGGCTCAGGCAGTAGCGTTTCCCGGTGGTCCCCCTGCCCCCGTGAATGCGGGTCTCAGGGCAATCCATGCCGCGGCGGACGATCGGCGGCACGAGCGTCCCTGCACCACAGCTTTGCGGCGGGCTCAGACAGCGTGCAAAATACGCGGTCACGCGAGACCCAGGATTTCCCATGACCTTTGTCGTCACCGAAAACTGCATCAAGTGCAAATACATGGACTGCGTGGAAGTGTGTCCGGTCGACTGCTTTCACGAAGGGCCGAACTTCCTCGCCATCGATCCGGACGAGTGCATCGACTGCACCCTGTGCGAGCCGGAATGCCCGGCCGAGGCGATCTTCTCCGAGGAAGAGCTGCCTCAGGGTCAGGAGCACTTCAAGAAGCTCAATGCGGAGCTCGCCAAGCAGTGGCCGGTGATCACGGAGAAAAAGGAAGCGCCTGCGGATGCCAAGGAATGGGATGGGAAGGGGGACAAGCTGAAATTGCTGGAGAAGTAGGCCGTCGTAGAGGGCCGTGCCAGTGGCCGTCCGTGGCGGCGGGCCCCCGGCCCGGCCCATCCGTCGTTCGCGCGTCCGGGCGAATCGACGACACGTTAAGTGTCGTCGATAGAGGCACCGCCCTCACCCTCTCGGATGATGCTGCGAGTGCATCTCTTTCATCCTCTCGCGCGCGACATGCGTGTAGATCTGCGTGGTGGACAGATCGCTGTGTCCCAACAGCATCTGAACGACGCGCAGGTCCGCGCCGTGGTTGAGCAGATGCGTCGCGAAAGCATGGCGCAGCGTATGGGGCGAGAGCTCCTTGGAGATCCCCGCCTTGCCCGCATAGCGCTTGATGATGTGCCAGAACGCCTGGCGGGTCATGCGATCGCCCCGCCGGGTCGGAAAGAGAAAGTCCGTCTGCCGCTCGAGGAGGATCTCTCCGCGTGGGCCTTGCTCGAACGCCGTCACCCAGCGCACGGCCTCCTCCCCTAGGGGAATCAGCCGCTCACGGTTGCCCTTACCGCGGACGCGGATCACACCCTGATTGAGATTGACCTGACCGTGCCGCAGGTTCACCAGCTCCGAGACGCGCAGTCCCGTGGCATACAGCACCTCGAGCATGGTGCGGTCGCGATTGCCGAGCGGGTCGCTCACGGCCGGGGCGCCCAGGAGCGCCTCGACCTCCTCCTCCGTCAGGGACTTCGGCAGCGAGCGCCCGATCTTCGGCATCGCGATCTGCGCGGTCGGGTCTTCGCGGATGCCACCCTCGCGCACCAGATAGCGAAAGAAGCGGCGGAAGCTCGAGAGCTGCCGCGCGGTGGACCGGGGTCGTGCCCCTGCGCGGACCCGCCAGGCGATGAAGTCCTGCAGGTCGGCCCGCGAAGTCGCGACGATCGGCACTTGGCGCTCAGCCAGCCAGCGCGAGAGCGCCGTAAGATCGGCGCGATAGGCCGCCAGGGTATTGGCCGACAGGCCCCGCTCCAACCAGACGGCGTCGAGAAAACGGGAGATCGCCGGGTCCGTGGGGTCGGCCCGAGGAGTCATGGCAATTGCGGCAGAATGGTTCGACAATTCCCGTCTCGGCCCGCGAATGCGGTCAAGCTAGCGGCCGCAGTATGGTGAGCGGGGCCGAGCGGCCGACGTGATGACCTTCACATCTGAGTCCGAGCATTGACATAAAGAGAACGGGATCACACTTGCGGGCAATCGTCGGGACGCCTGTACGGGCGGCATACGCGCTCTACGTGGCGATCATCTTCACCCTGCTGGGGCTCGCCGCGCTCGTCGCCGCATTGGCTCTGCCCGGAATGCACCGGCGGCGGGCGGCGGCGCGCGCGCTCGCGCGCGCCTTTCTTTGGGTGGCCGGCATGCCGCTCACCGTGCGCGGAATGGAGCGGCTCGCGCCGCAGCAATGCGTCGTGGTGGCCAATCACGCGAGCTACCTCGACGGATTGGTATTCACGGCTGCGCTGCCCGCCCGCTTCAGCTTCGTCATCAAGCGGGAGATGGCGGCCGTGCCGCTGGCCGGCCTCTTCCTGCGGCGGATAGGCTCGGAGTTCGTCGAGCGATTCGATCGCCACCGCGGCGCGGCGGACGCGCGGCGGGTGCTGCGCAATGCAGCGAACGGCCACTCGCTGGTGTTCTTCCCCGAGGGCACTTTCACCCGCACACCCGGGCTGCTGAAATTCCACACCGGCGCGTTCGTCACCGCGGCACGCGCCGGCTGTCCTGTCATTCCCGCCGTCGTGCGCGGCACACGCGCCGCGCTATCCCCGAGCGGCGCGCTGCCACGACCCGGCCGGATCGAGATCGACATCCTGCCGGCGATCCCTGCGAATCCGCAGGCAGGCGAGGCTGCGGCCACGGCGCTCAGAGACCGTGCGCGCCAGGCGATCCTGCTCGCGCTCGGGGAGCCGGACCTCACATGTTCCGGCGATAGCGCCCTCCCACCTCGTACAGTGCATGGGAGATCTGCCCGAGCGAGCAGGTCTTGACCGTCTCCATGAGCTCCGCGAACACGTTCGCGCCGCCGCACGCGACCTGCTTCAGCCGCTCGAGAGCCGCCGGAGCGCGGGCGATATTGCGCGCCTGGAAGGCACGCACGGCCGCGACCTGATCCTGCTTCTCCTCCTCCGAGGAGCGGATGAGCGCCGCGCCGGCATGCTCACCGGCCGCATCGGACTTGGAGAGGAAAGTATTGATGCCGATGATAGGCAGGCTCCCGTCGTGCTTCTTCGTCTCGTAGTAGAGCGATTCCTCCTGGATCCTGCCCCGCTGATACATGGTCTCCATGGCGCCGAGCACGCCGCCGCGCTCGGAGAGGGCTTCGAACTCCCGGTACACCGCCTCCTCCACGAGGTCGGTCAGATACTCGATCGCGAACGAGCCCTGCCACGGATTCTGCGTCTTGTTGAGCCCGAGCTCGCGGTTGATGATGAGCTGAATGGCCACCGCGCGGCGGACGCTCTCCTCGGTGGGAGTGGTGAGCGCCTCGTCGTAGGCATTGGTATGGAGACTGTTGCAGTTGTCGAAGAGCGCGTAGAGCGCCTGCAGCGTCGTGCGGATGTCGTTGAATGAGATCTCGCGCGCATGGAGGCTGCGGCCGGAGGTCTGCACGTGGTATTTCAGCATCTGGCTGCGCGGTCCGGCACGGTAGAGATCGCGCATCGCCCGCGCCCAGATGCGGCGCGCGACCCTGCCGATGACGGCATATTCCGGATCCATGCCGTTCGAGAAGAAGAACGACAGGTTCGGCGCGAACTCATCCACGCCCATGCCGCGGGCGAGGTAGTACTCGACGATGGTGAAGCCGTTGGCGAGCGTGAAGGCGAGTTGCGAGATGGGATTCGCCCCGGCCTCGGCGATGTGGTACCCGGACACCGACACGGAGTAGAAATTGCGCACCTGCCGGTCGATGAAGTACTGCTGCACGTCCCCCATCATCCGAAGCGCAAATTCGGTGGAGAAGATGCAGGTGTTCTGCGCCTGATCCTCCTTCAGGATGTCGGCCTGGACGGTGCCGCGCACCGCCTGCAGCGTCTCGGACTTGATGCGCTCGTAGACGTCCGGCTCCACGAGCTGATCGCCCGTGATGCCGAGGAGCTCGAGCCCCGAGCCGTCGTGACCCGCCGGGCGCTCGCCCTTGTATGCGGGCGGCGCGATGCCGCGCCCGCTCGCCGACTGGTGCAGCTGCGCGATGCGCCGCTGCGCCTCGCTCCAGCGCCCCTCGGCGCGCAGGTAGCGCTCGACCCGCTGGTCGATCGCGGTGTTCATGAACATCGCGAGGATCATGGGCGCGGGGCCGTTGATGGTCATGGACACCGAAGTCGACGGCAGCGTCAGATCGAAGCCCGAGTAGAGCTTCTTCACGTCATCGAGCGTCGCCACCGACACCCCGGAGTTGCCGGTGCGTCCGTAGATGTCCGGCCGCGTATCCGGATCCTCCCCGTAGAGCGTCGTCGAGTCGAAGGCGGTGGAGAGCCGCACGGCGTTGACGCCCTGCGCGAGATAATGGAAGCGGCGATTGGTCCGCTCCGGCGGACCCTCGCCCGCGAACATGCGCGTCGGATCTTCCTCCTCGCGGCGGTAGGGATACACCCCACCCGTGTAAGGATAGAATCCGGGCAGGTTCTCCGTGCGGATGAAGCGCAGCTGCTCACCCCAGTCGGCGAAGCGAGGCACGGCGATCTTGGGAACGCGCTGGTGCGAGAGCGTCTCGGTGTAGTTCTCTCCCCTGACCTCCCGGTTTCGGACCTTGTAGGAATAATCCTCCGCGGTGGCCGCGCGCGCGCGCGCGGGCCAGGCCTTGAGCTCACCGACACCCTCGGTGCCGGCCTCCTCCAGCGCCCGGTTGTAGGCGGTCCGCAGCGCCCGCCGCGTGTCATCGGCGGCCTCGTCGGCCAGCGCGGCCTCGCCGTAGGGATCGAGGGGCGCGGGAAGCGCGGCATCCTCGAGCGCCTGCAGCGACTGATAGAGACCGAACGCGCGTGCCGCGGCGGCGGCCTGGCGCTCCGTCGCGGCGCGGGCCGCGCGACCGCTCTGCGCGATCTCGGCGAGATAACGCACCCGCGCGCCGGGAATCAACGGCTCGCGCGGTGTCAACTCCACCGGACCCGGGTCGGAGACTTCCCAGCTTGCGGCGCCTATGCCTTTGGCGGTGAGGCGTGCGCAAAGCGCGGCAAAGAGGCGATTGACGCCGGGATCGTTGAAGCGGCTCGCAATGGTCGGGAAAACCGGCAAATCCCCATCGGGTAGAGGCGCCTGCGCCGAATGATTGCGCCGCCATTGCTTGCGGACGTCACGCAAGCTGTCCTGCGCGCCGCGCTTGTCGCTCTTGTTGAGCACGATCAGATCGGCGTAGTCCAGCATGTCGATCTTTTCCAGCTGGCTCGCAGCCCCGTACTCGCCCGTCATCACGTAGAGTGACACGTCGACGAGATCCACGATCTCGGTATCCGCTTGACCGGTCCCCGCGGTCTCGACGATGACGAGATCGAACCCGGCGGCTTGGTAGAGCTGGATCACCTCTTTCAGCACCGCCGAGGTCGCCAGATGCTGCCGCCGCGTGGCCAGCGAGCGCATGAATATGCCGTCCGAGGCGAGGCTGTTCATGCGGATGCGGTCACCGAGCAAGGCACCGCCGCTTCTGCGGCGCGTCGGATCCATCGCGGCCACGGCAATCTGCCGGTCGGGGAAATGGCGCGTCAGGCGCGCGAGCAGCTCGTCGGTAAGGCTCGACTTGCCCGCTCCGCCGCTGCCGGTGATGCCGATGACGGGCACCCGCGCGCGCGCACGCGTCAGGACCCGCCGGATCTGCTCCGCATGGCCGCCATCGGGCGGGGCGTTCTCGAGCAGCGTGATCGCGCGGGCGATCTGCGCGTGATCGCGGGGGTTGAGGGGCCGGGGCTCGTAAGCTGGCTTGGCGGCGGAGCGCACGCGCGCAAATACATCGTCCACCATTCCGTCCAGGCCGAGCCTTCGCCCATCCTCTGGCGTATAGACCCGCTCGACGCCGTAGCGCTCCAGCGCCTCGATCTCATGCGGCGCGATCGTCCCGCCACCGCCCACGATGACGCGGATGTGCTCGCATCCGCGCTCGCGCAGCATGTCCGCCATGTAGGTGAAATATTCACTGTGGCCGCCCTGATAGGAGCTGGCGGCAATCGCATCCGCATCCTCCTGGATCGCGGCGCTGACGATTTCGCCGACGCTGCGGTTGTGGCCGAGATGGATGACCTCGGCACCATGGGCCTGCAGGAGGCGGCGAATCATATTGATCGCCGCATCATGGCCGTCGAAGAGGGAGGCAGCGGACACGAATCGCAGAGGGCTTCCTGGGGCGCTCTCCCTTGCGCAAGGGGGCCTCAGAGAGCCGGCCGACCCGGGCGCGGCCTGCGCAGGGGCGGCGGTCGGGGAGAGCGGCAGGGCGACACCCTGCGCGACGGTGCTCGGCTTCGGGGCCATGGGAATCCTCGCTTGCAAGCTGGGGGCGGGAGGAATACCTTTACGCGCCAGTAGGATGGCTACCGGCGAGTATGGTCCACGGCCGGCCCCGGGGTCAACGAGGACCGGCGGAATAGGTCCGCCGCGCGCGATGGACTGCGGGTCTCGGGGTCTCTCGCTATACTGGCCGGCACACCCATCCGTGATCCTGACCGAGATGCCGAGCAACCGTCCCAAAGCAGGCTCGCCGCAGCCGCCGTCGCTGGCGACCGCTCGCGAGGATTCCCCGCATGCACTCCGCCCTGGAAACGCAGCGGGCGATGGACCGCGAGCGTCGGGCCCGGGCCCCGCTCCCGGGCGCCCGTCACCGCGCGACCCGCCCCCTTCGCCATGGCGGGCGAGCCGCGAGCGGCTGCGCGACCGCGAGCTCAAGCGCGATGCGGTGATCCGCGCCGCGGCGCGCGCCTTCAACCGCAAGGGCTATCACAACACCTCGCTCGACGACATCGCCGCTGCGCTCGAGGTGACCAAGCCCACCGTCTATTACTACGTCAGCAACAAGGAGCAGCTCCTCTTCGAGTGCTTCGTCACGGGCATCGAGGGAATCCGCGCGGCCTTCCGCGAGGCGCGCTCCCTCGAGGTGCCGGGGCGAGAGCGGCTGAAGGCGGTGCTGCGCCACTACGGCGAGGCCGTTGCCTCGGAGTTCGGCTGGTGCATGGTGCGAGCGGAGGACCAGGACCTCTCGCCCAGCATGAGCGCGCACATCAAGGCGATGAAGTCGGAGATCGATCAGGGCATCCGCCGGCTGCTGCGCGAAGGCATCCAGGACGGCTCGATCCACCCCTGCGACCCCAAGATGACGGCCTTCGCCCTCGCCGGCGCGCTCAACTGGATCGCCCACTGGTATCGCGAGAGCCAGTCGATGACCGGTGCCGAGATCGCAGAGGCCTTCATCACGGTATTCGAAAGCGGCCTGAGGCCGCGTTCCGGGATTTCCAACGAGGACCCAACATGTCGAAAACTGAAGTCGTCATCCTCTCGGCCAAGCGCACCCCGATCGGCGCGTTCCAGGGCGCCTTCGCGCCGGTAACGGCGCCGCAGCTCGGAGCCGCCGCGGCCCGAGCCGCCATCGAGTCCGCCGGCATCGGGGCGGCCGACGTGCAGGAAGTCATCCTCGGGTGCGTGCTGCCGGCCGGTCTCGGCCAGGCGCCCGCCCGCCAGGCGGCCATTGGCGCCGGGATCCCGCTCGCCGTGCCCGCCACCACCATCAACAAGATGTGCGGATCGGGGCTGAAAGCCGTGATGATGGCCGCCGACCAGATCCGCGCCGGCAACGCCGAGATCATGCTCGCCGGCGGGCTCGAGTCGATGACCAACGCCCCTTACCTCCTGCCCAAGGCGCGCAGCGGCTACCGCATGGGTCACGGCGAGGTGATCGACCACATGTTCTACGACGGCCTGCAGAGCCCGTTCGATGGCAAGCTCATGGGGTGCTTCGCCGATGCGACGGCGAGCAAGTACCGCTTCAGCCGGCAGGACCAGGACGCCTTCGCCGCGGAGTCGGTCCGCCGGGCGCTGCAGGCGGTGGACACGGGCGAATTCGACGCCGAGATCACCCCGGTGACCGTGAAGGGCAGAAAGGGAGAGACGGTCGTCGCGCGCGATGAGACGCCCGGCACCTGCGACCTGAGCCGCATCGCGGCCCTGAAACCCGCTTTTGGCAAGGACGGGACGGTGACAGCGGCCAGCTCCTCGTCGATCTCCGACGGTGCGGCAGCACTGGTCCTCGCCAGCGCCGAAGCCGCGGCCGCCCGCGGCCTCAAGCCAATGGCGCGCATTCTGGCTCAGGCCAGCCAGGCCCAGGAGCCGGAGTGGTTCACCACGGCACCCGTGGGCGCCATCCGCAAGGTTCTCGATCGGCTCGGTTGGAAGCCTCACGACGCCGACCTTTACGAGATCAACGAGGCATTCGCGGCCGTCACCATGGCGGCCATGCGCGATATCGACATCGACCACGCCCGCGTGAACGTCAACGGCGGCGCGTGCGCGCTCGGCCATCCGATCGGAGCCACCGGCGCACGCATCCTCACGACTCTGCTGCACGGGCTGCGACGCCGCGGCGGCCGGCGCGGAATCGCCTCCCTCTGCATCGGCGGTGGCGAAGCGGTAGCGGTCGCCGTCGAGCTGATCGGCTAAACTAAGACGTAAGAGCAGGGGGAGTCCATGTCATAAGCGCTGGATCCGGCCATCCTGCGCGAACGAAGCGCGCCTCGGGCAAAAAGCGCGGTTTTTTGCCCGAGGCTCGCTCGGCGGAGCGAAGCAGTGCTTCGCAGGAAGCACCGCCTCGCCCTGCGGCGGCGGGGCACCTCCGTGTGCCTGCCACTCGTTCGTGCCGCTTCGTCATTTCAGGGTTGATATGCTTCGATGGGTAACTAACCAGGGTTTTCCAGTCAATGAAGATTCAAGACGCCCGCGCCGTCGTCACCGGCGGCGCCTCGGGGCTCGGCCAAGCGGTCGCGCGCCACCTCATCTCAGTCGGCAGCAAGGTCGTCATCCTCGACGTCCAGGATGGCCCTGGCCGCGCAGCGGCAGCGGAACTGGGAGCCAATGCCGCCTTCGTGCGCTGCGACGTCACCTCCGAGGCGGAGGTCACCTCCGCCATGGAGGCGGCGCAGGCGCGCATGGGGGGCATCAACCTGCTCGTCAACTGCGCCGGCGTGATCGGCGCCGGACGCGTGTTGGGCAAGAACGGCCCCATGGCGGGCGATTTCTTCACGAAAGTGGTGCACATCAATCTGATCGGCACCTTCCTCTGCGACAAGGCCGCCGCCGCGCTGATGCAGCAGAACGCGCCGGGTGAGGATGGCGAGCGCGGCCTGCTGGTGCACACCTCCTCCGTAGCCGCCTTCGAGGGCCAGATCGGCCAGGCGGCGTACTCCGCGACGAAGGCAGGACTCGCGGGCATGACGCTGCCCATCGCACGGGAGCTGGCGAGATTCGGCATCCGCTGCATCTCCATCGCTCCAGGCATCTTCCGCACGCCCATGATGGATTCGATGAGCGCGGAGATACAGGCTTCCCTCGCGAATCAGATCCCCTTCCCGAAGCGCCTCGGCAAGCCCGAGGAATTCGCGCGCCTCGTCGTCGCCGCCTTCGAGATTCCGATGTTGAACGGCGAGACCATCCGCCTCGACGGCGCGGTCCGCATGCAGCCGCAATGATGAACGCCTCCGCAGAAGAGCAAAGCAACATTCAACGCGACGTCATGGAATATGACGTCGTGATCGTCGGCGCCGGTCCCGCTGGGCTGGCGTGCGCCATCCGGCTCAAGCAGTTGAAGCCGGATATCAACGTCTGCGTTCTGGAGAAGGCGTCCGCGGTGGGAGCGCACGCTCTCTCCGGCGCGGTCATCGAGCCCGGGCCCCTGGATGCCCTCGCCCCGGAGTGGCGTGAATCCCCGCCCGGCATCTGCGTGCCTGCGGGGCGAGACGAGTTTCGCCTGCTCACGCGCAGAGGCAGCATGCGGATACCCCTGCCGCCAACGCTCCACAACCACGGCAACTTCATCATCTCGCTCGGCTTGCTCACGCCGTGGCTCGCGCAGAAAGCGGAATCCCTCGGCGTCGACATTTTTCCCGGTTTCGCGGCGGCCGTGCCGCTGCTGGGAGACGGCGGCGCGGTGGCCGGCGTGCAGCTCGGGGACATGGGACTCGAGAAAAACGGCAAGCCGGGCCCGAATTTCACCCCGGGCGCCGAAGTGCGAGCCCGAACGACCATCGTGGCGGAAGGTGCTCGCGGCAGCCTCGCCAAGCAGCTCATCCGCCGTTTCGAGCTCGATGCGCGATCCTGCCCGCAGACTTATGGCCTCGGCATGAAAGAGCTGTGGCAGCTGCCCGAGGGGCGCGTACAGCCGGGATTGATCCAGCATACTTTCGGCTGGCCGCTGGACTCTGGAACGTATGGCGGCAGCTTCATCTATCACCTCGACAACAACCGCGCATACGTCGGGTTGGTCGTGGGCCTGGATTACGAGGACCCGCGCCTGACGCCGTTCGAGGCGTTCCAGCAGCTCAAGCACCATCCCACGGTGAAGCCGTTTCTCGAGGGCGGCGAGATCCTCGCAGCCGGCGCCCGGACCATCGCCTCCGGCGGCTGGCAGTCGATACCTCGCCTCGAGATGCCGGGCGCAATGTTGATCGGGGACAGCGCAGGCGGCCTCAACGTCCCGAAGATCAAAGGGGTGCACCAGGCGATCCGCTCCGGCATGCTCGCCGCGGAGCACCTCGCCGAGACCGGCAAGCCCGAGGGCTTCGATGCCCGCTGGCGCGCCTCACCCGGGGGCCGCGAGCTCTACGCCGTGCGCAACTACAAGCCGGGGTTCAAGCGCGGCCTCTGGGTCGGGATGGCGAACTCCGTGCTCGAGGTACTGACCGGCGGCCGCACGCCCTGGACGCTCAAGAATCGCGTGCCCGATTATGCCCGGCTCAAGAAGCTGACCGAGTACGAATCCCCCGAGCGGCAGTGGGTGGAGCGCACGCTCCCGCCGCGCGATCGGCTCGCATCCGTCTTCTTCGCCGCCACGAGCCACGACGAGAGCCAGCCGGCGCACTTGAAGGTGCTCGATACCAACATCTGCATCGATCGGTGCGCGAAGGAGTTCGGCAACCCCTGCCAGCGCTTCTGTCCGGCCAACGTGTACGAGATGGTCGACGATCCGTCAGGCGGCAAGCGGCTGCAGATCAACGCGGCCAACTGCGTGCACTGCAAGGCTTGCGACATCAAGGACCCCTACGAGATCATCAATTGGACTCCTCCCGAGGGCGGTTCGGGGCCGAACTACCAGTCCTTGTAAAGCGCTGGATCCGGGCATTGCGCTGCGCAGTCCCTGCTCCGCGCAAGCCCGGGGTGTCCATCCATGGACACCCGTGCGACGCATGCGTCGCACCCTGCGCGAACGAAGC
>JAKBCR010000360.1 GCA_021807675.1 Pseudomonadota bacterium
AGGCGCTCGTTCACCGCGCCTCGCTGCTCAGGCTACGGGGCGAGATGCGCAATGTACCCCCAGGGCCGTGGGGGTACACCTGGGGGTACTTCTCTCCAGGTTGTTATGGAAGTGCGGTAATTTCCAGTGATATTGCGTCCGTTTCGACTCCAACCTCGGGCACCATCAATTCTTCAAGTATTGCCTATTGCCGTGCGCCGGAACTCCGCGTCCCGCGATCCGCCGTGGGGCGCCCAGAGCCCCGGAGAGGGCGCTGTGGCGCCGGATCGGACGACGTTCTGCACAACGTGCGGAGTTTAGAACTGCACGTGGTTCGTGGAACCGCCATCGACGTACCAGTTGGCACCCGCAACAAAACTAGCCGCGGGACTGGATACGAACACGACAACCTGAGCAATCTCTTCTGGCGTAGCCAGACGTTTCAAAGGGTTTCGTTGAACGACTGTTTGGAAAAGCTCAGGCTCGCCAAGGCGCACCCGATCCCAAAGTCCACCCGGGGGAAGGGTGTCGCCGGGAGAGACAGTGTTCACGCGGACTGTCGGAAGAAGGCGTAAGGCAAGAGACTTCATGTAGTGCGCAGGCGGCCTTGCCGGCGCCATATGAGGCTGACTCGGGGGCAGCTGTCGATGGGGATCCAAATCCGCCTCTTTCTGGTGATCGACGCGTTTTCGCCAATTTCTGGCATGGCGCTTGCTTGTTCCGCGGATCTGTCTCTTGCCCTCGCCAAACAACTTCTTGATTCCACTGCCGCTGGGTCTGGCTGCGGTCGCGGACCCACAGGGCCGACGTCACGGCCGGCTCCTGGCGCTGCTTCAGGAACCCGCCTCTCACCCCCAGAATCACGCGGTTTCTCATCCCCGCCAACAGCAGCCAACGAGCCCGCTTTGGACCCGATGTAAGTGATCGCCGCATGGGACGATCTGAGCAGTATGGGTATTGCGGCCTCGGCTGCCTCGACAGTGGCCTGGATATCAGTTTGAACAGACTCCTTCCAATCGGCACTCAGCGCGCTAACGTTAGGAATGAAAATGTCGAAGGCATCAAGTGCCTCGATCCATTTCGCAAAGGCCGCACCACCCGTAACGTCGACCGCTGCGCCTGGACTTCTCCGGGCAGACCAGCAACGCGGGCAAGTGCTTCCTCGATTTGCATCTGGCGTCGAGCATAGAACGATACCCGACAACCCTCGGCCGCGAGTGCGTGAACTATCGCGGCGCCTATGCCAGAGGAACCTACAGTGACTACCGCATGCAAGCTTCTGAGTTCAAGGTTCACTTGATCAACCTAACGCCGAGCGGACTCGTGAAAATGATGCCTGGCAGAATTTGCGTCCATTTTTAGCGACGTGCCATGCACCATCGCGAGACGTCGCACCAAGACCATCGGCCTGACAATATTTCCACCAAACCTTTGCCGTCTCCGACGTGGTTCGAGTTCCTGATACATATTGAAAGACACCCACCCCTGCTCTCCTCATCAACTGTTCCTGGCATCAAATCAAGAGCTGCCCGACGCAGCGCTCGCTTCAATTCTCGATGCGCCTGTAAAGCAGAACATGCCCATTCGGGACCAGCTGATTAAGGAAGTCGAAATCGCCGATGTTGCGCGTCACCACCGGCCAACCGTTCCTGCGACCCTGCATGTAGATGAGAGCGTCATTGAGGCATTTTCGCTCCGCACCAGCCGCATAGCAGCCGAGCCGAAACAGCAAACCGCCCAGGATTCCCGCCTCACCCCACGTGGTCGCATCGGGCGCCACGAGGCGATGAGTAGGGATATCTCGAACCGTGCTGCCGATTGCCTTGAGCACCATTCCCGTTCGGGGGTCATCTGGTTTCAACCGCCCGAATGCGTGCATTAGCTCGGCGAGGCAAACTGAGGAGTGGTTGCACGTGCGCACCCTCACGAACGCGTCAAGCGATTCGGGCGAGCGACCCTGAAGGACATCGATGTAAACGGTCGTATCCAACAGAACCGGTCCACCCGCCAATGGTACCGCGTCGACCCAATCCAACTTTTCGTCCGCCCTGCGGCGCAGCGGACGCGTCTTCCTCGTCGGCTTGAGCCACCGCAGAGTCGCATCGAGATCAAAATTCAATGTCGACGTCTCGAGGCAACACCCCCTTCTTCCGTACGAGCTTCTCGCCGAAGTCATCCTCCAGAGCCAGTCTCGCCAGCGCAACCTCAATGAGATCCGTGTCCGATGAAATCCCCGCACTCTTCTTGGCCGCCGCCACCAGCTCGGCCGGCACTCGGCCAGCCACACGGGCGCTCCTTGCCCCACCGAGCAGCCCCGCGGCATGTGCGGTCTCCAGGGTCACTCGAACCCGCAATTCCGCCAGCGCCTTCCTGTGCTGATCGCCCGATTCGGACGCACTCATGGCTCTACCTCAGCTATCGTTGTACAAATACTATCATTTGTTAAACAGCTGATCAAGATGGCGCCAGGGTGATTCACGGCATGCTTGATCAACCTACGTCCTACTCGCAGGCCGAGCTGGGGGTACCAGAAGCACGCCGTGAAGAGCCTCGGGGTATGGATTGGGGATACTTCCACCACGAACAGAATGCAACTCCCTTGTATTCAATGTCTTACGTAATCATTTCGACTCCGACCTCGGACAGACTCACCTCCTCAGGTGCCGCCTTGGCGCTGGTGTTCGGCAACCTCCCCCTCGGTCGCGAGGCAAGGACCGGCCGAAACGGATCAGCAGCGGCAGGCTATGTTCGGTGCTCACCCGCCCAGCGGTGCTGCAACGCACCGACCGGAGCTCGCACGACTCCCGCTCCTGCGCGCGCCCGCGGCAGCGGCCGTACTTCCTTTGAGACTGTCGTACTTTAGCCGCGCTGCTCGAAGTCACCCCTCACGGTGCGACAGCCGACGGGGCGGCGGCGTGAAGCTGGCGGGGCGGTTGCGACCCGTTGCGGTCAGTTGGAATGGCGGCTTTGCGGCGGGATAACTTTGTGGACGCGGGAATACGCTAGGGCCAGCTTTACGGAACGTTTCGGGATCCCATACGGCGAATCTGCGCAACGAAATGTCGCAGAAGAAATCGTGCTAAGGCGTCGTCCGACGGAGGCAGCGCCACTGTCACCTTTGCGAAATGATAATCAGAATTGCCGGAGTAAAAGGCCGCTCCGCGCACAATTATCCGGGCGGTGCTGTGAGAACTGAAGGTCACTAGGTGCGAAGAAATGCGATGAATCTCAAGTCCAGTAGGAGTCTTCTCTTACTTTCCGCACATCGCCAGGGTGATTTCCGGGTAATTTCCGCCCGGCTGGCGACGGCTATTCGGGGGCGTTGAGCTCGATGAGCCGCTGTGTGTGAGCCTCCCAGGTCCGTAGGAGCTTCTTCGCCTTGCGGTAATTGGCGATCGCCAGGCGCATGAGTTCAGCCTGGTTGGGCGTAAGAGTGCGGTGGCGGAGCCGCCCGTCTTTGAGATAGCTCCACTCGTAATAGGGACCGTGGCGCGCCGCCGGGTCTCGCGCGCAATGGCAGTTCGGGTTCCCGCAGACCTTGGTGCGCTTGAGCAGCGTGCCCGAGGACAGGTACTGCATGGCGCCGATCGCGCGCTGGATCTCGGCGATCTTCTC
>JAKBCR010000361.1 GCA_021807675.1 Pseudomonadota bacterium
CGCGCCGCGTTCAGGATGGTTTCGTTGTTCGAGGCTTCCCACGGCACCATCGCCTCGATCACCCGATGCAGCCGCTTCCGCTCCGCCTCCTGCGCCTCCTCGGTCGGGAACCGGTCGGGCCAGGAGGACGGATCATCCACCAGTTGCGCGAACAGCACCGCCCGACACGCCGCCAACGGCCGCCGCGCCCACCACAGATGCAAGGTGGACGGATGCCCATGCCGGATCGACTTCTCCCGCGCCGAGGCGGCGTTGATCGCCTCCAGCGGGATAGAGACTTCGATCAGCTTCTTGCGAGGTGGTGCGGTCATAGGGTGTATCCAAGGTCGTGGAGCCGTTTGCGCGCCGTCGCGCGTTCTTGGTCGGTGAACAGCGCGGACCAGGGCGCCCGCAGGATTACGGCTTCGACCGAGAGGTCGAGGGGCCCCTTCTCCCACAAGGTCGTCAGCCCCGCTGCCGGCTTGGCCGCATGCAGCAGCGCGCGGGCGGCGCCAAGACCGCCGCGTTCGTGCACCATCTGGATGAAGTAGGTCGGCCGATAGTCGGTCTCGGCGACGGTGCGCTGGTGCAGGCCGCGCATTTCCGCGTCGAACTTCGCTACCAGATCCTTGTCAGGATCGCTCATGTTGCCCCCATTCCCTCAAGCGCCGAGGCCGAAGGTCGTGCCGAATTCCTCAGCTTTCGATCGCATGATCGACACGTCCGTCTGGTGCAACAAAGAGCGCGGAGATACCAAGCCGCTGCTTGGCCAGCACTGGCAACCGCTGCCACAAGCCCCGAAACTGTCCGAGATCGGGAAGCGCGATCGAGTAACTTGCCGCCGGATCGCTCATGCGCTGCAACAACTCACCCAGCGCACCGAGGAAGTAGTTGACCCGCATCGGCTGCAGCGTCCCAGAGCCTTTCGCTTCGATGACCCAGGATCGGCCACCACGTGTTGCGAGGATGTCCGCACCGCGCGTCCTGCCCCAGGCAACCTGCGTGGCCCAGCCATCGCCCTCCAACCAGCCGACCAGATGCCGTTTGAGATCGTCCTCGCTGAGAAACAGGCGATCATCCGGTGGTGACGGAGGTGGCTTGGCCGGCAAGGGAGGCAGGTGCGGTGCCGTTCCCGGCATGCTGTTGCAGATGGCGCCCAAAGCATCCTTCTCACGCAGGATCAGACCGCGCCCGGCCATCAGGCGGCACTCCTGATTGATGCGCGACGGGTGGACGGCCTTGCCGAAAATCAGGTCCGTCAGCGCACGATCCGTCAGACCGGATTGGCCAGCCAGCGCTTTCAGGATCCTGTCCTGCAGGGATGGCTGACGGCCGCTCATGCGCCGGATCCCGCTACCGGCAAGGCCGGCCGAAGATCGGTGTGCACGAAGTCATCGCCCTTGAAGAGCAGCGGGTGGTCGGTCGCCACCGCCAGCGCGTAGGAGAAGCAGTCGCCGATATCGAGGGCGGCGCGATGACGGCCGCTTCCGTAGCGGCGGAAGGCATCGGTGGCGATCATCGCCTGCTGCGGCGTAACACTGACGACGTCGAAGCCGCCATCGCGCAGCAGCAGCTCAAGGTCCGCACGACCCGTCTCTCCCTTGCGGCTCTCGATGACGAAGGAAAGCTCAACCCGGGTGACCGCGGAGATCAGCCGCACCGGCGCCGCGCTCAGCGCACGCGCGAATTGCTCGGCGTCTGGCTCGCCCAGCAGGATCGCGACCAGCGCCGAGGTATCGACAACCATTCAGCGCCACATGCCGGTTTCGTCGTAGCCGACGATCTCGTCCGGGCTGCTTGTGTCGAGGTCGGGCAAGGAAGCGCAGTGGCGGCCGATCTCCATCAGCCGGTCCGCGAGCCGCAACGTTCCGCCCCGGCGCAGGCGTTCGCGCTCCAGCCGCTCGGCCAGCGCCTTGCGGATCGCGTCCGTCAGCGTCTCGCCCGTCAGAGCGGCGACCTCGCGGGCGAGGCGGTCGGTCTCCTTGTCCTTGAGGCTCAGCGCCACGCCGCCCTCTCGTGTCTATAATCTTGCCCTAGATATAGAACATGGATGGCGTGTGGTCGAGGCCGGGCGGGGCCCCTCGCCGGAACAGGACGAAACAGCCCGACCCGACGGGGCGCGCAAGACTACCGCTCGTGGGCATCGTCCGATCTTGCGGGTCGCGGACCGTGGCGCCAGGGGACGGTCGGGAAGCGCTGACAGAGACGTTCGGACAACTCTTCCTCAGCCTGGTAGCCGGCCGGCTGGTTCTGGTTTGCCAGGATCGTTAGCACCAGCGCGGCAAGCCGGGGTTCATCCCGCCAGGAACGGACCTCGGCGCGGAGCCATTCGAGCCAGTTGGTTGCCCGGTCGGTCACCCGCGGCGGCGGGCCTTCCAGAGGCAGGACAGTCTGGGCCGGGCTGGTCGCGTGCCGCCAGGCTGCAGCCAGGATATCGTGCGCGTCCTGAAGGGTCCGATCGTCGAAGTGAAGTTCCGTCCGCCATTGTTTTGGCCACCCGACCTGCAGCAAGGAGGTGGCAAAGGCTACGTGCTCCCGGCACGTGCCGACGATGATACGAAGCGCGTCGGCGTAAGCATCGTGCTGTTTCCACTTCAGCGCATCGTCCCAATCATCTTCGAAGAAGACGCCGACGATCACGGCTGCCTCTGCGCCAAGGAGATCAGGTCCGCCAAGTTGAACACCACGGCGGTCTCGGCGAAGCCCAATTCGCGCTCGAAGAAGCGCTGGACATAGACGGGGGCGTGGGCAAAGCCGGCATCGACGCGCACGATGGCCAGGTGGAACGCGTCCGGCGCGTTGAGCGAGGCGAGGATCTCGTTCTTGGTAAGGATCACGTCGCGCGCCTCCGCGTGGCGCCCCTTCACCTCGACGAAGCGGAGATGGCCGGCCGGCGTGCGGCTTTCGATGTCCCAGCCCTTCTTTTCCGCGGAGACGTCGCGGGGGTCGAACCCCATGCGGCGTTCAGCCGCCATGACCGCTTCCATGGCGTGGCGTTCGACTTCGGCGCGAGCGTCGGGGTCATACGCAAAGCCCGTGGCTTTTGGCGTGGCGTGTGGGGCGGCGCGGGCATCGAGTAGGCCGCGTGGAATGACCAGCGCGGCCCCTCTCAGGACCGGCGGCAGAGCGCTGATCTGGCGCTCGCGATCGAGCTCGGCCTGGCGGGCATGCAGGCGTTCCCACAGACGTTGGGCAACAGCCTCGGCATTGGTGGCGTTAATGCGCTGTTCCTTGCCGGCCCGCTCTTCTTCACGCAGGCGGGCGGCGCGGGCGTCCCAATAGTTGATTTCGCGGTTGAGACGGGCGCGCACCTCGCGCTCCACCTTGTCGATCTCGGCCACCCGCCGCCGCTTCACTTCGTCAAGATGGGCGGGCACGAGGTTGGCGATCGCGAAGCCGAGGGCGCGCTGCTCGACGCCGGCACCCAACCAGGGGGCCGCTACCGCATCCGCGATCAGCGCGCGCTCGTCGGCTGTGATCGGCCGGTAGTCGAGATAGGGCGCCGAGCCGCCGTCCGCAGCACCGCCGTCTTCGCCGAGGTGGATGAACTGGAGACGTTGGGAGACCACGCGCGGCTCGCCCGACTTGGCCGTGCGGCCATCGCGGATGG
>JAKBCR010000362.1 GCA_021807675.1 Pseudomonadota bacterium
GCCAGCGGCCTATATAATCGGATGGATTTCGAGTGGGATGACGCCAAGAGCGAGCGATGCCGCCGCGAACGGGGGTTTTCCTTCGCCGACGTGTTGCCCGCGTTCGACGACCCCGCGCGGCGGATCGAGCCGGACGACCGCTTCGACTATGGCGAGGCCCGCTTTCGCCTGTATGGCCGGGTGGCGGGGCGGCTGTTCGTGATCGTCTTTACCGGGCGCGCCGGCCGGTGGCGATTGATCTCGGCGCGCAAGGCGAACGGCAAGGAAAGGAAGCGTCATGGCGACGGTTAGGGCACGGCGGAATGCGGACGGCGCGGTGCTGCTGCGGCTGCCCGACGGACGCGAAGCGCCACAGCGCGCGCGTGTGGACTGGTCGCAGGTGGACGCCACGACCGAGGAACAGATCGCCCGTCAGGAAGCCGAGGATGACGCCGCGGCGCGGCAGGACGCGGCGGCTTGGGCGCGGCAGGTCCGCCAGGGGGTGGGGCTGACGCAAGAAGCGTTCGCCGCGCGGATCGGGGTACCGGCCGCAACGGTGCGGAACTGGGAGCAGGGCAAGCGGCTGCCGCGCGGCCCGGCCCGTGCGCTGCTGCGGGTGATCGCCCGGGCGCCGGAGACGACACTCGCCGCACTGGCGCCACCCGCCGACGCTGCGTCATGAACCGGCGGGGATCAGGGCCGGCGCGACATAGCGCGCTCGGGCGCCGGCTGATCGCCGGGTTGGACGAAGCGGCGGCGTGTCTGCCCGGCGAAATCACGTTCACGGAATATGAGATCGCGGTGCCCGAACAAGCGGACGTACCGGGCCTGCGCGCGAAGCTCGGGCTGTCGCAGGCGCGCTTTGCCCGCGCGTTCGGGCTGGACGTGGCGACGGTGGCGGCGTGGGAGCAGGGGCGGCGGCGGCCGGACCGCACGGCGCGCATCCTGCTGGCGGTGATCGCGCGCGAGCCGGAGGCGGTGCGGTGGGCGCTGGCTGGGTGACGAAGTGGCGTGTGGCGGGATGATCCTGCTTGCGGCCACCGGGGGGCAAAAGGACCCCGGGCCTCAGTGCGACGGCGACACCCATCCACCTTGAGGGCCTAATGCGTGCCGACAATTGAGGAAATCGGCGAGGGAATCGACCGCCGGCTGCTTGACAGGGATGCCGGGGAAGGCGTAGCAGTCCCGGGCGGCGCGAAGAATTGGCGCGCATTCTCGGCACAGGAACGCCGAGTACCAGGCCCCGGCAGAGGACGCGGGGGCCTCCGATAGTCCCAGCATAGGAAGCGAGGGACTCCGACAATCAGAGTTCACCCAGACCGCTGCATGAACGGGAGCGGTCGCTCGTGTTGGAGAACACCTATGCCTGATGGCATTCGGGAGCCGTTTCCGCGCTCCGCGATACCCCTGACCGCCGACACGCTGCTGCGTCGAACGCAGACCGCGGCGGCCCTTTGCGCGGCCGGGTATCCTGTCAGCGACAAGACGCTTGCAACGAAGGCAACCCGAGGCGGCGGACCTCCGTTCCAACTGTTCGGCCGCATTCCGCTCTACCGATGGGGCGATGTGCTCGCATGGGCGCAGGCCCGTATGTCGGCGCCGCGTTGTTGCTCGGCCGAGGCGGACGGGTGGCTCGATCAGCCGGCGAATGTCGATCGGATCTCGCGCGGGACGGTGAAGGGCGCCGTCTGAAACCAGAAACCCCCGGCGCAGAAGGCACCTGGGGACCGTCAGGTGTGCGCCATCGGACCGCGTCATGAAGCCCGGCAGCAGCGTAGGAGGGCCCCAGACACCACAGACAGCAACTCGTACGCTGGTCGGTATAAATGACGGCGGCGGCGCGCGAGTGAAACGACCCGGACACCGTGAGGGGCTGCGCAATCCGGGCAGCGGGCGACTGATAATCGTGACACCGCTGGCAGCGCCGGACGACCCGGCAAGAAAATGGTCACGCATCGCAGAGGCGTCGATCGCCAAAAGCGAGGACCGCATGCGACGGCGACCGCTCAGCGGAACCCTCGCCCGGTCGGCAGTCCGATGGGTTTTGCGTGCAAGCGCAACCCAAAGGGCGACTGCTGACCGGTGCTCAGGCTCTCAACTCGCAGAACCCTCAGTTAGAAAGAGGGGAATAGGTAATATGTGTAGTGATCGAATCGTTTCGAATACCTGCATGGCGGCGGTGTCACGCGCACGCGGCATCACCGTCGGCCGGACATATTGTCGTTCCCGCTCAATTCATCCTCTGCCATCCGGCCGCGACAAAGCCGCGGGCGCAATCCTCCGCGTGTTCGGAGTCGATCCATTGCTGCGCGATCGGGAAAGGCGATGCGCCCTCAAGCCGGCTACGGCACTGCATGATCTGGCCGGTCTGCGGATTCCTCAACACGATATCAGTTGGACTCGGCGCGCAGCCGGCGAGGCCACCGAGGGCAAACAGGGCCAGCAGGTACAAGCGCGGCATCAGTATCTCCCATCGCGGACGCGAAGGCGATCCTATACGGCGGCCCTTGCGGCGACGTTACAGACAAGCCGCCGGGGCGTCATCGGCCGGTCGCGCTGTCAGCAGCGCGTCATCGAGTACACTCGACCTGCACGGTGAACGGCCGCGCGGCCGCTGCCAGTGCGGCAGAGGAAAGCGGCGCCCTTGCCTTGCCGCGCGTGAAGGTCACACCCTGCGCTTGCAGGAAATCGGTCGCGACCGTGGCCTTGATGGCGAAGTTCACATTTTGCGGGATGTCACGGGTTGCCACTGCGACGCGGAGAGCATCGAGCTTCGCGACCACCACGCCCACAACGTCGCCGCTCGAATCCAGCACGGGACCACCACTGTTGCCCGGCTGGACCGGCGCTGAAATCTGCATTTCGCCGCTGCTGCCGCCTACGCCGGCGAGCGCGGTGATGTTCCCGAATGTGACATTGCCCACCGGTGCGAGCAGGCCCGGAAGCGGAAAGCCATAGACCGCGATCGCATCGCCTTGGCGCGCGGATAATCGGAGCGCGGCAACCGCGTCGGGGTGCAATCCGGTTGCGAGCAGGGCCAAATCGTCGGCGGTATCCCGCCCAAGCAGCCGGGCCGCGCTGGCTTGGTCCGCGGTCCGGACATCGATCTGGCGGCATCGATCGACCACATGAGCGTTGGTAAGCACGAGACCGGAGGCCGCAACGAAGAAGCCGGAGCCCAGATCGCCCGCAGGGTGGCGGCCCGTAAGCGGGGGCGCCGAGGCAACCCGAGCCCCTGCGATCTGCGGTCGGAACGCGGCCGACAGGCGTTGCGCCTCGGCGATCTGCGAGGATGTCATGAAGGTGCTGAGCGCGTCGAGAGCTTTGGCCGCTTGGGTAACTCCCTGTGCCGCGGCGAGGTTGCGCCACTTGTAGGATTCGACGTAGTTCCGGGGGACGCCGTGGCCCAGGGCGTAGAGGGCGCCGAGGTTGGACTGCGCCACGGCATTTCCCTGCTTCGCCGCGAGGCGGTACCACTCGGCCGCCTGGGCGTAATCCTGTGGAACGCCGAGGCCGAGGTCGTAGAGGTAGCCAAGCCTGCTTTGCGCCCCGGCATTTCCCTGCTTGGCCGCGAGGCGGTACCACTCGGCCGCCTGG
>JAKBCR010000363.1 GCA_021807675.1 Pseudomonadota bacterium
CCGCGACTACCTGCACGCGACGATGGAAGAGCACGAGGCGGTGAAAGAGGAACTCAAATCCGCGCACGAGGAGGTGCTCTCGGCCAACGAGGAATTCCAGAGCACGAACGAGGAGCTCGAGACCTCCAAGGAGGAGTTGCAATCGGCGAACGAGGAGCTCACCACCACCAACGATGAGCTGCGCAACCGCAACCGCGAGCTCGCCGTGCTCAATTCCGAGCTCGAGAAGGCACGCGCGGCGTCCGAGCGAGCCCGCGAGTATGCCGAGGCCATCATCGAGACGGTGCGTGAACCGTTGCTGGTGCTGGAAGGGGATCTGATGGTCGTGCGCGGGAATCGCGCGTACTACGCCGATTTCCGGACCCGCCGCGAGGAGACCGAGGGTCACCGGCTCTATGAGCTCGGTAATGGGCAGTGGAACGTCGCGGAGCTGCGCGAGGGGCT
This sequence comes from Pseudomonadota bacterium, assembly GCA_021807675.1. Taxonomy (GTDB): domain Bacteria; phylum Pseudomonadota; class Gammaproteobacteria; order Steroidobacterales; family Steroidobacteraceae; genus 13-2-20CM-66-19. The sequence continues at coordinate 445 of JAKBCR010000363.1, forward strand.
TACGGAGGTCCTGACCCGAAACAAGACGATGATCGAATGTGAGATCGAGACCAGCACAGGCTTCCCAGGCGCTTCCCATCGTGCGTTGAGTCTCAGTGCCCGCAAGATTCCGGGCGACGGGGAGCGTACGGATCTCATCCTACTCGCCATCGAGGATGTGACGGACCGTCGCGCCAGTCGCAACGCCCTCATCGAGGAGAGCCAGCGCAAGGACGAGTTCCTCGCCATGCTCGCCCACGAGCTCAGGAATCCGCTTGCTCCGATCGCCTACGCACTTGAACTGCTGCGCCCCCTCACCACCGACCCGACCGCCACCCGGCTCAATGCCATGATCGAGCGGCAGAGCGGACAACTCGTGCGGCTCGTCGATGACCTGCTCGACGTGGCCCGCATCAACCGCGGCATGATCATCCTCAGGCGAGAGCACGTGGAGCTCACCACGCTCGCGCGTCAGGCGGCCGAGGCGAGCCGTGCTCGCATGGGAGCTCGCGAGCACGAGCTGACGCTCTCACTGCCCGAGCGGCCGATGTACATCGACGGTGATCCGGTCCGGCTCGACCAGGTCATTGCCAACCTGCTGGACAACGCCGCCAAGTACACGGAGCGGGGCGGACGGATTCAGCTCACGCTTAAACAAGAGTCGAACGATGCCGTCTTGTGCGTGAGGGACAACGGCATCGGGCTCTCCCCGGAAACACTGGAAGGCGTCTTCGAGCCGTTCACCCAGGTCAACCAGTCGCTTGCGCGCTCGACCACGGGACTCGGGCTCGGCCTCAGCGTCGTGCGCCGTCTGCTGCAACTGCATGGCGGCCGGATCGAAGCGCACAGCGCCGGGCTTGGCCACGGGAGTGAGTTTGTGGTGCGGCTTCCCGCTGTTGCTGCGGCTTCCGGTGAACCGCAGTCGGAGCAACGTCCCGCGGCGCCGCCCGCGAAGCCTACGGTGCGTCGCCGGGTGCTGATCGTGGACGATAACGCGGATTCCGCCCAATCGCTGGCGCTGCTCGTGCGCAACTGGGGCCATGAAGTTGCCGTGGCGCGAGATGCCCGGGAGGCGCTCGCTCGTGCGGAGACTCTCGCGCCGGACGTTGCACTGGTGGACATCGGAATGCCCGGCATGGATGGTCATGAGCTCACCCGTCGTCTGCGCGCACAGCCGCGCTATCGAGACGCGCTACTGGTGGCCGTGACAGGCTACGGGCGCGCGGAAGACCGGGACGCCGCCCATCGCGCGGGCTTCAATGCTTTCCTGGTCAAGCCGGCGGACAGCGCCGAGTTGGCGAGGCTGCTCGCCGGGGCACGTGGGGGGTCAAAGCACGGGAATGACTGATCACTGCGCCATCTCCGATAGTCCGGACCACCGCAGATGATTTACCTGGCACCGCGACTGCCGCGGACGTTTCCTCATCGGCAGCCTCGGCAGTTGATGCCGAACCACCCCCAACAGGGCTCGCCGCCGATGAGGCGACCGAGTCACGCCCTCGCGGCTGTGTCCCATCTCTTCGGCGACGACCTCCCGGGCTGCTCGGTCCGTGTCGCGATCCACGTGAGCGCCGCCGCGAACCGGGGAATCAGAGCCCGTCAGCTCTCGGTAGCGCTCGTTGGCATATTGATGTCGGAGCCCGTGGCTCGTAATGCCATCCTTGCGCGTGATGCCGCAGGAGCGCACCACCTGGTAGTAATGACTTTTCCATTCGGCGAGCTTGCGCTGGGGATCGCTGGTGCTAGAGGAACGCGTCGCGCAGAAGGTCTATGCCAGATCGAGCAGCGGCGTTGTTCCGGCGTGCGGATCGGCTCCACCCGATCCCGCCCACCCTTTGCGCCGTGAGTGATGCTGAGATAGGTCCCCCGGTCGGCTTGCGCGTGGGCGCACGGAGGGCTCGCCTGGGACGGCGGTAGGAGGCGTAAAGAGCCTGGCGGCTCGTGCGTGTATCGGCCAGACCCCCGGCACCCCTTGGGGAGGGCCGGCTGCGGGCTGTGTACGACCGGGATAACCGTCCCAGTAAATTGACCCACCAGGCCGGCCGGCCATGACCGTGCGCGGCGTCCGATAGATCAACCGAACGGCCGCTTCAGCAACTCATCCCGGTCTATTTTCAGATGGCCGGCGACGTCGGCGAGAATCGCGGCGAGCGTACCGACCTTGAGAGGGCTGTGCTCCGGAATTGTGACGGGGTGGCCGGGGATGACTCTGCCGTCAATCGCAGATGGCTTCCGCTCTGGCGCACGATACGGTAGCCGACGCGGCCAAGTGCCTTCGCGAGCTCGCTGCCGCTCAGATCCCGCGGCAATTTCACGCAGCGATGACCTCATCACGCACGAAATGCAGCCGAATCAGGCCGGGGGCTGCTCCGGAATCAAAGTGGCAGTGAACCGCATCTCGCACTTGGGCGCGCAGCTCGTCCATGGTCTCTGCCTGCGTGAAGATCGACTCTCCCACCGCACGAGCCGAAAAGCCACCTTCAGGCGCATCCTCGACAACGAAGATAATCTCGGTCATGGTCTACCCTCTGCAACTCGAGGCATTTTCCATGATAGAACACCGCACTCCGCAGGGCGTTGACCTCCGAGAAGCAGGCAGAGCTTCACCGCGTCTCTTTGCAGGCACGGACGGCTCGCATCGAGTCGCCTGATAAAAGCTCCAAGCTCGGGACCGCTCAGCACTCGGTCTCGGGTACGATTGAGTTGCGGCAAAGCACCGGCGATCTCGCTGTCCACCCGCGTATGATGGTGGCCGAAGAAACACACCTATGGCCGCAGGCGCCTGACAAGCTCATCGAGTCCTACCGCCTCACTTGTCCAGCCGTGACCCCACCGGTGCGTCTCGAACGCGAGGACATCGTCATACATTTTCTCGATGGCGCCATGGATGTCGCCGGCAGCGCAGAACAACATCGTCGTGTCTCCATATTTGCTGGCGTCAACCCGAAGTGTATCCTGGGGCACGTGTCTTCAATTAACAGATGTCGGCCGTTCGCTCGGCCTGTACATACGCCTGCACAGACGTATGGAAACACGTCTGCGGATGCACGGCGATAATGACGGGAATTCTGTAGAGGAGTTGGACGGGTATGACGACGGAAACGGATGGCGGTTGTTCGGTGGCGATTTCGGTCCGGGACGCGCTTCTGC
>JAKBCR010000097.1 GCA_021807675.1 Pseudomonadota bacterium
GGTGCGTCGCGGCTCGAGGAAACCGGGGAAATAGCTGCCTTTGCGCAGCTTCGGGATCTTCAGATCCACCGACCCGGCGCGCGTCTCCCAGAGCCGCTCCCGGTAGCCATTGCGGCTGTTGAGCCGTTCGGGACTGCGCTCGGCATACCCGGCAGCGCACAGGCTCTCAACGTCCATGTCCATCATGCGCTGGGCGACGTACTGGATCATCTCGCGCAGCAAATCGGCGTCGGCGCCCTTTTCGGCGAGCTCGCTCAATGAGATATTGGCCTTCGCGGTCATCGTGGTCCTCCTGGCAAAGTTGAAGGTGTCGCAACCCAACCTTATCCAGAAATCACGATGACCGCCTCCTCGACTCCGCGGCCTGTCGGCCGCGACTGCCCTGCGGGGGCAGAGCTAAAAGGCCGGATCCGAAGATCCCTCGTACACCACTCCAGGGGACTTCAGCTGCTGCCGCCCTGGAATGTAAGCAATTGCATGGACGCACCCGCCCTTTGCTTACATGTGACTTACAACGACTCGGGTGTGGCGGCAAGCCACGCGCACAGTTTCTTGAGGACCGACGCGGTCGGTGAACGCGCCGGCAGGTCATGCACAGTTTCACCTCGGCTCGACTGTATCTTACCTACGCTTCCCATTCTCAAACGACCCGGGCGCGCGCCGACGTCCGGACAGTGCGTCGGCCTCTGCCCGGATCGCTTCGTTGCTCTTCCCGCGCTCGCAGGCCGCCTTCGCCTTCTGCCTGGCCTTGCGGAGTCGACGTCCTCGCTTTCGTCTTTCTCGCCTCTCCCGCTCGTCGCGTAGCCTGCGCTCGGTCGGTTTGTCGATTTCGGAGTACTCGCCCACGGCTGCGCCAGCAGCTTTGGACCGCTTAATGTTTTCCTCGCGCAACCGATCCCAAGCAGATCCACCCATACGCCAATTGAGCCAGAGCAGAGGGTCCCGTGCCTGCGACGTGACGCACAGTCAGACACGGAACGTCCGGCAAAAGGATAGCGTCACCCTGGCCCAACAAAATGCGCTCCCAGACTGCAGAGACTTCAGGAACAGGTGATGCGGTGTCGATTTGCGCCGAAGACTGACCCGGGGGGGGTCAATTTTCGCATGCCGGCCACCCACAGCTCCTGATTGCACTGGTCGATAATATGAGCGGCTCTGACGAGAAGACCGCCACCGCCAACCTGATTCGCGGTGCAACTTCCGACTTGTACCGGTGCCGCGCCGCTCCCAGCGCGGTATATCGGCCGAACGACATCTGGGAAATGCGTAGTTACGAGTCGCGTGCGGCAATGCACCTCCGGCAGAACCAGCTCATCTTTAGGTAATACGAGCGCCACCAATCACGTTCTAGGCAAAATGGGATCGCCTCCGTGTCACCACATGTTATGCTTTACAGTAGGGCGCCCCTTTAAGTGTAATGCTACCTTAATCGGAAGGACACAACCGTGCTTCAGGCATTTCTCAGGGGAAAGCTGTCTGGTGAACAAGAAAATCTAGAAGACCTTTTTACGTCAAGCGTCTTTGGAGCCCTCGCATATGCCTCGGAGGGAACCCTGCTGTCGTTTCTTGCTCTCGCTACGTACGCGGATGGCACACCAGTACTGGAGCTCCAACCGTCCGAACTGAAGCTGGTGTCAATGGAATTCTGGCCTATATTCGCGAGCCAGGGCGTAGGAGCTACGGAACCCGACGTAGTCGTTCAGCTAGAGGACATGCACGGCCAAAGACAACTTCTATTTATTGAAGTCAAGCTTCGTTCGGGCAAATCTTCCGGCCCGGCGCCGGATAGCATCGACATTGTTGATCAGCTCGCCAGGGAATGGTGCGTCCTCATTGACCGCTGTCGCGGGAGTGGTTCGCAACCTCATCTTGTGTACATAACAGCTGATAGGCGCTATCCCGAAGTCGATATCATGGAATCAAAGCGGGAATTCGAATCCAAGAGGGACGCCTGCGAGTTTCCCTTTCGGTGCGCGTGGATTTCGTGGAGCAGGGTCGCTACTGCTTTTCGCGAGATTGGAGATCCAGTTCTTCGCGATATATCAAGGGTCTGTGAGCGTCTGGATCTTGCTCCCTTTGAGAGAATCTCTGGCCTGTCGCCAACTCCGACCTCATGGCACTTCTCGCCGAGGGAGATGCCTTTCGGGTTTTCTTGCGAACCGATCACTCTGACATGGAGCTATCAATGAGCGATTCCAACGGCAAAAGTCTTCTGTTCGCAATACGCCAAGTACGAACTCTGATGGTGGAGGTATCGAAGCTGTTGCTCGAGGCGGACGCCATCATGGGCGCGGCCGGCTGGGGGCCTCGCGTTGGCGCTACGGCACTCGCTGGTGGCGCATTCTCCATCAATTCACCGAAAAACTGGATTCCACACCGCGCGTTCCGATTTTACAAGCACGAGGGATATCCAAAGGTGGTACTGAATTTAGCGGTAATCTTAGACGAGCAGGGTGCAGACCAGAAGGTCGTCGAGCCGCTAGTTTCCGGACTTCTTATGGAGTACGAGACTGTAGATGAAATTCCGGAGGGAAACAGCCTATATAACACGGCCATTTGGCATCTGTACGTCCCGGAGCGAAAGGATGACGGGACTATAGTGACGATCGTGCCTCGCGAACTTTGGGCAGCGGAATCCACAGCAAAAACTATGCGAAGTTTTGCAGTCCCGCTTGTGTCGATCTCAAGTCGCGAGCGACTTGAGGAGACCGTTGTCTCCAAGCTGTTGAGAATGGTCGACGGTGCGCCCGTTATTGAGGGGCGTTCGGCTGCTACGCAGTTGAAGTGAGCACAATCAGCGGCCCGCGGGGCGGCCTGAGTTCGGCAGGCGGTCTGCGGGTCGGTTGCGGTGACGAAACAACCAAATGTCCGCCCGTCCGCTACATTGCCGCCCTAAAGCGTTGACGTGGCCACTGGGATAGGCTCTCGTACACTCACCATTGGAGTGGAATGCATGACAACAAGAGGAATCGGCAAGTTTTTCGAGGATCTCGGGTTTCCTCTGAGAAATTCGCGATGGTCTTGGGGATCAAATAACGGAAATGCTGTTCTTCTGACGGTGTGGGACGACAAGAGGAACTTCGTAGGAAGATATGCTCGGGTTCTCGGCGCCAGAAGCGCCGGACCCAGAACTCTTTCTCCTGGCCTTTCGGAGCGCATTGACCACATCCGCACGTTGTGGGCCGGCGGCCTCCCTGCCTATTTGGTGCTGGCGAAAGCAAAGGACAAAGGCGCAAAGCAACGCGCTATAGAATCTTACGACGATTCAAAAGTATGGGCTGTGGAATCTCTGCATGCAATGGAAGACGGATCCGTATGGGCAGAACTTGGGGATGCTGTTCCGGTTGGGAAGCTGGCTCGGCACAGTCTTCGCTACCGCGTCCGGCCGACGCCAGGAGAATTCCCGGTTGCGGGAGGAACGGCTGGAGGCGCGTCAAGCCCCGCGGGACGAACGCCCGGATATCTCGCGGCGCTCCCCGGAATGCGCGCTCAACTAATTGATGTTGCGCGCCGAAAGGGAACCATTACCTATGCGCAAGCTCGTGCGCCGTTCAACGTCTGGGCATTAGTACACAGACATGCCATGAGCAGGTTGGGACACGAATGCTTGGATGCGGGAGAGCCGATCCTTACTTCTCTGATCGTCGATCCAAGGACGAGAAGATGTTCCGCCGGATTTGAAAGCGAATTTCACCGTGATGACCAACAAGAGCGCGAGAGCTGTTATCGCTTCTGGGCAACTGGTGGCACTTCGTCTGAAAAAGCACCAGCTCGCGGGACGCGCAGCCGTAGAGTTGCTGAATTCAACGATTTGCAGAAGCGTGCTTTAAAGTTTGCCAGGAGCGCAGTACGGCCAGATCAAGCGGCTTTTCGAAGGGATGTCTTCATCGCGTTCAATGGCGCCTGCATAGTAACGGGCTGCTCTGTAGCTGCCGCCCTAGACGCCGCTCACCGTCGAGGGCGTGATTGGAGATTGGGTCACAATCGAGCGGAAGACGGTCTATTGTTGCGAAAGGACATACATGCATTGTACGACACTGGTCTCGTGAAGATTACCGACAATGGAAAGCTGGTATTTTCACGCGAAGTTCCCACGCATTATCGACCGTATGTCTGATCTCTGCACAAACGTTGCTCATGCAATCTTCCGCAGTGTCAACCCATGGGCCGGCAGGTGTGACATGGCTTTGCTATCTCTGATTTCTCCACGATATGCGTCCCGATCTTACTTGCATTGTGGTTGAGGATCATGCGTGCGGCCGCATCGCACAGACAGACAGCTGAACCGCCTCACTCGGGTTCGAGAGCGCGGCGCAAGACCTGCTGTCGTAGGCCAACCAGAAGTTAAGGCAATGGAGCGCCGCGTACTCTAGGCTGACCACTTGCATAGGTCAGTATTTCCACGTTTTGTTTCGACCCATGCCATCGCGGAAGACGGCCCTTCGATGGTACTTGAGATATCTCCGCTGCTCTGCCCGAAACCTACCTACTACTTTGGGTAGAGTGATTCCCCAGCCAAGAAGGGTCTCCGGCTTTAGGGATTCCGACACGAGGAGTTCTCCGCTCTCTGAGAACGATATGTATCCTTCATCGAATAGGTGATCGACGTGGGGTGCGAGCAGCAGACCATTGAACCCGTCCAAGCGTTCTGCGTCCGTACACTTTGCCCACGGCTTTATGTGGCTTGCCCGTAGGTGTACTCCGTCAGCAGTGCCCGTAACCCGGCAGCGCTTCTCGATCATTTCCAGGTTGCGCCGGTAAGCGCCCTGACCACGTCGCGACCTCACAAGGTTGAACCTCTCGGTGGGTCCGATATCCGTCCTTTGGACAATAGCCTGCTCTATCGCGTCTTCCTCTTGCTCGAGGTCAGCTGCGACTGCCGCTGAGGCACTCGCACGTGTCCCGAATTCTGCTTCAGCCGCGCCGCGGTCTGGCTGCGGAATTGGATCAGTAAGCGCCAACTCGGACCATGCTTGACTAACGATTCCAGGCGAGTGTGCGCGGAGCGTGCCGGCCGGCATGCGACATTTGACGGCAGCAGCGAGGGCCTTATGATGAAGACGCACCATCGCAGGCAGAACTTTCCGTGCCTTATCGAAGGGTATCTCGAACAGCCGCGCGCCTCCAGCGCGTTTGTATGGGCGGCGGCGATGGTGCAAGATGGCGCCTTCCGGAATTCGACCATCCGCGGCCAGCACGTTCATGCCGTTCTCGTGCAAGACAACGGCCTCGACACACCCAACGTTTAGCCGGATGTAATCGCGCGTCAGCGTAACGCTCCAACGGTCGTTCCATCGCGCCGCGACTTGCCTGATTGAGTCAGTCAGAAAGCGCAGACTCGTCATGCGCGCGGCGCCCACTTGGCCGGCAAAGAGGTGATCCAATATATGCTTGCTGACGGCTGGGTCTTCTCGATTTGGCAGTCCGGAACCGGCTTTGGCGTGCGTACCGTCCTCCTGAATGCGATCTATTTGGGCCGCTTTCTCCTGCAATCGGCCGACTACAAGCTTTTCCAGACGATTCGCGAGTTTTGGGTTCAAGCTGACACCACTAGCCTGCGTTCGCCATTCCGACTTTCCCAGTGCCAGCAACTCATCCCGTGTAGCCAGCGACTTGGTAGTTGGATCCACGAGAACGCCGAAGCTCACGGGGATGCGCCATTGACCTCTTGTGTTTTCAGGAGTTCCCGCGATCGCCCCATACCCGATTATTGCTGGTCCGTGTTTTCCTTGGAGTAGCAAAAATACGCGATCACCCAGCGAGGCTAGTCGGTAGCCATGAAATCTCCATTTCACAACCACAGGCTTATGCGCCGCGCGCATGCGGATGAGTCGACGTAACTCGGCGAGAGGCATTCCTCTGTTCGGAGTTTCCTCTATCGGCCTGAAGGTGATGAGATGTGCAGTCATTCTGTATCGTCGCGGGTCCAGTGGAACTTCCATCTACCTTTCTATTCCCCTACGGAGCGTAGAAGCGCTTCGGGGTTATGCCTAGGCGACACGCCCCGCCGGTGTCGCATCTGGCTCATCGTCTTCGGCGACCTCTTCGGGCTCAATGATGCGACTAGACGACCATGTGCTTGTATCAACGCTTTCGCTTCCGATCGGCTCGATACCCATCTTCTCTAGCGTCTGAAGAAGGTCCTTGAGTACTTCTTTGCGACGCAGAACAAAGCTCGAGGCGAAGCAACGCCAGAACGTCCAGCCTGCACGCTCGAGCACACGCTGACGGGTCATATCGTCGGCCCACTGGGCGGGCCCGTGATAGCGATCGCCATCGCATTCGACTGCAAGGCGACGGTCTTCTGTGCCCTCGATGACGAAGTCGATTCGGTACTGGCCCACCTTTACCTGCGGCTGCACCCGGTAGCCGCGCTCGGTGAGCTCATCGTACATCTCGCGTTCGAAGTCCGACTCGCAAAGATCGCGTAATGCGCTCACCTTTTGCGCGTCCTGGTGAAAGGGCTGACGGAAGTGCGCGATGAGCCGTGCCGTTAGGCTCTGGGGATTCACTTCGGTTTCTTCGATCGAGCGGAAAAGGATCATCCGATCCCGCGCTCGGGATGAGGCGACGTTGAAGCGTTGCTCAAAAAGAGTCGATTTTGGCAAGCCACGATCGCCTCGCGCGAGCACCATTGAGACCAGCATGATGTCGCTCTCGCGACCCTGGAATACCGAGGGCTCCCCGATCCGGATCCGGCGCTCCACGATCTCATGCGCAGGGATGCGCCGGCGGACGAGGTCATCGATGAGCTTCGCCTGCTCGTTCCCGAGGAGCGTCACCACTCCGATGGTGCGGCCGGCCGTTGCAGGGTCCTCGATGATGGAGTCGATCTCAGCGACGATGGCGCGTGCTTCGGGCTCGTTCACCTTGCCTCGCCGGTAGCCGCCCTTGACGAGCACATCGATGAGGGGCGGATCCAGCCGTTCGCTGCGTTTTGGGATCCGAAGGGGGCGGATCTCGTGTTCGTAGAACTCGCGCTTGGAGAACTCAATAATGGCCGGCACGCAGCGGAAGTGCTCCTTCAGCATCACGGAATTGCCGGCGAAGACGACCCGCGCGAGATCGTAGATCGAGCGGTCGGGGCGCATCTGCGAGGCATGTGGGAGGCCTGCGAGAAAGCGGTCGAAGAGATCGCGGATTTTCTGCTCCTCCATGCCGACCCCCGCGGGGGATACCTGCCGGTGATCACCCACCACCAGCACTTTCTGGCCGCGAAGGAGCGAAGGGAGGGCCCAGATGTCGGACTGGGAGGCCTCATCGATGATGACGAGGTCAAAGGCGCCGATGTCGGGCGGTATGGACTCGGCCACCCGCCATTGCGGCATGATCCAGCAGGGCACCGCTCGGCAGGCCCGCTCCATGGCCGCCCGCGCAAGCTGGCGGTGATGGATGGCCCGAATGCCGCGGCCGGTGCCGATTGCCTGGATCTCGTTTAAGTACTCCTGTAGCGCCTGTCGTACGCTCTCAGGAGAGTTCTTGTAGACGGCGAGCCATGCCTGGGCGGCCACGAGGGCTCGATAGGTGCGCGAGAGGGCGGCCTCGGCGCTCTTTCGGCGCTCGAAGCGCGCGCGCAGCTCCTCATGCCCTTCCAGATGCTCCAGGAGCGATTTGGCAATGCGCCAGTGCCAGGCTTCGAGGTAATCAGCCGGCACGAGGGCATCCGTCTCTCCGGCAGCCGGCTCGCTTCGCAGGCGCCGCGCCCATTCTCTGGCCCCGGACTGCGAGATGACCTCCGTGACACGCTCGATGGTGAGCAAATGGGAGCGCAGCCCGGCAAGGCGCCGGAGCTCTGCAAGAAATCCGCGCCATCGGCTCGTGAGCTCCCCTTCAGGAAGCTCTCCGGACCCCAGTGCCCCTAGAAAGCCTCGGATCTCGTCCACGACCTCGCCGGATTTCCCCTCGAGTTTCTGCGTCAGCTCATCCACCTGGGTCATGGCGTAGCCCAAGCGCCCCTTGGCTAGGTGCTTGGTGAGGTCCTGAAGCAGCTGCGTCCGGGCACCGTCCGCATCGGCAGTAAGCTTCTGGTGGATACCGGCGCCGAACACCTCCTCGATGAGAGCGCGCGCGGGACGGTCGACGGCATTGACGAGCTGATAGATGAGCTCGATGTGCTCGGCGCACTCGGTGAGCTCTCGGAAGGAGGCCACATCTGGGCTCTGGAAGCTCTCCAGGGCGAACTCAGGCGCGAGCGCATTCCAGATTGCGAGGATCTTTCGGACCTCGATGCGATGTGCAAGCTCGTCCTGAACGCACCGCCAGGCTGCCTCGTCCGCAGGTTTAAGCCCGGAGACCGTGACCGCTCCGATCTGCTCGCGGGCGGCCTTCTTGCCAAAGGGCAGAGCAAAGGCACTTCTGCCTTCGCAGAGTCGCCCGATAGCCTCAGTGACCTCGGGGTCGAGTTCTGCGGCTTCCGGGACGTCGACCGGGGTGGTGAGCCTCGCGCGCCGTGCGGTTTCGGCCCGCAGAATCTGGGAGCAGAGCGCATGCAGCTGGCCCGGCAGCTCGCCGCTCGGGTTGAGAAATGAGGAGCGAACCTTCTGCGTCCAGGGACGCGCGCTGACCTTGATGCCCTGTGCAAGGCTCTCGCCGCGCTCGAGGAGCTCGGCCAGGCTACTGGCTTTCTGGAAGGTAGCCGCGGTGGCATCGACGAGGGCAAGGATTACCCCGTCCGCGACCTGGGTATCGACCTGCCGGGCCCGGTTCAAGTCCTGGTGCAATCCGAGAATTGCCTCGGCCGGGGGCAGGCTCTCCGCGGCGGGCAGATCACAGGTGAGGTACCCGAGGTCCTGGCCGACCCGCCGGCGGGCTTCTCGAAGCGCCGAGAGGTCCTCGCTCGAGAACTGAGGCTCACGGTGCTCATTCGGATCCAGCGCATCCGTAAGCCAGCCATATTGAGCCTCCCCGTCCAAGACCTTGCGAGCGAGCTCCTCCGGAGAGACCTCGCTTTCGAGATGTCGGATGCGCTCGAGCTGTCCTCGGGCGAGCTCATCGATCGAGTGATCGAGAGCGGCAATTTTCTCGTGCAGCTCCGCCAGGCGCTGCTCGTGGGACTGGATCTCCTGTGTGACGCGGGCGGGTTGAAGGCTGCTCACCCGGGAGGCGATATCCTCGATGGAGCGCTCGAACTGCTTCATGCCGCGATGCTCATCGGTGAGGAGCGCCACCGAGAGCGAGCGGATTTCCTCCGGGAGCTTCTCCTGCAGCACCCGAAGGGCCTCCTCGCCGCTTGAGGTCACGAGCACCCGTTTGCCGTGCGCGAGGAAGTGGCAGATCACATTCGCAATGGTGTGCGTCTTGCCCGTGCCGGGCGGGCCTTCAACGACCACGCCGTTACCACGCTCCAGCTTCTCGATGATCGAGACCTGTTCGGCGTTGTAGGGCATCGGGAAATATAGCTCCCGCACCCCCTCTCCCGTTGCCGAGGAGGAGAGCCCCCGGTAGGTGAAGTCCTCGTGGGTAACGAGCTCCGATGAGCCCGCGATCACGAAGGCAGCGAGAGCGGCAGGAAGCGCTTCGATCACGAGGAGCTTCTTCTTCAGGCGATCGATGTCCTGAAGGAAGAGATGCCCTGAGCGGCGCCGCACGAAGATCACCCAAGCGGGGGCAACCTGAAGAATGTCCCTGGCATCCGGGAGCTCCCCCTCGTGGCCGGCCGGGGGAGTCACGAATTCCCCCGCCGGATCGAGATACCCCACCGCGGCTTTCAATATCGGCTCAGTGGTCTCAGGCTCAAAGGGCGTCGGACGGGATTTGGCTTTGTCTCGATATTCCCGCCAGAAGAGCTCGGTCCGGCCCACCCCTTCGACACCAAGGTCGGCATAGCAGTCGAGCTCGAGCACCGTATCGATCTCGCGGGGGCGGATTTCGATGGCAAAGGTTTCGGTATTGAGCGAGAGCTCGCACCCCTGCGTAAGGAGTGGGTATTCGATCTCGGCGGCCGGCTCCTCATGCTTCCAGAGCGCCATTCCCATGCCCCACACCGCCTCCAGCGGTGTCTCGCTTCCGCCCGCCTCAATCGTCTGTTGGACGGCAAAAAGCTTGGTATAAAGCGATATGGTTTTGCGCCGCGGCCGCTCCTGGGCGGCCCACGGAGACCACTGCGTATCGAGATAACGCTGAAAGGTCTTCTTCAGCCCCGGAAAATCGGTGAGCTTGCAATACCTCTCAGTGCCGTCGTCCGCCTTGAGCGCAACCTCGGATCTAAGCTCAGGTGTTTTCTCAGGGCTCTTGGGCAGGCTCATCCAGGGGCGCAGCGATGCGGAAGGCTCGGGAGGCAACTCTTCCTTCAGGCGCGGAATGCGCAGCCACACGTCATCCCCACCGCTCACCTCGTTGAACTCAATCCCCGGCAGACCCTGAATCTCCGCCTGGGTCGCACGGAAGAATTCTGTCGGGACTTTTCGTGCCGCGGTCCGTTTGAGTTTTTCAACCTGCTCGATGTACTCGAGGAGCCCAATGAGCCGCTCTTGAGGTGAGGCCATCACCGCACTCCTTCGCTCTCGCGCCGCAGTTTCGTGCGCGGGGCTTTCTCAAGTCCCGCCCGTCGGCAGTAGTCCTCGAGCAGCCACTCAAGAAGGTTGGCTTGACTGCGGCGCTGATGAGTGGCGGCGGCCAGAAGGCGCTCACGCGCTTCCGGCGTAAAGCGAAAGCTCATCGCAACGCTCTTGCGAGTCCTGCCGCGCGGTTTTGGTACTCTCATTTTTGTATTGTAAATGTATGGCGAAGCATTTGCGTAGCTGTGGACCTCCAGGTTGTGCGGGCGATCACAACGACTTGCCACGATTCATTCTTGAATGTATCTGGTGATCGTGGGATTTGAGGCGCCGGATCGGTGGGCCTCGCCAACACTTGTGAACCACTCCCAGACCTCATGCAGGCCCTCGAGCATCTCTAGAAGCTCGTGGCCAACGATAGGGCCCGGGAATGGTCCAATCACTTGACCACATAGATAGATACGATAGTAGGTACCACCGTAGATGGCGCGCATTTTCGTATCCTGGATCCGCAGCGGCTCAGGTGGCTTAAGCGGCAGGGCATAGTCCCTGTCATTCTCGACTTCCCAAGCTCTGCCTGTGCACTCTGCCTGAGGTGGTGCGTACGCGTGTCTGAGCCAGTTGAAAGGTGTCCAACTGCATCTCTATGTATTGAGACGCATCTGGGATATTTTGATGCGCGTCGCCGAGGACAAGCCACTCGGTAAGCCCTTCGAAGTCGAATACTCGAAGCCAAAAGAGGGAGAGAAAGGGCCCACTAACAAGGCGCGCCGGTGCGGCCGCGATCCCCTCTGCCAAGACGTCAAATTTATACCTGCCGGGACCCGCAATTCGGTTAGCCAAGTCGTACGGGGAGGGCGAAATGGCGCTCATGTTTCCGAATCCGCGATTCCGCACGCGCGCATCCAGCGCTCCCGCAGATGATGGACCTACTCTCCGCCCTTCTCCCCGAGGCGGCGCGTGACTTCAGTCCACACCTGCTCGCGAAATTCCGGGTCGACTTCCCTGCAATGCAGCATTGTCCAAGGATACCGATCGAGGAGCGTCAACGCTTCTGCCCATGTACTGACCCCTGCGGTTCTGGACTGAATCGCCCCTGCGTCGCCATCCTCCTCCTGGAGCAGCGCTGTCGTCCCGCCATAGAGCCCGCGGGCGTAATGCCAGCCGCTGTCTGCGCCCCTCTGTCTTAGCAATGTGACCGACCCGCCCTCGGCGAGGACCTTCAAGATAACCTCGGGTTTGTGGGCGGACGGTTCCTCGTCGGGTGCGGCTCCCCAACCGCACATTCTACAAGTGAACATCATTATTGTGGTACCATATTGTACAGTGAATAGTATTAAGCAAGTCTTTTTTGGTATTTCTACGATACAGAAAGCACGCCGGATTGCTCTGGACGCAAATCTGCTCGCGACGCTTAAGCTCCGGGAGGGCGACACTGTGAGAGTCGATCTGGACGTCGACAGTTCGACAATTCTCATCCGTAAAGAGGCGGCTCCTGAGAAGCCCACGGCCAGCCGCGGGAGGGGTCGTGCTTAAGCCGCGTGAGACCCGGCTAACTAGGGAACGCAGGCACGACAGACACGCCAGCGCTTCCATCCTGACGCTCGCCAGGCGGCGCGCCCCAACCCCGAGCGTCGTGTTCGATACCTATTGGCGATTCGCCATGGAGCGGCAGGAGATATTCTTCCGGCGCCTGCATAACGAAGTAGCGCCGTGGACGGACGATCCGGTACTACGCGAACACAAGTTTACGAATGTCTACCGAGCCAGCGATCGGGTGAGTCAATACCTGATCCAACACGTGATCTATCGGCGCGAGTATTCTTTGCGCGATACGGTGCTGCGTACGCTGCTCTTCAAGATCTTCAACAAAATCGAGACATGGGAATTCTTGGAGGAGGCGTTCGGCGAGATCACCGAGTCCGAGTTTTCCGTTGAGCGTCTCGACGCACTGCTCACACACGCGCTTGAAGCGGGGGCGAGCATCTATTCAGCGGCCTACATCATGCCGAGCGGGCCGGCCTCGATTCGCCAACCGCGCAAACATCGCATGCACCTCGAACTACTCGCCGAGCTATTGCGGCAGGGGCTCCCTGAACGACTCGCGGCAACAGCGAGCATGGCGGAGGTGTATAGCATCCTCGTGTCCCTACCGAGCTTCGGCCCGTTCCTTGCCTACCAGTTTGCGATTGACCTGAACTACAGTCCGCATTTCACGCAGTCGGAGATGGAGTTTGTGATGCCGGGTCCCGGCGCACGCGACGGTCTGCGCAAATGCTTTATCAGCTTTGGGGATTATTCCGAATCAGATGTCATCCGCTGGGTGGCGGAGCGCCAAGAGCAGGAATTCGTGGCCCGGGGACTCATGTTCAAATCGCTATGGGGACGCGCCCTGCAATTGATCGACTGCCAGAATCTCTTTTGTGAAGTGGATAAGTACGCGCGCGTCGTGCACCCGGATGTGATGGGCCACACGGGCAGAATGCGCATCAAGCAACGGTTTGTCTGCCGCGGACCGGCTCCGCGGCCTTGGTTTCCGCCGAAATGGGGCCTCAACGATCGCATCCCCGAAAGTCATCACTGGGCGCGCGACGCGCTCGGGCGGTAGTGCAGCGTACGCAAAGCGGTATCTATCGTGAGGACGCCGCCCCGGTGGTCTTTGAGCAGGCGAAACGCACGATAGCCTTCAAGGATCGCGCGCTGCCACTCGACAGCGCTGGCGGCTTCGACTTCGAGGCCGCGGACCATCCGCGTTACCCACTTCATCAGCCCATAGTCGAGACGCGCAATCCCGTCGAAGAGTTGATGGTCGCGCGCGTGACTGAAGATCTGCTGCGTAATCGCCTCTTCAATAATGATGGCCCGCGCACCGTCCTGCTGCTCATCCATGGCAGGATCGCTTTTGCGCTTGAGTCGTAGCAACGCCCGAGTAACCGGCGACCAGCCGAGCACGGCAACATAGCCGAGGTGCAAGGCATCGTGATAGCGGTAGCCGTCGGGATCGGCCGCGTTGTCCGTCAGGCGATCGCCTATCGTCAGTCCGTGCATGCGCAGCAACACTTCGGGAACGGACCCCCGCGGCCGCTCGATGAATTCAATGACCCCAGAGCGAGGCAGCTGTTCGTACACGGGACAGTGCGCGTCGCGGTGAGGGGCGGCGCCGGAGATCTCACCGAAGAGGCCATGGGTCTTGCGAAGGTTCTCTTCCAGCACATCCGAGAGGGCGAGCCCTTCGCGCTCAATGGCGTGCAACACCATTTGCGCTGTTTCCCCCAACGGGTCTTCGAGATTGACGCCATCCACCGCTAAGAATTCGTTGTCGGCGGCCACAATCGAGTTGAGGTGCATGACCGCCTCGATGAGCGACCAGAGGTGTCCATTGGTTCTGGCCACAGGCTCCTTGAAACTACAGTCCGCCACGGCTCGGCCCAGATCGAGTCCGTAGTGGGTCGCAATGGCAGCGAGGTACCAGAGCACGTCCCCGCACTCCTCTATTAGATCGCTCTGCGCGCCGGTGTAGACAGTGCCGTCGCGGATCTGCTTCTTCATCACGGTCGCGAGCGACCCGAGCTCGCCCAAGACGCCCAGAACTGCCACCTGCCGACCCTCGGCCGTGGCCCAATCGATCGTCGAAGTTGAGAAGGCTTTGCGTTGATATTCGCTCAGGTCCATCGGGACGGCACCGGCCATGCTTGTCTCACTGCCGAACATAATGCCACATGTATGTTTGAAAATCGAACATTCTGGGCGTATAGTTTCCCGTGTACCCACTCTCCCATGAGAGGCAGGCATGGCGACGGGCTTCGACGAAAAGACGCTAATCGCGGATTTGAAGACCTGGTGGGATGAGCAAGTCGGCAGCGATGATCCCTTCGCCCCGCCGAAGCTCACCTCGGGCACGATCCTGGACGTCCTGCCGCTGGTGGACTCCCTGGCAACCGTGACGGCGCTTGTGGTGATCGAGGCGCATTTGCCCTGCGAGGTGCCCCCGACAGTGATCCGCCCGGGCGGCTACCAAGGGTTTGATGACCTAGTTCAGGACATGCTTCCCCGCCTGCAGGCCCTGGTCGATAAGCACTTGGGCAAGCAGAAGGGTAAATCAACCGCTGACAAGGAGACCGCATGAATGAGACCCAGCCAATCGGGCGCGCGCCGCCGGTTAGCAAGGAAATCGATCGCCAGGGTCTGGCGAGACGGCTGAAGGAAGCGCGCGAGTATCTTGAGCTGAGCCAGGATGAGGTTGCCAGCGTGCTCAGTGTACCGCGCTCGGCCATTTCGTTGATCGAGGCAGGGCAACGCCGCGTCGAGGCGCTGGAGCTACAACGCCTCGCCGCGATCTACCAGCGTCCGATCGGCTATTTCACCGGCGAGGACCCCGAGCCGGCCGCGCTCCCAGAAACCGTACAGCACCTGGCACGCACCGCGGCGAAGCTCACCGACCGTGATCGGGAAGAGCTGCAGCGCTTTGCGGAATTTCTCCAGATGCGAGGACGCTCGTGAGCCGCCGCCAGGCAATCCTCGAAGGCGCCACGGCGGCGGCGCGCCTGCATTATCACCTCGATGTGCAGCATGCCGTTGAGAGTTCCGGCGGTGCTATCGATGTGTTCGGCGCGCTCCTCGTGCTGAAGGCTGAACTCCTCTTTCGGCCTCTGGAGGGGCTGCTCGGCTTCTGCATCCGCGCTAACGGCCGAGCGGGAGTGATGATTTCGACGCAGCGTCCGTTGCACATCCAGCGATTCACAGGCGCCCACGAGCTGGGGCATGTCTACCTCGGACACACCGAGAGCCTCGATGGCGAGGAGATCCTGTCCCGCGGTGGGCCCACCGACGAACGCGAGATTG
>JAKBCR010000364.1 GCA_021807675.1 Pseudomonadota bacterium
CCGCGGCGGCGGCCGCGCCCGGAGCCGCGGCCACGGCGACGGGCGCCGCGGCGGTGACGCCGAACTTCTTCTCCATGTCGGAGATGAGCTCGACGACCTCCATCAGGGTCATCTTGGAAATTGCATCGAGGATTTCGTCTTTGCTGACAGCCATGTTGGGTCTCCGCAAATTGATTTCAAGACAAGTCTGGCGCTAGGCGGCCTGCTGCTTCTGGGCGCGCACCGCGTCCAGAGTGCGGGCGAGCTTGGCCGGGGTCGCAGCACACGTGGCGACGAACTTCTGGATCGGTGCCTTGAGCACCCCCAGCAGCATCGACAACGCCTGCTCGCGCGTCGGGAGGCTCGCGACTTTCTCGAGCTCCGCGCCGGGCAGAACCTGCCCGCCGAGCGATACGAGGGTTGCCACCAGCTTCTCGTTCGCCTTCGCGAAGTCCTTCACCAGGCGCGCGGCGGCGCCGGGATCGTCCTTCGAGAACGCGAGCACGAGCGGCCCCTTGAGCTTCGGTCCCACCGGCTCGAACGAGGTGCCGACGAACGCCTTGCGCGCCAGCGTGTTCTTGACGACACGCATATACACGCCCTGCGCCCGCGCCTTGGCACGAAGCTCCGTCATCTGCCCGACGGTGAGCCCGCGGTATTCCGCAGCCACGACCGACTGGGCTTTGGCGGCCACTTCGGCCACTTCGGCCACCAGCGCCTTCTTGTCTTCCAGGTTGAGTGCCATTCCTTCTCTCCTCTCGGGTGAGAAGATCACGGTTACGAATGAAGCCGCCGGTCTTCCCGGAAAGACTTCCCCATGGCGACCTTCCCGCCTCGAGGATGAGCCTCGATGCGAAAGCGGTTCACCATCTGCGCAGGCGCTCATTAAGAGGGCCATCCCCTCGCCTGCGGTCTTCGATGATGGCCGCGACCCCTTTCGAAGCCGCGGCCCGCATCAAAACTTGTCCTGCGCTGCGCGCAGGACTTACGGGGTTCGCCCTAAGCGGCGAACCCCGTACATATAGCTAAGAACTCAGACTCGCCTGATCGATCATGACGCCCGGCCCCATGGTCGAGGAGAGGGTGACACGCTTCAGGTACTGTCCCTTTGCCGAGGCCGGCTTCGCCTTCTGCAGGTCGGCCATGAGCGCTGCCAGATTCTCCTTGAGCGCGCCGATCTCGAAGCTCGCCTTGCCGATCGTGCAATGCACGATGCCCGCCTTGTCGACGCGATAGGTCACTTGGCCCGCCTTGGCGTTCTTCACTGCCGTGGCGACGTCGGGGGTGACCGTGCCGACCTTTGGGTTCGGCATCAGGCCGCGGGGACCCAGGATCTGACCAAGTTGACCGACGATGCGCATGGCATCAGGGCTGGCGATGACGCGATCGAAGTTGATCTCGCCAGCCTTGACCTTCGCCGCCAGGTCCTCGAGCCCGACGATGTCGGCGCCGGCGGCCTTGGCGATCTCCTGGTTCTTGCCCGAGGTGAAGACGGCCACGCGCACGGTCTTACCCGTGCCGTGGGGCATCACGGTCGAGCCGCGCACCTGCTGATCGGACTTGCTGGCGTCGATGCCGAGATTGACAGCGGCATCGACCGTCTCGTCGAACTTCGCCTTGGCGAATTCCTTGATGAGCTTCAGCGCCTCCTCGATCGGGTACTGCTTGCCGGGAGGGAGCCTGTCCTTCCAGGTCTTCATACGCTTTGCGACGGTCATGATCAGAGCCCCTCCACGTCGACACCCATGCTGCGTGCGCTGCCCGCGATGGTGCGCACCGCGGCCTCGAGGTCCGCGGCGGTGAGATCCGGCTGCTTCGTCTTCGCGATCTCCTCGAGCTGTTTGCGGCTGATCTTGCCCACCTTGGCCGTGTTAGGCGCACCACTCCCCTTCTCGATGCCGATCGCCTTGCGGATCAGCACGGAGGCTGGCGGCGTCTTCATCACGAAGGTGAAGCTGCGGTCGCTGTAGACCGTGATCACCACCGGGATGGGCAGGCCCTTCTCCACCTGCTGGGTCTGCGCATTGAACTGCTTGCAGAACTCCATGATGTTGACACCCTGCTGACCGAGCGCCGGCCCGATCGGGGGCGAGGGGTTGGCGGCGCCCGCGGGCACCTGCAGCTTGATGTAGCCCTGTACCTTCTTAGCCATTCATCTCTCCTCGGGTGCAAGCGCCGTTAGGCTCCCCGACGTTAATTGGCTGAACGTCGCCTGCGGCGCGTTGCTCGGCCCGTCGTGGGCCCATTCCGCTGCGCATTCCATGCTCTGCGCAAGCCCAGGGCGGCCATCCTGACCGCCCGTGCGACGCAGTGCGTCGCACCCCCTTCGGGGCCGCTTCGCGTCCAAAATCGCTCCCGGCGATTTTGTCAGCAGCCAGCCTGTTGCCGCCGACGTAAATAACTCGCTTCCGCACTGCCGCACTAGGCCTTCTCGACCTGCGAAAAATCCAGCTCCACCGGTGTCGAGCGCCCGAGAATCTGCACCGCCACCTGCAGGCGGTTCTTCTCGTAATTGACGTTCTCGACCACGCCATTGAAGTCATTGAACGGTCCATCGACGACACGCACCACCTCGCCCGGCTCGAAGAGCACCTTCGGCCGCGGCTTGTCGGCGCCCTCCTCGACCCGGCGCAGGATCTGCATTGCCTCCCGATCGGTGATCGGAGCCGGCTTCTCCGGCGTGCCGCCGATGAAGCCCAGCACCTTCGGCACCTCGCGCACCAAATGCCAGGTGTCCTCGTCCATCTCCATCTGCACCAGCACGTAGCCGGGGTAGAACTTGCGCTCGCTGCGGCGCTTCTGCCCGTCGCGCATCTCGACGACTTCTTCGGTGGGAACGAGGATCTCGCCGAATTTCGCTTCGAGCCCGGCGCGCTTGATGCGCTCTTTCAGCGATTCCGCTACCCGATGCTCGAAGTTCGAGTAAGCATGCACCACGTACCATCTCAGCGCCACGAATCAGCCCCCCTGTCCCGTCAATGCCCGCGTCGCCCACGCGAGCAACAGATCGAGCCCCCAGAAAAAGAAGCCCGCGATGGCGACGAAGACGAAGACGACCAAGGTCGTCTTGCCCGTCTCTTCGCGGGTCGGCCAGACGATCTTGCGCAGCTCGACGCGCGCGCTCACGACGAACTGGCGGAAATCGCTGCCGTAGCGCGAGAACCCCAGAAGGAGCGCCGCCACCGCGAGACCCGCGACCACGCAGATCCAGCGCAGCCATGCGGGACTGGTGCCGAGCAGGTAATAGCCGGCGACGCCAGCGGCCACGGCCGCCACGCCCAAGCCGAGCTTCACCTTGTCCGCCGCTCCGACTGCCTGAAGGTTGGTTTCGTCTGTCATGTCAAACGCTGGCAGGCCAGGAGGGAATCGAACCCCCAACCTGCGGTTTTGGAGACCGCCGCTCTGCCAATTGAGCTACTGGCCTAGTACATTGGCAAAAATCGCCTTTGGCGATTTTCGCGAGACCTTACAACTTTCGCCGCGGGCCCGGGAACGGCCCTGGCCCGCTATGCCGTGCCACCGGCGCGTACGCGCCGGCAAGAAAGTA
>JAKBCR010000365.1 GCA_021807675.1 Pseudomonadota bacterium
GCGCGCGATGGGCCGCAGGCTCCACCCGGTGATCGGCCAGATGAGTACCATCGCGAGGATGGCGAACGGTACGATGACGGTGAGCTGCTCGGAGCCCTCCTGGAAGAGGCTGTCGACGAGCTCGTCGCGATCCATGTCGCCACGGCCGGCGAGGACGGTCGTGCCTCGAGGGCCGTGGGCCGCGACGATTGCCAGGCGGGCGGCGCCGGCGCCGATGAGCTCCACCGGGCCGAGCCTGCCGTGGGAGTCGACCGGGATGTAGGGCAGGGGAGAGCTCAGGTTGGGTGACCAGGCGAGGGGGCGGTGCGCGGCATCGAACACGGTGTAGACGAAGTGGCGCGAGGGCTTGCTGTAGACGGCTCGCCAGTCGGCCGGTGTACGCACCTCGACGGAGCCGTCCTTGCGGACCCGCATGGCATCCAACAGCTCCCGTGCCTGGTTCTCGAGCGTGGTCGCATGCAGGTTGCTGGTGATCTTGTGGACTTCGGTGCGGTACGCGAGCAGCGAGGCCACGAACCCCAGCGCGAACACCGCCACCATGGCCCCGAGCAGGCGAAGCCTGAGGCTGTGAGGATGGCTCAATCCGGACCGCCTTCGCTCGTGCCGGCGATCAAACGGTAGCCGATACCCCATTTGGTCTCGATCTGCAGTGAGGCACGCGCGGCCGCGAGCTTGCGACGCAGGCGGGAGACGGCCGCCTCGAGCGCGTTGGCGCTGCCGGCGTCCTCGAGGGCGTACAGACGGTCCTCCAGGCGATCCTTGGTGATCACCTGTCCGGGCACCCGGATCAGCTCCTCGAGCAGCGCGGCCTCGCGCCGCGTGAGCTCGAGCGACTTGCCGAAGACCGCCGCCTCCCGAGTGACGGTGTCGAAAGTGACGCCGCCGAGAGAGTACGTAGTCCCTCGAGGATTGCCGGCGCGGCGCAGCACGGCGCGCAGGCGCGCCTCGAGCTCCAGGAGGTTGAAGGGCTTGACGATATAGTCGTCCGCGCCGGAATTCAGGCCGAGCAGCCGGTCATCGACGCTGTCGCGGGCCGTCAGGATGATCGCCGGCAGCTCCGGCCGGGCGGTCCGAAGCCAGGTCAGCACTTCCATGCCATCCATGTCGGGAAGCCCGAGATCGAGAATCACGGCGTCCATGCGAGCGACCGCCGCCGCGGCGAGCGCGTGATCGCCGCGGCCCACGGAGTCGACGGCAAAGCCGCGCTCCTTGAGGTGATCGGCGATCATCTCGCGCATCGCCCGGTGATCTTCGACCAGCAGCACCCGCATTCGGCAACGAACTCCGGCTCACACCGCTCGATGGCATAATATCCGCTGATCCCTGACGAAGTGCTGACCTGAGAGCTGGGCGTGCCATGGGCCGTCCTGGGTGGCGGGCGCTCGCTGGAAGGCACCGGCTTGCCCGTCAGGACTTGGTCAGCAATGACTGCCATTGTGCCGCTCCAGGTTCGCGATGGATCCCCGTTGAGTATTGTCCGCAATTTGGCAAGGCAAGCGCGATTGATCTTCCATAGAGGCGGCTCGACCCCCGGGATGGCTCGTCCGTGGCGCTCATTTCGGAGCCGGTATCCCGGCCGCGGGCATTCGCTGAGGACGCTGACCGCGGCGCTCGGGTGCGCGGCGCTGGTCGGGGGCTGCGCGCTCTATCATCCGCTGCCGCTCCCCCGCAAGCCGGATCTGGTCGGTCAGCTCTCGGCGCTTCGTACCGAGTTGCCGGCGATGCGCTCCGGGCAGTCGCCGCGGCGGATCGCGATCGATCGACCGCTCGAGATCGACGATGTTGGTTGGCTTGCCGTGCTCAACGATCCGCAACTGCGCTCCGAGCGCGGCCAGATGGATCTCGCGCAGGCGAATCTGCTGCAGACCTCGCTCCTGCCCAATCCCTCCGCCAATCTGAGCTGGCAGGCGCTCCTTGCGGGAACCGATTTCACCTCGGCCTGGACAGCCTCCATCACGGAGGATGTCAAGGCGATCGTCACGTATCACACCAGAGTGAAGTCCGCGCACTACCTGATGGATCAGGTGAACGCGGATCTGCTCTGGCGGGAATGGCAGGTGGCGCAGAACGCGCGGCTCCTGGCCCTCGATATCTACTGGGGCGAGAATGCGCTGCGGCTCGGCCGCCGCGAGATGCGCCTCTTCGATGCGGAGGTGCGGGACGTCAAGGAAGCGACTGCCGCCGGGAACCTCGCCCTCACCGCGCTCGCGCCATTGCTCGCGGCGCAGTCCTCCGCGCAGCAGTTCCTCACCGCGCTCGAGCTGACTCAGCTCCGGAGCTGGCAGCAGCTCGATGCCTTGCTCGGTCTCGAGCCGCAGGTGCGCTTCCCGATCGCGCGGCCGGCGCTGGCGCCCATGCCGAGGCACATCGGGACATTCCTCGCCGAGCTCCCCGAGCGCCGCCCGGACCTCGTGGCGTTGCGGCTCGGCTATCGCTCCGCGAACGAGAACGTGCGCACGGCCATCATCGGCCAGTTCCCGGCTTTCGCGTTGGGCGGCGCCTGGGGAGATGACACCGCCAACAACCGCACCGTGGGCCCCACCGCCACGTTCGACCTGCCGGTGTTCGACCGCAATCAGGGGCAGGTCGCTCAGACCCGCGCGACGCGCCTGCTGCTGCAGGAGCAGTATCAGGCTCGTCTGGATCGGGCAGTCGGCACCGCGAGAGGGCTCGCTGTCGAGATCGCTCGCCTCGGGGGTTACGTCCGTGAGGCGCGCAGCGCCGCGACCGAGGCCGCGGGGCTGTCGAGGTCGGCGCAGCGGGCGTATGCGCAGGGCAACCTGGATCAGCGCTCGCTTGCCGATTACGAAACCACCGCGCTGCAGCGCGAAATCGAAGCGATGGCGCTCGAGCGCGCGCTCGGCGAAGCGCACATCGCCATGACCATCGAGCTGGGACTGGGACTGCCGCAGACGCGGATCGCCCCGCTCGCGAATCCGAGGTAGCCATGAACCGCCGTTTTCTGTTGCCGGTAGCCGCTATTGCGACAGTCCTGGGTCTGGCGCTCATCCTCACCCTGGTGCTCGGACCGGCGCACGCAGACGGCTCGGCCGCCCCCAAGCCGAGTGTGCTCGTCACGTTGACCCACCTGAAGCGAGGCAGCCTGCCGCATGTGGTGGTCGGCTACGGCACGGTCGGTCCGGCGATCTCCGGCCGCAAGATGATCATGGCGCCGGTAGCGGCGGTTGTCGCACAGGTGTACGTCCGGCTCGGACAGCAGGTGCCGAAAGGCGCGCCGCTCCTTCGCCTCGATCCGAGCCCGGCCACAGCGGCTTCTTATGCCCAGGCGAGAGCGGCGCTGTCGGTCGCGACGCATCTGGTGGAAAGCACGCGCAAGCTGACGGTCCTGCACCTTGCGACCCGGCAGCAGCTGGCCAATGCGAAGAAGAGTGAGTCCGACGCACGGGCTGCGCTCGCGGCGCTGGAGGCGGTCGGCGCCGGCGGATTGCGGACCGTCCGGGCACCATTCTCCGCGATCGTGACCACGCTCACGGCCAATCCCGGGAGA
>JAKBCR010000366.1 GCA_021807675.1 Pseudomonadota bacterium
TTCCGGCGGAAAACAAACTCAGAACAACTGTGCCTAAGCTCATGAACACCGCTTGGGTGCCCGCGATGCCGTCGATTCCATCCATGAAGTTGTACATGTTCAGGAACCACACGATCCCGAGTGTGGAGAGGACGTAGACCAGGCCCTCGAGCAAAGGGGCGCTTCGTTCGAAGGCGAACAGATCGACTGGTTTGATCCACAGAACGGCCCAGCCGGCCGCCATGAAGTGAACGAGCAGCCGGATGCGCGCCGAGAGCGTCCAGCGGTCATCGACGAAGCCGACGGCAGCTACCGCGGCACCGCTTGGTACGAGGGCGAGGAAGAGGCGTGCGGGCACCAAGCCGCTGCCCGCCAGCACACTCAAAGCCAACAGCGAGGACACGGCGATGGCTAGACCGCCACCTCTCGGCGTGGGGACCGCGTGCGAACTTCGCTCATTCGGGACATCGATGAGTCCGATGTGCTTCGCAGTTCCTTTCAGAAGATAGGTCAGAGCGCAGGAAACGACGAACGTCGCTACTCCAATGATGCCGATTTCCCAAGTCACGCCGGGCTCCCTTGATGATCCGTAATTGACGCGACCCGATATCGCGTCGCATGCTCGAAGTTCCGTTCGTCGGCGCAGGTGCAGTGATCAACCGCATGGCGCATTCGCGGAGCGTCTCCTAGGTGCTGCCGCAGACTGTCGTGCAGCGCCAAAGGACTACCTCCCTTCGCTTCTATCGCCACGAGCACATCCTCCTACACGATTGTCGCAAAATCGCGACAATGACCCCGTTCAGTCTGCGCTGACGTCGCCGTCCCTGTCTGGGACCCACTGCGCATTTCCTTTCCAACGGTCCACGGTTGCAGGAGTTGACTCCCGCTGAACCTTGGCTGGAGGGTTGCGGCCCCCGCGCAAGTGCATGGCGCGGGGGTCATCGGACTTTGAACGCGGTCGCGCGGTGGGCAGCAAAACCGCGCCCCCAGAAACACATGGGTATGGGGGGCGGAAGGCTGGAATTGGCGAGACCTTGCTTCAATTCGTCCTCGTCCTGGCATTGCACTGCGTCCGAAATGCTTAGGGTGTGCCCCCGCAGCTTGGTCTTTTGCAAAACGCATTAAGTATAGCGGGGCATGGAGAGCTTTGAAAACCGGAATATTGCGTACTCGGGCAGGTTTCGCTCCCCTCCCGCGAATGCGGTATGCCCGCCGATGATGAGCTTTTTAGGGCGCGCAGACCGCGGGGCGCGCGCTTGTGGCGTGTCCCCCCTTCCTTTACCCTCTCGCCCGCTATGAAAGTCACCATCTTTGGTTCCGGATATGTCGGTCTCGTGACCGGCGCGTGCCTGGCGGAAGCCGGGAACCACGTGGTCTGCGTCGACGTCGATGCAGGCAAGATCGAGCGGCTGAACCGCGGCGAGGTGCCCATCCACGAGCCGGGCCTCGAGGCGTTGCTGCACCGCAATGCCGAGGCCGGCCGTATCGAGTTCACCACCGACGCGGCGCGCGGTGTGGCCCACGGCCTCTTCCAGTTCATCGCGGTGGGGACCCCGCCCGATGAGGACGGTTCGGCGGACCTGCGGCACGTGCTCGCCGCGGCGCGCACGATCGCCACGCACATGACCCGGCACACCGTGGTGGTGACCAAGTCGACCGTTCCGGTCGGCACCGCCGACAAGGTGCGCCGCGAGATCGAGACCGCGCTCGCCGAGCGCGGCGAGAAGGTGCCCTTCAATGTCGTCTCCAACCCCGAATTCCTCAAGGAAGGCGCGGCGATTGCGGACTTCATGAAGCCCGATCGCGTGGTGGTCGGCACCGACGATGCGGCCACGGCCGATCTGATGCGCGAACTGTATGAACCGTTCACGCGCAGCCACGACCGGCTCATCGTCATGGACATCCGCTCCTCGGAGCTGACCAAGTACGCGGCGAACTCCATGCTCGCCACCAAGATCAGCTTCATGAACGAGCTGGCCAACATCGCCGAGCGCCTCGGCGCGGACATCGAGAAGGTGCGCCTCGGGATCGGCTCCGATCCGCGCATCGGCTACGGGTTCATCTACCCGGGCGCCGGCTACGGCGGCTCGTGCTTCCCGAAGGACGTCAAAGCGCTGATCCGCTCGGCCCACGAGGCGGGCCACGAGCCGACGCTGCTCGATGCGGTCGAGGCGGTGAACGCTCGCCAGAAGGATGTGTTGTTCGCCAAGATCATGCGTTACTTCGATGGAGCACTCACCGGACGCACGATTGCGCTGTGGGGGCTCGCCTTCAAACCCGATACCGACGATATGCGTGAGGCCTCCTCCCGGGCGCTGATGGAGGCGCTGTGGCGCTCGGGCGCTCGCGTGCGCGCCTACGATCCGGTGGCCATGACCGAAGCGCGGCGCCTCTACGGCGAGCGACCCGATCTGACGCTCGCAGCGAGTGCCTACGAGGCGGTCCAGGGCGCCGATGCGCTCGCCATCATCACCGAGTGGAAGGAGTTCCGCAGCCCGGACTTCGAGCGGCTGCGCGAGAGCCTGAAGAGCCCGGTGATCTTCGACGGCCGCAATCTCTACGATCCGCACATCGTCGAGCGTTTCGGGCTCGCGTACTACGCCATCGGCCGCGGCCGCTCGATTCAGCGCGCGAAAGCCTGAGCCTCCTGAGGTGAATGCCATGCTGACGCCCGTCATTCTCTCCGGCGGCGCCGGGACCCGGCTCTGGCCGCTCTCGCGCGAGCTGTACCCGAAGCAGCTGCTCGCGCTCACCGGCGAGCGGACCATGATCCAGCAGACGGCGCTCAGGCTCGAGGGCCTCTCGGCCGCCGCCCCGGTCGTGGTGTGCAACGAGGCGCACCGCTTCCTGGTCGCCGAGCAGTTGCGCGAGCTTCACGTCACTCCGCAATCGATCGTGCTCGAGCCCATGGGGCGCAACACGGCGCCGGCCATCGCGCTGGCGGCGCATGCGGCGCTGAAGCGCTCGGGCACCGCCGATCCGCTGCTGCTGGTACTGCCGGCCGATCACGTCATCCGCGACGTCCCGGCCTTCCAGAAGGCCGTGAGAGCCGCCCTGACGGCCGCCGGCGAGGGACGCCTCGTCACCTTCGGGATCGTGCCGACGAGCCCTGAGACCGGCTATGGCTACATCCAGCGCGGGGCGAGCGCGGGGGCGGCGTTCGCCATCGCGCGCTTCGTCGAGAAACCCGATGCCGAACGGGCCGAGGCCTTCGCGGCCTCGGGCGAGTACTACTGGAACAGCGGCATGTTCCTCTTCTCCGCCCGGCGCTACCTGGAGGAGCTCGCCCGATTCGCGCCCGACATTGCCCGGGTGTGCGCCGAGGCGTTCGCCGCGGCCAAGTCGGATCTGGATTTCACGCGCATTGCGCCTGAGCGTTTCGAGACCTGTCCGGCCGATTCGATCGACTACGCCGTGATGGAGAAGACCCATGATGCGGTGGTCGTGCCGCTCGCGGCCGGCTGGAGCGACGTGGGCTCGTGGTCGGCGCTGCACGAGGCGAGCGACGCGGATGGTCACGGCAAC
>JAKBCR010000098.1 GCA_021807675.1 Pseudomonadota bacterium
AAAAAGCGCGGTTTTTTGCCCGAGGCTCGCTCGGCGGAGCGAAGCAGTGCTTCGCTGAAAGCACCGCCTCGCCCTGCGGCGGCGGGACACCTCCCAGTGCCTGCCCCATGTTCGGGCCGCTTCAAGGTTCGGCGTCAGGCGGCCCGCAGGGCCCGACTCAGGGACGGCGCCGAGCAAATCGTCTCGACGATTTCCGCCCATGAATAATCAGCGCTTGGTACTATCCATGGCTCCCTTTCTCTCACCCAAACCCGGAAGGGCAATCGTGCGCGTATTCAATTTCGCCGCAGGACCTGCGGCGCTGCCGCTGGAAGTTCTCGAGCAAGCTCGCGAGGAGCTCACCGACTGGCGCGGCAGCGGCATGTCGGTGATGGAAGTCAGCCATCGCAGCAAGGCGTTCATCGCCGTGGCCGAGGAGGCGGAGAGCCTGATGCGCTCGCTCCTCGCCATCCCCGCCGGCTACAAGGTGCTCTTCCTTCAGGGGGGCGCCACCGGTCAGTTCGCCGCCATCCCGATGAATCTCGCCGCGCCCGGCGCCGTGGCCGACTATGTGAACACCGGCTCCTGGTCGAAGAAGGCGATCGGCGAGGCGAAGCGGCTGCAGGTAAAGGTCAACGTCGCCGCCGATGAGGCGTCATCGAGCTATACCACCGTACCGGATGCAGGGAGCCTGAAGCTGACCCCTGGCGCCGCGTTCGTGCACTACACGTCGAATGAGACGATCGGTGGGGTGGAGTTTCCCTATGTGCCCCAGACCGGTGGGGTGCCGCTCGTCGCGGACATGTCCTCCACGATTCTCTCCCGGCCGATCGAAGTCTCGAAGTTTGGGCTCATCTACGCCGGTGCCCAGAAGAACATCGGTCCGTCGGGTCTTTGCGTTGTGATCGTACGCGAGGATCTCCTCGGCAAGGCTCGTCCTGGCACACCGTCCGTTTGGGACTACCAAGCGATGGCCGCCGAGGGCTCGATGGTCAATACGCCGCCGACCTTCGCGTGGTACATCTGCGGCCTCGTGCTCAAGTGGCTCAAAGCCCAGGGCGGTCTCGATGCCGTAGGGGCGCGAAACCGGGCGAAGGCGGAGCTCCTCTATCGCACCATCGACGAATCCGGGTTCTATCGCAATCCGGTGGCGAAGTCCTGCCGCTCCTGGATGAACGTGCCCTTCACGCTGGCGCGGCCGGAGCTCGATCAGACCTTCCTCACCGAAGCGAAGGCCGCGGGGCTCGTGAGCCTCGAGGGCCACCGCTCGGTCGGCGGCATGCGCGCGAGCATCTACAACGCCATGCCGCTCGAGGGCGTGCAGGCGCTCGTCGGCTTCATGAAGGACTTTCAGCGCCGCCACGGATAGTATCGTACGAAGCGCTGGATCCGGGCTCCTGCCCGGCCCAGCGCGCGGCTGGCAAAAGGCGCGACCTTTGCCAGCCGCTCGCCGCCTGCGGCGGCGGGCACGTCCGTGTGCCTGGGTCGAGGGCTCGGGGTCGCGCACCACGATGGGCAACTATGAAATATCGCATCCTGACGCTCAACAACATCAGCGCGCGCGGCCTCGAGCGCCTGCCGCGCGACCGCTACGAGGTCGCGGCGGGCCTCGAGCGTCCGGATGCCATCCTGGTGCGCTCTGCCGACATGCACGGGCTCACTCTGCCCGACACCGTGCGCGCGGTCGGGCGCGCGGGGGCGGGCGTCAACAACATCCCGGTCGCCGACTTGAGCCGCCGCGGCATCCCCGTATTCAACGCGCCGGGCGCCAACGCCAACGCGGTCAAGGAGCTCGTGCTCGCGAGCCTCTTTCTCGCCGCCCGCAACATCTGTCAGGCCTGGGCCTTCGCGCGCTCCCTGAGCGGCGACGACCGGGCGATCGATGAGGCGGTCGAGAAGGGCAAGAAGAGCTTCGTGGGCTTCGAGCTTCCCGGGCGCACGCTCGGGGTCGTGGGACTCGGGGCGATCGGCGTCGAGGTCGCCAACTCGGCGGAGGCGCTCGGCATGAGCGTCCTCGGCTACGACCCGCAGATCACCGTGCAGCGCGCCTGGCAGCTCTCCTCGAGCGTGGAGCAGGCGCTCTCGCTCGACGATCTGTTCGCCCGCTCCGATGCGATCACGGTGCACGTGCCGCTCAACGATCAGACGCGCAAGCTCGTCAACGAGGCGCGCCTGAGACTCATGAAGAAGGGCGGTGTGCTCCTCAATTTCTCGCGCTCCGGGATCGTCGACGATCCGGCCGTGGTGGCGGCGCTCGATGCCGGGCGCCTGCACGGGTACGTCTGCGACTTCCCGGCCAACCTCCTGAGGGAGCACCCCAAGGTCGTCACCCTGCCGCACCTCGGCGCCTCGACGGGGGAGGCGGAGGAGAACTGCGCCATCATGGTCGCCGACCAGGTGCGCGAGTTCCTGGAAAGCGGCAATATCCGCAACAGTGTCAACTACCCGGAGGCGGTGCTGCCGCGGGTGTCCGGCGCGACGCGCCTCGTCATCGCCAA
Organism: Pseudomonadota bacterium; assembly: GCA_021807675.1. Classification (GTDB taxonomy): domain Bacteria; phylum Pseudomonadota; class Gammaproteobacteria; order Steroidobacterales; family Steroidobacteraceae; genus 13-2-20CM-66-19. The sequence goes on from JAKBCR010000098.1 coordinate 2,478, forward strand.
CAGCAACGTGCCCAACATGGTCGGGCAGATCTCGACCTGCCTCGCCGAGGCCAGGATCAACATCGCGGACCTTCTCAACAAGTCTCGGGGCGAGTACGCCTACACCCTGATCGATCTCGACGGCGCCGTCGGCGAGGACCTGGTGGGCAGGATCCGCGGCATTCCGGGCGTTCTCTCGGCTCGGCTGGTCTGAGGGCGGCGATGGCTAGAAAGAAAGCCGCTGCCAGGGCCGCGCGCCGCGGCTTGCCCGATACCGTGAAGCTCGAGACCGTCCGCGCGCGCATCGATTCGGTGGACGAGCAGATTCACCGCCTGATCAGCGAGCGAGCGAAGCTCGCGCAGCTCGTCGGGATTTCCAAGAGCAAGGACGGCCACACCGTCGACTTCTACCGTCCGGAGCGGGAGGCGCAGGTGCTGCGCCGGGCGCGGGAGCGCAATCGCGGCCCGCTGAGCGATGAGGAGGTCGTGCGCCTGTTCCGGGAGATCATGTCGGCCTGCCTCGCCCAGCAGGAGCCGCTCAAGGTCGCCTACCTCGGCCCCGAGGCCACCTTCAGCCAGACGGCCGTGCTCACGCAGTTCGGGCACTCGGTGCGTGCCTTGCCGTTGGGCTCGATCGATGAGGTCTTCCACGAGGTCGAATCGGCCGCGGCGGACTTCGGGGTGGTGCCGATCGAGAACTCCACCGAGGGCACGGTCAATCACACGCTCGATCGCTTCATCGGCTCGCCGCTCAAGATCTGCGGCGAGGTGGAGCTGCGCATCCACCATTACCTCATGGGCAACATGAGCGCCCTCGGGCGGATCGTGCGCGTCTGCTCGCACCCGCAGTCCCTTGCGCAGTGTCGCGGGTGGCTGCAGGAGCACCTGCCGAGCGTCGAGCTCGTGCCCGCCTCGAGCAATGGCGAGGCTGCCCGCCGCGCGCGCGATGAGCGGGGTACGGCAGCCATTGCGGGGGAAACCGCGGCGGAGGTGTACGGCCTGAAGATCCTCGCCGCGCAGATCGAGGACCGCGCCGACAACACCACGCGCTTTCTCGTGCTCGGCCGCAAGCTCCTGGCGGCGAGCGGTGATGATCGCACGACCCTCCTGGTCTCGGTCTCGCACACCGATGCTCCCGGCGCGCTCCATCGTCTGCTCGAGCCCCTCGCCCGGCACCGCGTCAGCATGACGCGCATCGAGTCGCGCCCCTCGCACAAGCGCAAGTGGGATTACATCTTTTTCATCGACATCGATGGCCATGCCGAGGAGCCGCACGTGGCGCGCGCGCTCGAGGCGCTCAAGCGCCGCTCATCGCTCTTTCGCGTGCTCGGCTCCTATCCGCGCGCGGTGCAGTAAAGTGGCGGCCATGATGGCAGGCGGCGCAGGCGCACGGTACCGGATCGAGCCTGGCGGGGACATTGCGGGCGAGCTCACGGTGCCCGGCGACAAGTCGATCTCCCACCGGGCGCTCATGCTCGGCGGCATCGCCGAGGGCAATACGCAGATCGCCGGCTTCCTCGCTGGGGAAGACTGCCTCGCCACGATGCGTGCGCTGCAGGCGCTCGGAGTGCTCATCGAGCGGCCGCAGCCGCAGACGGTGCGTATCAGCGGCCGGGGGCTCGAGGGTCTGAGGGCCGCTGGCGCCCCGCTCGATATGGGCAATGCCGGTACGGCGATGCGGCTGTTCATGGGGCTCCTCGCCCCGCAAGCGTTCGACTCCACTCTGATCGGCGACGAGTCGCTCATGCGCCGGCCGATGGAGCGGGTGGCGGCACCGCTACGCCTCATGGGTGCCGATATCCGCACGCGCGAGGGGCGCCCGCCGGTCGAGATCCGCGGCGCCCCGCGGCTGCGGGCCATCGACTATGCCCTGCCGGTTGCGAGCGCGCAGGTCAAGTCCGCCGTGCTCCTCGCCGGCCTCAGGGCGTACGGTCGCACCCGGGTGACGGAGCCGGCACCGACGCGGGACCACACTGAGCGCATGCTGAGGGCGTTCGGGGTCGAGGTGCTGCGCGAAGGGGAGACGGTGGCGCTCGAGGGCGGCCAGCGGCTTACCGGCACGTCCGTGGCGGTACCAGCGGATTTCTCGTCCGCCGCCTTCTTCCTCGTCGCCGGTTGCCTGGCGGCGCAGCGCGGCCTTCTGCTGCGTAACGTCGGCATCAATCCGACGCGCACGGGCCTGCTCGAGATGCTGCAACTCATGGGCGCGCAGATCCGCGTCCATGCGCATCGGCAGGATGTCCTGCCGGGCGGGGAGCCGGTCGCCGACATCGAGGTACGCAAGAGCCGGCTGAAGGGTATCCGGGTGCCGCAGTCCCTCGTGCCGCTCGCGATCGATGAGTTTCCGGTGTTCTTCATCGCGGCGGCCATGGCGGAAGGGGAGACCCTGGTGCGCGGGGCGCTCGAGCTGCGCGTCAAGGAGACCGACCGGTTGGCCGCCATGGCGCAGGGCCTCACCGTGCTCGGGGTGGAGAACCAGCTGCTCGAGGATGGCCTGTGGATTCGGGGCGGCTCGCGGCTGGGGGGCGGCACCATCGAGAGCCACGGCGATCACCGGATCGCGATGGCCTTCGCGGTCGCGGGGCTCGCGGCAGGCAGCGCTATCGAGATCCGTGACGTCGCCAATGTGGCGACCTCCTTTCCGGGCTTTCTGGAGATCGCACGCTCCGCGGGGCTGCAGATCGAAATGCAATGACCGACGCGGCGCCTGTCGTCACGATCGACGGGCCTAGCGGCTCGGGCAAAGGAACGGTCAGCCGCCTGGTGGCGCAGCATGCCGGCTGGCACCTTCTGGACAGCGGGGCCCTATACAGGCTGGTGGCTCATGCGGGCAGCGGCCGAGGCCTCGGTCCGGGCGATGTCGAGGGCCATGCACGGCTTGCCGCCTCGATGCAGGTGGCCTTTGGGGTGGACCCGCACGGCGGGGAGCAGGTCCTGCTCGAGGAGCGGGACGTCACCCAGGCCATTCGTACCGAAACCGCCGGCCAGGGGGCCTCCCGCGTCGCGGCCTGGCCCGCGGTCCGGGCGGCGCTCCTCGAGCGCCAGCGTGCCTTTGCCCGTCCGCCGGGGCTGGTGGCCGACGGCCGGGACATGGGTACGATTGTCTTCCCCGGGGCCCGCCTCAAGGTATATCTCACAGCGAGTGCGCAAGAGCGGGCGCTGCGGCGCTATAAGCAGTTGAAAGACAAGGGGTCCGGTGTTAGCCTTTCCGCCCTTTCGCGCGAGATCTCCGAGCGGGACGCGAGGGATTCGACGCGGGCAGTCGCCCCCCTGATCCCCGCCCCCGATGCGGAGCTGCTCGACTCGACGGGTATTTCGATCGAGGAGGTCGTCGGCCGCATCCTGGACCTTGGAGCCCGCCGGTTGTTGTGGCCCCGAAAAGGCCCCTGACGGACCTCGCTGGAAGTTTTTTCTCCTGGTCGGTGCGCCGCAAGAAGCGCGCGCCGTGTTTGCATCTGCCTGGGCCGCAAGGAGCATTGGGCGCCAGTTGAATGACGCGTATGCGTCGAAGTATGACAGAAGGTATGACAGAAAGTTTTGCGCAGCTTTTCGAGCAGAGTCTCGCCAACCAACGCATCCGCCCGGGGATGATCCTCACCGGGTTGGTGGTAGACGTCACCGCTGACGTCGTCGTCGTCAATGTGGGCCTGAAGTCCGAGGCCGTCATCCCCGTCGAGCAGTTCAAGAACGAGCGCGGGGAGATCGAGGTCAGATCCGGCGATCAAGTGGAGGTCGCCCTCGACTCGGTCGAGGATGGCACCGGCGAGACGCGCCTCTCGCGCGAGAAGGCGAAGCGCGCCCGCACCTGGACGCGGCTCGAGGAGGCATTCAACAAGTCCGAGATCGTCACCGGCATCATCACCGGCCGCGTCAAGGGCGGCTTCACGGTGGAGATCGACAACGTGCGGGCCTTCCTGCCCGGATCGCTCGTCGATGTGCGCCCGGTCCGCGACACCTCCTACCTCGAGGGCAAGCCCCTCGAGTTCAAGGTCATCAAGCTCGACCAGAAGCGCAACAACGTGGTGGTGTCCCGCCGCGCGGTGGTGGAGCAGGAATTCTCCGCGGAGCGCAGCGCGCTGCTCGAGAACCTGCAGGAAGGCTCGGTCGTCCACGGCTCGGTCAAGAACCTCACCGACTACGGTGCGTTCGTCGACCTCGGCGGCATCGACGGGCTGCTGCACATCACCGACATGGCGTGGAAGCGCGTGAAGCATCCCTCGGAAGTGGTGAAGGTCGGGGACGAGATCGACGTGCGGATCCTGAAGTTCGACCGCGAGCGCTCGCGCGTGAGCCTGGGTCTCAAGCAGCTCGGCGCGGACCCGTGGGAGAACATCGCGCGCCGCTATCCGCCGCACACCCGTGTCTTCGGCAAGGTCACCAACATCGCCGATTACGGCGCCTTCGTCGAGATCGAGGACGGCGTCGAGGGCCTGGTGCACGTGTCGGAGATGGACTGGACCAACAAGAACGTCAATCCGGCGAAAGTCGTGCACACCGGCCAGGAGGTCGAGGTGATGGTGCTCGACGTGGACGAGGACCGCCGCCGCATCTCCCTGGGCCTGAAGCAATGCAAGGCCAACCCGTGGAAGGAGTTCGCGGAGAACTACAACCGCGGCGACCGGGTGTCGGGCCAGATCAAGTCGATCACCGACTTCGGCATCTTCATCGGCCTGGCGGGCAACATCGACGGCCTCGTGCACCTCTCGGACATCTCCTGGGACGTCCCGGGCGAGGAGGCGGTGCGCAACTACCAGAAGGGCCAGCAGCTCGAGGCCATGGTGCTCTCGATCGATCCGGAGCGCGAGCGCATCAGCCTGGGGATCCGGCAGCTCGCCAAGGATCCCTTCTCGAGCTACATCGCCGAGAACCCGAAGGGCACGATCGTCAGGGGCGTGGTCAGGGAGGTGGATGCCCGCGGCGCCATCATCGATCTCGGCAATGGCATCGAGGGGCAGCTTCGTGCCTCCGAGCTCGGCCGCGATCGCGTGGAGGATGCGCGCACGGTGCTGAAGGTGGGCGATGAGGTCGAGGCGAAGTTCACCGGCGTGGACCGCAAGTCACGCGCGATCTCCCTCTCGATCAAGGCGAAGGAGGCGCATGAGGAGGCGGAGGCGGTGCAGAGCTACCGCTCCTCGGAGGGGGCACCCACGGGCACGAGCCTGGGAGACCTGCTCAAGGAGCACATCGGGGATCGCAGCTGACCATCAAGTCCACTCGATCCGGGGCCGGCGCGCCGCGGGCGAGCCGGTGCCTTTCAGCGAGGACACTTGACGTGTCCTCGCTCCGGCGAGCGCCCGCAAGCGGATGCGCGGGCCGGGGAGCCTGACGCCACGGATGGCCAGTGGCACGGCGCAGGGTAGAGTCATGACCAAGTCCGAGCTCATCGAAATCATCACGGCGAAGCAGAAGCATCTGCCTTCCAAGGACGTCGAGCTCGCACTGAAGCAGATGCTGGAGATCATGAGCGATTCGCTCTCGCAGGGGGATCGGATCGAGATCCGGGGGTTCGGCAGCTTCTGCCTGCACTTTCGGCCGCCGCGGCAGGGGCGCAATCCCAAGACCGGGGAAGCGGTGGCGCTCTCGGGCAAGTACGTTCCTCACTTCAAGCCCGGCAAGGACCTTCGCGAACGCGTCAACGATGGCGCGGATAATCCCATCCGCGATTAGTCAATTGGCCCGAAGTCGCCTGCGGCGGTTGCTCGGCGCATCGTGCGCCGAGCCCTGCGGGCCGGCTTCGCCGTCCAAAATCGCTCCTGGCGATTTTGAGCGGGCGGCCAGCCGTGTCACTTTTTCGACCTCGCGGCCCCGGGAGCGGCCCCTCTGAGACCCGCCTCGGCGAGAGGACACGCCCCGGGAAACGGCCGCTTGATGATTTGCTTTCGCACGGCGCCAGTTTTGGGCGCAGCGCATAATGACGGGCGTGATCGAGCTGCCTGCTCTGCTGCTTGCGCTGGCTTTCGTCGCCGTGGGTGTTGCGACCTGGTATCTGGGAAGACTCACCGGTGCGGCGCGAATGGTGCGTCTGCCGCGCGACTACTATGTTGGTCTCGATCACCTCATCAACGACCGTTTCGATCATGCCGTGGAGATTTTCGCACGCATGGCGGAGGCGCACGGGGATGCGGCGGAGATTCAATTCGCGCTCGGAAGCCTCTTTCGCCGCCGCGGGGAGGTCGACCGGGCGATCGCGATCCATTCGCGCATGCGGGAGCAGGGGGCCGCCTCGCTCCATGACAAGGCGGCATTCGCGCTGGCGCTCGATTACCTGAGCGCGGGCCTCATGGATCGGGCGGAGCGGCTGCTCGAGCAGCTGGCGGCTTCGCGCGAGTATCGCGAAGTGGCGCTCGACCATCTGGTGCGTATCTATGAGTCGCAGGGCGAGTGGGCCAACGCTCTGAAGATCTTCCATGCCCTGCCGCCGGCGGTGCAGGTCGAGCGTCGGCGGGTGGCGGCGCATTACCTCTGTGAGCTCGCGGAGCAGGCGCTGGCGCAGGGCGATGCGCAGCGGGCGGAAACGCTCTTGTGCCAGGCACGCACTCACCAGGAGGATCTGCCGCGCACGGATGTCCTGAGGGCGCGCATCACCGAGCTCGCGGGTGATTGCGCGGCCGCGCTGACTCTCTACCTCAAGGCACTGGAGGAATCGCCGGAGCTGGCGCTCGAGATCATTCCGCGGGTGCTGGGCCTTTGGGCGAGCGCGGTGCCTTCATCGAGGACACTTAACGTGTCCTCGCTCCGCGCGAGCGCCCCGCCACGGATGGCGGGGCCGGGTGCCCTGCCGCCAGGGATGGCCAGCGGCACGGCCTTTCTCGGTCCCGACGCCCTCGAGGAAATCATGGTCAGGCTCCGCCGCAACGGCACGATCAGCTCCAGGCAGCTCGTCTGGCTGCTCGCGACGGCGCTGCCGCCACAGGAGGTGCGCCGGCTGCCCGACATCGCGGGCGAAGTCGGTGCGGAGACGGAATCGGCCGTCGATGCCCGCTCTCTCGGAGCATTGCTGACGCGCATCGGCGACACCGGCGGACGCTATCAGTGCGATGACTGCGGTCTGCTCAGCGTGGGCTGGTACTGGCGCTGTCCCAAGTGCCGCTCCTGGGACAGCATGCGGCCGGCGGTCTTCAAGTGGGCGGCGAAGAGCGAGGAGAAGGTCTGAAGACCTCGTTTTTCGCGGGATGAGCGTCGCAGGGAGACGGTTTCGTGACGGGTGACGCGTGGCATGCCGATTGCGGGGCCTATCCTCGGCCTCGGCCCTTCTTCGCAAGATCCGAGCGTCCCGAATCGGTACACTTTGGAAACACGCTACGAATGATTCGCTGGAGAATCCCGATGAGGATGACACCGAAGTCCGTGATCCGCACCGCCGTATTTCCGGTGGCCGGACGCGGCACTCGCTTCCTGCCCGCCACCAAGGCGAGCCCGAAGGAGATGCTGCCCGTCGTCGACAAGCCCCTCATCCAGTATGCGGTGGAGGAGGCGCTGGCGGCCGGCGCCCGGCGCCTGGTGTTCATCACCGGCGCCTCCAAGCGCGCCATCGAGGATCACTTCGATTCCGACCAGGAGCTCGAGCAGCTGCTCGAGCGTCAGGGCAAGAGCGACCTGCTCAACCAGCTGCGCAGCGTCCTGCCGTCCTATGCATCCTGCATTTATATCCGCCAGCCGGCGCCCCTGGGGCTCGGGCACGCGGTGCTCTGCGCGCAGCCGGCGGTGGGCGCCGAGCCTTTCTTCGTGCATCTCGCGGACGATCTGATCAAGAGCGAGGTGGCTTGTCTTGCGCAGATGGCCGCGGTTTACGAGGCCAAGCGCGCGAGCGTTCTCGGGGTGCAGGTGGTGCCCCGGACCGATACCGACAAGTACGGCATCGTCGCGGTGGAGGCCGACAAGTCCAGCACGAGCCGGGTGCGCAGCATCATCGAGAAGCCCAAGCCCGCCGTGGCCCCCTCCAACCTGGCGGTGGTGGGACGCTATGTGTTGGCCCCCTCGATCTTCGAGCATCTCGAGCGGATCGGCCAGGGCGCTGGCGGTGAGATCCAGCTCACCGACGGCATCGCGGCACTGATGCGCGAGGAGGCGGTGTATGCCTATCGCTTCAGCGGCAAGCGGTACGACTGCGGCAGCAAGATCGGATATCTGCAGGCCACGGTGGAATACGCGCTCGGCCATGCGGCGTTGGGGAAGGATTTCCGCCGGTACTTGAAGGGGCTCGACGTCGACGCGCCGGAGTTCAGAGGAGATTCCGGGCGGGCGGCGGCGCAGGGATCGGCGTCGGAAGCCGAGGAGCGCTCCCGTGCCGGCCGCCAGGGGCGGCCCCGTGGCAACGGCGGCACGCGCGCCACCAACGGCAGCGGCGCACGCCCGCACGCTGGGGGATCAGGGGCGAAGCGCCGGTCGCGGGCGACGATCTAGCGGCTTGAGGGTCGGCCCGCCCTTCACGCCCGTGCAGCTCGAGTCGAGCCACTGCCCGTCGACGGTCTCGTGAACCGTCATCGGATGGCCGCTCGTGGTCTCGATGATGTCGACCGTGCCGGAAACGTGATGCGGATCCAACATGTGGAAGTGCGCCGTCTCCGTGTGCCCCTTGCCGTCCTGAAGGGTGCACACCCGGTGATAGTCGAATTCGGTGCGGGTGTTGCTGACCAGCGTCGATTGGCATTGCGCCGAGGGATCGCCGCTGTCGAAGGCGTTCGTCCAGCGCTTGTGGGTCATGCACTCCTTGAAGACGCGCTCGCGCTGCGCGGCCGCCATCGCGGCCCGCATGGCAGCCTCGACCTGCGCTTTTTCCGCGGCGGGCATGCTCTGCAGCCTCTGTTGCAGCTGCGGCGAGAGAACGCCGCTCACCTGAGTGTGCGTCGTGAGCTTCCACAAGCCCATGTCGACAGCGAGGTTGACCGGCTGGCCGGCCTGCGCCGAGACGATGACGGCCGCCGCCGCGCTCACAGCGAAGCCGATCGCGGCTCGTTTGGTTGACATCCGGAAATCTCCCGTTTCAGTTTTCTCTGCGACAGCCGGCCCGGTGCGCCGGACCCCGCTTCGGTTCAGGATCGTACCACTCGCCGTCCTTCCCGGCTGGGCTCCTGAGACCCGCGGTCCCCCGCCCGCGCGCGGGCCACGATGTGTCCGAGCGTGTTTATGTTGTCCACCAGGCGATCGCTGAGTGTCGCGAGCTCGGTCGCGATCGGGCCGACGCCGGATGTCTCCAGCTCCCGGGCGAAATCTCGCTGCAGGGTCCGCAGCCGCGAGGAGAAGGTTGGCGGCGAGGCCTTTCGCTCCACCGCTTCGGCAACCTGCTCCAGGGAGGTGGCGCCTTGCCGCGTGAGGGCGTGAATCCACCGCTGTACGGCTGGCGCGCCCGGACCGCTCATGGCCGCCTCGAGCGTCATGGTCGTCCGTGCGAGCCGGTTACTGTTGGCGAGCAGCGAGCGAGTGAGCTCGAGGAGCGACGGTGAAGTCGGCGGCTCCGCAATGAGGCGAGCGAGAGCGGCCTCGGCATTGGCGCGGGCGAGACGAGCGCCGTTGCGCGCCTCGCGCCGCTGCGGAGCCTGGCTGGCGATGCCGAGGCTCGAGACATACGTGGCGTAGGCGCGCAGCAACCGCACGAGCGCCGGGCGGATCTGCTCGCGCTCCCGGGTCGGCCACAACCCGTAGGCGATGAGCGCCATGGTGCTGCCGATGACGGTAGCGACCAACCGGCTGACCATCGTGGGCTCCGGCGGCTCGCCCGCCAGAGCCAGCAGCAGCACCACCATGCCGGTCAAGGCGGTCACCGCGACTCCGTAGTGCACCGTGCCGAAGTATCGATAGGCGGCGCAGAGCACCCCCATCACTGCGAGCCATGCCCAGGGATCCGGCGAAAGGAAGTGCAGCAAGACCGTGGTGAGCAACAGACCTGCGACCGTCCCGGCGACGCGCAGCACTCCGTAGGAGAGGGTTGCTCCGTAATCCGCGCGCAAGACGATGGCCACCGTCATCGGGATCCAGTAGCCGTGCGACAGGTCGAGCGCACGCCCGACCCACAGCGCCAACGTCAGGCACAGCGCGGTTCGGACGGCATGCCGAAACGCCGCCGATCGCGGCGTGAGGCTCGCAACCAGGATCGATACGGGCGATTGCGGGCGCACCGCGCGCGGCAGCTGCAGATCTTCCTCGGCGGCACGCAGCTCTCCCGCCGTGCTGGCGCGAGCGGCGTTGCGCGCGGCGGCCGCGAGCTGCCCGCAGAGGGCATGAACGTGGCGCTCCTGCGCGAGGCCTGGGGAATCGGCGGTCGGCGCCGGCGCGCGGCGCGCCGAGGAGATGCCCTCGAGAGGAAGGGTGGCTTCTACCGCCCGCAGGACCTGGAGCGACCTCACCATCGCCCGGTCCACATCCGTCCCTGCGCCGATGGTTCGGCCGATCTCATCCAACAGGGCGGCGGCTTCGCCGCGTACGAGCCGGTCAATGCTCTCGCCGGGCTCGCTGCCCGTGAGCGCCGTCAGCTCGAGGCGAATGCGCTCGGCCAGCTCGAGCAGCACGCCGAAGCCGTCCATGACGGCACCACGCGACCGGTTGGGTCCGAGCAGCGTATGTTGCAACTCCGTCATATCTTCGCTCATGGCGGGGGCCGAGCCGCTGTCCACGCTGCGCTCGCGCGCCAGCGAGGCGAGGCCATGGTAGACGCCGGCAAGCGCCTCCCGCTCCGGGCCGTAACGCTGCAGCGGCCAGGCGGCGATCGAGAAGACGGTGAGCAGGAGTCCGCCGCCCGCGATGAGCGCGGCCGATGCCAGCGCTGTCCACGCGCTGCTCGCCGGGCTGGCTGCGGTGATGACGAGGAGGATCATGGCCGCCATGCCGACCCGGCCGGCCGCATCGCCGAAGACCACGAGCAACGCACCGGCGAAACTGACGAGAGTGGCTGCGAGCAGAAGCGCCGCCAGATGGTCCCCGAGCGCCATGCCGATGAATGCCGCGAAGCCGCCGGCCGCCGACACGGCGAGCAGCCGCGCGAGCCGCTGGCGATAGGGCCCAGGCTGGTCGGAATACATCGTGACGATGGCGCCGACCGCGATCCAAAGACCGATGCCAACCCGGCCGGCGCCGATACCGAGACCGAGCGGCACGATCACCGCCGCCGTGTTGCGCAGCAACACCCGCCAGGGGACCTCGGCCCGCTTGGGTTGAAAGAGGACCGCCAGGATTCTGGCGCGCTGGGAGCGGCTGTCGGATGACATCTCCCGGAAAGGGTACCTCACGGACGCTCGAGCGGACAGCCGCGGTCGCGCTTCTGGCTCGGCTTGCATGGCGGGCCGTCAGCCTGCAAGCTCGACCTTCGGAGGGGTACCGAGACCACAGCACAGGAGTATTCATGGCAGCCCGTCGCACCACTGGATCCGTTCGTACCACTGCCGCGCAACCCGCGGAGAAAGCCGCGCCACGGCGCGGCGCCCCATCGGTCAAAACCGCCGCCGACTCCGCAGCCTCCACCGGCACAGCCGTATCGCCGGAAGTCCGCCGCGCCATGGTCGCGCAGGCGGCGTATCTGCGCGCCGAGCGGCGCGGATTCACGCCCGGGGGTGAGGTCGAGGATTGGCTGGCCGCGGAGGCGGAAGTCGATGCACTGCTCAAGGCAGGTAACAGCGGACCGCCGCAGTAATCTCGTCCGCTGGCGAAGCGGGGCGCGCTCGCTCTCCTGGCGAGCGCTCGGCACGCCGTGCACGGAGCATTCCGTCAGTTGATTACGTGCTTGATGATGTAGGGCATCGCGGCCGATCAGCTCTCCAGCCGCTCCGGGTCGGTGAAGCGATGCCGCTGCGGGCGCGCGGAGGCAATCGCGGGTAGCTCCACCAGCAGGCAGCCCTGTCCGGGAAGGAAGTGGGCATCGCCGCCGTGGCTGCGGGCCACGTGACGCACGATCGCGAGCCCCAGCCCCGAGCCCGGGGTGTCGACATTGAGCCTGCGGAAGCGCTGGAAGACCGCTTCTTCCTCGCCGGGCGGAACGCCCGTGCCCTCATCGGCCACCTCTATCGTCACGCGATCGGAGCCCTCCTCGGGGCTCTCGATCCGCGCGCGCACCTTGCCGCGGCCGTGGACGATCGCGTTCTCGAGGAGGTTGCGCACCATATCGCGCAGGTCATCGCTGTCGCCGCGGATCTGGATGGAATCGGGGACCTCGACGTCGAGCTCGCGGCCGGCGCCCTCCATCAACGGCAACACCATCGCCGCCGCCTCGCGGACCACGCGTGACAGGTTGACGACGGGAAGCTCCTCGGTGCGGCGCTCGCGGGAGAGCGATTCCTTGCGAGTGAGGTCCAGGAGCTGATCGACGAGCCGACCCATCTGCGCAAGCTCGCGCTCGACCGCGCTCCAATCGATGTTGCCGGTGAGCTTCGCGCGCTGCAGCCGCAGGTTGAGCACCGCGACGGGCGTGCGAAACTCGTGCGCCGCATCCGCCGTCAGCCGCTTCTCGGTGGCGTAGGCGCGCGAGAGGCGATCGAGGGCGCCGTTGACGGCCTCGACCAACGGTTGGATCTCCCGCGGCAGCCCGCTGGAGGAGATGCGCAGGTCCGGACGCCGCGGCCCGACCCGAGCCGCCTCGCGCGAGGCGCGCGCGATGGGCCGCAGGCTCCACCCGGTGATCGGCCAGATGAGTACCATCGCGAGGATGGCGAACGGTACGATGACGGTGAGCTGCTCGGAGCCCTCCTGGAAGAGGCTGTCGACGAGCTCGTCACGCTACCAGCAGGGCAGC
>JAKBCR010000099.1 GCA_021807675.1 Pseudomonadota bacterium
TGAGACCGAGGTGCCGGCAAGGGTCTCGGGCGAAAACCGGCGCCTACGGGACCAGCACGTCGCTCTGTTCGGCGGCTTCGATCCACGCCTCGGCGTCGGCAGCGAGCATGAAGCGCGCGTCGACCAACTCCCGAACCGCCGCGCGCACGGCGGCGACGAAGCCCGCATGATCGCGATAGCGCTCTTCCAGCGAAGGCCGTGGGTCACTCCCCGCCAGCCGTTCCTGCCGCGTTCTGGCGAAGGGAAGGAACGATCCTTCGAGGCCGCAGAGGTCACCCGCACGGCAGCCTTCGCGGCGAATGTTCCAGCCGACATTCGTCCCCAACGGCACGGCCGCCTCGATCGGTCTATGCTTCCCCACGGCGATGCCGTCGGCGTCGGGCCGAGGGACGAAGAGCTCGTAGGCCTCGCCTCGCCTCGGCGGCAGCACGGTCATGCGCCCGCCGGCAGGTCCGAAATCCGGTCCGAAATCGAGCACACTGAGCTCCGCCATGACCGTTGGCGGCTCCAGCGCCTTCAGCTTCGGAAAGAGGCTCCGATACTCCTCGAGCGTCACGAGGGCCCCCTCCTCCCGCGTGGGAAAATTGCTGTCCGGCGGCGCCATGCCCCGAGCGACCCACTCGTCCAGCACCACCACCATGGCACCGCCGAGTCCGGGCAGCGACCGCTCGATCGCCGCCGGATTGAACGCTGACGAATTCAGCGCCTGGGCGGGATATCTGCATTCGCCTAAAAATCCATTCGGGGCGAGCGGAGGGCTCATGAGCCCGTGAATGCCGAGGTGGCCCGCGCCCGCCTTGAAATAAAGGCGCACATTTTCCGGGATCGGGATCGGCCCACCCCGGCCGTCGACCACCTGCAACGAGTTCTTCCACGTCCAGAAGCTGTTCTCGTCGACCGCCTCGATGACCATCGGGTCCGTAGCGGGACGCTTGAGAATGCCGTCCTCGAGACCGGTGAGCGGATCGCGCGAGACGCCGAAGGTAAACGGCGCGTAGGCGTTGGCGACAGCATCTTGGTGTCCGTCCTGGGCGGAATAGAAGGTCGGGTGCGCGAACTCGACATTGGCGAACAGTCTGTTCGCCCCTCCCGTGTTGATGAATACGCCGTCGAAAACCTTGCGCCCCTCCTCATCTTCGTTGAAGCCGAGATAGAGGAACTCGCGCAGATACATGCCAGTCGAGGAGGCGCCATACCCATAGGCGAGCCGCGCGGGCGGACCTGCGGCCGAACTCGCGAGCGGGCTGGGCGTGCCTGTATCGTCCTCCTTCCGGTAGCGCAGGAACGAGACAAGATCGCGTGTCACCGCATAGGCGAGCCCCATCACGATCGGGTTCTTGGCCGGATAGATGAGCTCATAGAGCCGGTCTGGACTGAACCCCTCGAACAGGCATATGTCGGTGGTCGAAGGCCTCACCGTCCCGGGGCCGTCCTGGCAGGTCCCAAAAGCCCATTTGTCCGGCGGAACCCCCACCGGATCGGCACCGGCCCGCTCACGCATCACGAGCGTCGATCCGGCCGTGTCGGTGTCGGAGGTCTCGTACGCACGCCAGAACTGCGCCAGTGGCAGGCTGAAAACGGGTGCCGGCACCGAGAACTCCAGCCGGACCCGGCCAACGATCGGTTGCCCGTCCGCCAGGGTGGCGAGCGGAAAGTCGGGAAAAAGCTGCCGCTCGTTGGGTATTCCGTCCCCGTGCCATCCCACATCGACGAGCGTGAAGCCCATTCTGAGCTGCTGGGCAACCTGCCCATTCACCTTCGCGGCATCGGATACCGGCCCCAGATCGGAGTTGCCGCGATTGTTGATGTCGCAGAAAATCCTGCGGTTGCCCTTCGCGACATCGGCCGGCTTGAGCATGAAGACCGGAGCGCTGAACTCCACCTTGCCGCCGGCATTGCGCGGGGCTTTGTCGAGATTGCAGATGACTCGATTGCACCCGGCAGCCGGATCGACCTCGAACCAGGCCGTCCCGGCGAGGCGCTCGTACGAGCCGGCAGTTCCCCAGCGGTGTCCGCCCGCAAATGGCTCGCGCCGGTCGATCACCAAACGTGTGAGCGCCACTACATCCCCCCTGGTGAGGCGGATGCGCCCCGCGACGAGGCACGTCCCCGGCCCGTGCCTGTCGGCAGAAATGGCTTGACGCCGCCCATATGCCGGCCGCCTTCGTCGAGCCTGCCCGCTGAGCGATCCGCGCCGATCATTCCAGTGTATCCATGAACTCCACCGTCGGCTCCTCCCCGCTGCAAGCTCTCAGCCGCTCGACGGCGGAGGCAAAGTACTCCCGCGCCATGTGCTGCTCGATGGCTGCCTGACTTCGGAAGATCTCGAGGCTCCTGTAAGTCAGCGGATCGGAGCGGCTCCTGGTCATACAATAGAGCAGGCAGTCCGGCTCGTTGGACTTCACGCTCGCCGCGAGCTCCAGCGCGACCCGCTCGAACTGCTCCACCTTGTCCGCGTGGACCTTGATCGTCGCAACGACGCCAATCATTGGGACCTCCCGATGCGCTACCCGATCCTCAGCCGATGCTCCCGCCTTGCCGGCCCCCGGGCCGCGCCCATCTCGCGGGCGCTGAACACTAGAACAGTTCTGAAGGCGCGGGGCAGATGGGCCAGACCTGCGACGCTCACATGGACCGATCATTGCCCCTGGCAACCGGTCAGTCAAGCGCCTCGAGGCGATTGCGAGGCGGCGCGACGGCGACGGCCTCAGTACTGGACCTTGAAGGAAAGTCCCCACGTCGCCGGCGCGCCCCATTGCGAATTGATACCGAGCGCATCGTAACTGACGGTCGCGATGTACGCCTCGTTCGTCACATTGTCGCCGTACGCCGCGACGGTGAAGCGGCCCGACGGATCGGTCCACGCGGCTCGCAGGCTGAGCAACCCATACGCATTCTGGTAGAACTCATCCGCCGGGTCGAAATATATCCTCGATGAATAGCTGTACGTGCCGGCAAACGTCATGGAGCCGTAACCGATCCCCCTGGTGTAGCGGACGCTCGCGTTGCCCGACCACTTGGGAGCGCGTTGCAACGTCAAGCCCTTGCCATCGACGGTATTGGTGGTTGCTATGCCTCCCACAGTAGGCACGTAGGTGTTGTCCTGCGGATAATCCTCATAGACGGCGTCGAGATACGACACATCAGCGCCAAGCGTCAGCCCGGAAAGAACCTGATAATCCCCCTGAGCCTCGATTCCATCGATACGGGCCTTCGGCGCGTTGACGATCGTACCGGCCTGATACGTGTAGTAGGCGACTTGAAGGTTCCGGTAGTCATAATAAAATCCGCCAACGCTCCCGGAAAACCTCGTTCCCCCGTATTTGTAGCCCACCTCGTAATCGTTGAGCTTCTCGGACTGCGCCGGAATCCCGGCGGTGCTGCAACCGCACCCGACGTTGAGGACGGCCGCCTTGTAGCCTTCGCTGAACGACGCATAGATGCTCGAGGATTCGGTCGGCTTCCACCGGATGACGGCGCGCGGCGTCACATGATTGCTGCTGAGCCCCGGAACCGGAACAACGCCCTGCGGCACGTAGAGGATGCCGTTCGCGCCCGGCGCGGGAAAGCCATTGGCGGTCAGATAATACGCATCGGTGACTTCGTCGTAACTGTACCGAACTCCCGCGGTGAAGAACCAATTTCGAGCGAACTCATAGGTACCGTCGAAATAGGCGGCACCGGTGATGCTGGTCGTGCTGGAGCCGGCCGGTGCGACGAGGAAAAGATGACTGTATGCCGTATCGGTGTAGACATCGGCAGGTGCCCGGAACGTATCCCGGTTGAAGAAGCCGAAAACGCCCGTCGTCCACTTGAAGCGACCGACGCTCGATGTGGCCAGCAGTTCCTGCGTATAGGTCGTGTCCCGGGTGCGGATCCCGAGATCCAGGTTGGAATTGGCGGTGCCGGCGAGGTCATTCATCGAAGGCGTGTCGTCGTACCGCGCCTGGCTGTAGGAGGTCAATGTTCCCCAGGAGAAGTGCACGGGGATCGTCACCTGAAGTATGTCCGAGGTGTCCCGGAAATACTGCTGTGGGGCAATCTGCACCGTCTTCCACGGCTGCGTCGTTACGGTCGACGGCGGAGTCCCGAGCGGCAAGACCGGGCCATTCCGGCCCACGTAGGTATCCATGAGAACGTTCGTCGGATCATCCTCATGGATGTGCTCGTAGCGGACGAGTACCGATGAGGAATCCGACAGCAGGTACTTCAATCCAGTGCGAATCGTGTACGAGTGCGAGGCGCCGACGGTGTCGCTACCGGTGATGAGGTTCTGGTAATAGCCATCGCTCCTCGTGTAGAGCACGGCCAGATCCCCCGCGAGCTTGTCGGTCAAGCCGCCGGTCACGTAGCCTTCCGTCCGCACGGTATTGAAGCTGCCGTAAGAGACCTGCAGCGTCCCGGCCGGCGTCAGGCTCGGACTCGCCGTCGTCACGAGAATGGCTCCCCCGGTCGTATTGCGGCCGAACAGAGTGCCCTGCGGCCCCTTCAACACCTGAATCCCGGTGACATTGAGCAGATCGAAATCGACCGAAGTCGGATTCGGGTTATAGAAGCCGTCGATGTAGATGCCGACATTGGATCCCACACCGGACGTCACCACGTCCGTGCCGACACCTCGGATGGACGGCTGCACGAACATGGCTGCATTGTCGAAACGCACTCCAGGAGTGAGTTTGGTGATATCCGAGAGGCTGTGGACATTGGCGTCCCGCAGCGTCCGCGACGAGAATGCGTTGACGACGAACGGCACGTTGGTGATGTTCTCGGACCGGCGCTCGGCCGTGACGACGACTTCCTTGAGAGTGTTCTGCGGCGCCGCGGAATCACCGGCCGCAGGATGGTTCGGCGACGAGTCGGTCGCGGCTCGCACCGGCCCCGAGAGGAGCGCAATGACGAGACCCAGGCTGAGCACGTAATTCTGGCCACGGAGCATTTATCTTTCCCCCTTATCGTTGTCTGGTGATCGGACCCGGCCTCTCAGCAGCAGGCAGGGTGCGGGGACCCCGGTCTGCGCGGAAGGGTCCGCCGGTGGCGCCGCAGACCCGAGCCTGCCCGCGACGAGGCGGGGCCCGAAAGTCCCGGCCAGCTCGCACCCCTCCGGCGCATCGGGGCGCAGTACGCCCCAGCCCTTACGGGCGGTCAAGCGCGAATTTCTTAACGATCGCACCGCGGGTCGAATGAATGTGGCTCGTGCGCAACACTCGCGCTCTCGCGCTGCCCCGCTCTCGCGCTGTCCCCTGGTTACCCCGGGTAGACCGGAGCGCCATATCTGCCCGAGCGAGGGTGCGCGGCAGGTGCGCCCCGGGTCGGATTCTCATCGTCCCCGGCACCGCCGACGACGGTCGCTCGCCCGGCATTGACTAAATCTTCAGCATAATTCCGAGCCAATAACTGAATAGCCGGCCAATATGACCAGCCGCAGCGCCCGTCCGGGTCGATGACGCAACCAACGAACTGTTTTCCGGCGACATCATGTCGTATAGTATTACGCAGACAGTATAGCTGGGGGGCCCGAGGTCCATCATCGCACGCGTAAGTGCGTGGGCCTCCTGATGAACCTGCGGACAAGTACGCAGACAAAATGCGCCACGGGTGCTTTCACCGCAGCCGCCCAGGTTCGCGATAAGACGTCGACACGTTCGATTTCACAGACGCAGGAGGGGGATATGACGCTGAAGAACTTCAAGACGCTACTGATGACTCCGATCGGCCTCGGCGCCCTCGTGGCCCTGGGGAATGTGGCTCGCGCGCAAACGGTGCCGGCCCAGACGAGGGACAAGCCGCAACAATCGCCGGCGGAGCTGCGACTCGGGGAAGTTGTGGTCACCGGCACCCTGATCCGGGGCGTTGCCCCCATCGGCACTCACGTGGTCCACATCAGCCGCGAGCAAGTGCAGGCGACGGGTGCGACGACGACAGCGCAGCTGTTGCAGACGATCCCGCAGATGGGCTCGTTCAATAACTTCATCCAGCCGGCGGGGGCGTTCAACAACGTCACGACCAATCGGCCGAATCTCCGCGACTTGCCCGGGTTCAACACCGCGGGCGGCTCATCGACACTGGTCCTGGTAAACGGTCGCCGCGTCGTCGGCATGGGCGTGCTATCGACGAGTCCCGATCCGGATATCGTGCCGCCAGATATGATCGAACGGGTCGAGATCGTCCCCGACGGCGGGTCGGCGATCTACGGGTCGGACGCGGTGGCGGGCGTGATCAATTTCATCACGCGCAAGCGTTTCGAGGGGGTGCAGGCCGACGCCCAGTACGGGACCGCGGATCATTACAATACCGACGTCGCTAATCTCATGGCGGGACACGAGTGGCAGAGCGGATCGGCGATCGTCGCGTTCAACTATGCTCGGCACAGCGATCTCACGGGCGGGGATCTCGGCTATGTCAGGACGCCATTCAACTCATATGCCGGGCTGTCGTACCCGGCCTTGAGCCTCGAATGCTCTCCCGGCAATGTGCAGCTGCTGGCGGGCGAATACCTCACCCCTGCCTTTACGCTCGCCTCGAGGCCCCCGACCGTCTCCGCCCTGCCGTTCCCGGCGGTGCCGAACACGGCCAACCAGTGCGACCCGAGCAAAGGCGCCGGTGTCTACCCCGCGGAGGCGCGGTACTCGGTATACGGCACTGTCAGGCAGAATCTTTCGAGCCGCGTCACCTTCGAGCTGGATGCCTTCTACATGAACCGCCGGAATTACCTCCCCTTGTACGGGAGTGCCGGCTATCCGGACTCGACGCTCATAGGTCCGCCACCCTTTGGCACGCCGAGCCCATTCCAGTCCAGCAATCGCTCCTATCCCGGTGACGTCTTTGAGCTGCAGCAGGTATATTTCGACCTTCCCACCCCGCTCGAAGCGCAGCACATCAAGCTCGGCACCTGGGGGGTCACGCCGGCCGTGAGAGTCGATCTTGGCGGCGGCTGGGAACTGCGCGCGCATTTCAGCTACGGCGAAAGCAACACCACGAATCTCGTGGCGCAGGCCGACACCACCGCGCTGGCGGTCGCCACCGCGACGGGGCTGTTCAATCCGTACGATCCGCTCTCGAGCAGTCCCGCCGCGCTCACAGCGATCGACAACTACGAGACGTACGGATTCGCGCACCAGAGCCAGGAGAATGCCCGGGTGGTGGCCGACGGCGGCCTCTTCCGTCTACCAGGGGGCGATGTGAAGCTCGCCGCCGGCCTGGAATACGACCACGAGGAATTCCAGTCCCGGAACGGTACGATTGTCCCGGGCACGCAGAGCACCGGCTTCGCGGGCATCGCGATCGGCGGCGTTCCCATCGTCGCCCCGTATGCGCCCCTGCCGCTCGTCTCGCTGGGGCGGCACATCTCGTCCGTTTTCGCGGAAGTTGACGTGCCGATCGTCGGGGCGGGCAATCGCTTGCCCGGAATCGACGCGCTGCTCCTCTCCGTGTCCGGCCGATACGACCACTATAGCGATTTCGGCGGCACGACCAATCCGAAGATCGGCGTGACTTTCAAGCCGATACACTGGTTCAAGCTCCGCGGCTCGTGGGGCAAGTCCTTCGTGGCGCCGAGTCTCGCGGACAACGCGGCGACCACCCTCACGACCGCGAACATCGCTCCGACGAGCATTCCATTCCTGGTCCCCCCGGCGAGCCTGATCGCAAGCGGCAGGTATCCGGCCCCCGCGGCCGGCCAGTCGAATGTGATCGTCCTCCTGGGGAATCATCCGAACATACAGTCCGAAACCGCGCAGACGTACTCGATCGGCTTCGACGTCGATCCGCCCTTCGTGTCGGGCCTGCGCCTCGGGGTCACGTACTGGCATCTTCTCTTCAACGGTGTCATCGATGTGCCCAATTTCACCGACCAGGCGGATTTCTGGGGCAATTTCGGGCCCTTGATCACCGTCGACCCGACGGTCGCCCAGGTCGCCGCCGCCGAGGCTCAGGCCAATGCGGTGGTCGGTGGGGGCACTCCGCAGAGCATCTACGCGATCCTGGATGCGCGCAAGAACAACACGGGAGACTATCGCCTGGACGGACTGGATTTCGACGTCAACTATGTGCATCCGATGAGCTGGGGTGCGGTCGAACTGGGAACGAACGCGGACTATGAGCTGCATCGGGAGCAGAGCCCATTTGCGAACACGCCATTCGCGGCAGTGCCCAATGTGCCGAGCCTGCGGGCCAGAGTCACGGTCGGTGCCAACATCCGGCACTTCACGGCGCAGGCGATCTTGAACCATACATCGGGCTATGGACTGAATGCCCCGGTCGGTGTTCTCCCGGTGCAGACGCACGTGAGCGGATACAGCACGATCGATCTGTTCTTCAAGTACGAGCTGAGCGGAACCGGCTTCCTGCAGCCCCTCTCCCTCACCTTGAACGTGCAGAATGTCCTCGACAAGAGCCCACCGGACTACGAGGCCCAGACCCTTGTCCTGGCGACCAGCGGGTATGCGAACGGGGCCACGATCGGGCGCCTGATCGAGCTCGGCATCAGCAAGAAGTTCTGATCAGGCAGAATGCCGCATCGCCCAAGGTACCGGCGGCAACCCGAAGCGCCCAGGCGGCGACGCCTGGGCGCCCGGCCAACCGCAACGGGGTAATCCCGGGTGGAAGACCCGCGCTACTCGAGGCGGTTCCATCGTGACAGCGACACCCGCACAGGATGATGAGTCCATGGTGAAGAATTCCTCCCCCCGGCCGAGCCTCCACGTCCCCGCGCGCGATATTCCGGTCCCCGCTCACTTGAGCCCCGAGGCGCAGGCCCAGCTCGCCCAAGGTACCCTGTCGAATCCACCCTGGCCGGCCCAGGATGATAGCGAGGGATGGCGGCAGATGATCTCCCGCATGGACGAGATGGGTCTCGCCGGACTCACTGCGATCGGACGCGATATCCAGGCCGAGGTGGAGGAGATCGACGTTCAGGGCGTGCGGGTCTACGTCGTGACGCCGCGCGACCGCGAGCATGGCGATTCCAGCGTTTATCTCGACATTCACGGGGGCGCGCTGCTGTGGGGAGGCGGTGAGAGCTGCCGCGCGATGGGAATCATCACAGCCGGGATGGTCAGGGCGAAAGTCTGGGCGGTCGACTACCGCCTGCCCCCGGACCATCCCTACCCGGCCGGCTTGGATGACTGCGTTGCGGCCTACCGTGCTCTGCTTCGCGAGCACCCGCCGCAGCAGATCGCGGTCGGCGGTGCATCGGCGGGGGGCAATCTCGCCGCGGCGACCCTCTTGCGCGCCCGCGATGAGGGAATGCCGCTACCCGCCGCGGCCGTGCTGCTGACTCCCGAGCTCGACCTGACGGAATCCGGCGATACGTTCAACACCTTGCTCGGAGTGGATACGGCGCTCACCAGCCGCCTGATGCCGGCGAATCTGCTCTATGCGGCCGGGCACGATCTGTCAGACCCCTATCTTTCGCCGCTCTTCGGCGAGTTCACGCGCGGCTTCCCGCCGACGCTCCTTCAGAGCGGCACGCGGGACCTGTTCCTGTCCAACACGGTGCGCATGCACCGTGCGCTGCGGGCCGCCGGGATCCCCGCGGAGCTGCATGTCTTCGAAGCGGCGACTCACGTGGCGTTCATGAGCGGTCCGGAGCGCCGGGACAGAATCCGCGAGATCCGCCGCTTCCTCGATGAGCGCTGGAGACGCGTTGCAACGCCGCGATAGGCAGCACGTTCCATCGCTGTCGCAGCGCACATTTGCGCACACCGTTACGGACGACCACACGCCGCTCCCTTCGACACCACTGAGAACGGCACACGTGCGTAAAATACCTGTATACCACCACGCGTCAGTCGGGAAGCGTTCTTCACCTTTGCCATCATCCGCCGGTCGCCCCAGACCACGTGCGCGTAATGCGCATCGAGCGCCATGTAGCTCAGGTCATCGAACGCGGTGGAACCCGCAGGTGAAGGCTCGGAATTCACTTTGACCGGGGGAGACCATCGCCGGCCGCCATCGCACGAGATGGCCGCATAGACGTCATATCCCGCCCCCCAGGACGCCCCTGGGGTTGAGGATTGCGGCGGCGATCCGGCGAGGGCCGGCCGCCGCTGCCTCCACATGAAACCCAGCACTCCCGTCGGACCGTAGGCCATCCACGGCCTCAGTATCGAGCCTCGATTGATGAGCGAGAACAGCTGAAAATGCTTCGCATCGAGCGGCCGGCCGGGAATCGAGGGGGCGCCCGGCACGCCCGGAACGGCGATGGGTTTCGACCAGGTCGCACCGGAGTCATCGGTCAGCAGCACGCGAAGCCCGGTGGCGTCCGCGTTCAAGACCCCGATGGCATAGCGCCCCGGCCGCCCCGGGTCCGCGGAGACATAGGCGAAAAGACCCGAAAATCCGCCCGGAACCGGGACGTAATGGCGCGTCCAGTGCCGCCCCTGATCCGCGGAAGTCTGGAAAAAGAGGCAAGGCGACTGCAGCTGGCAAGAAGTCCTTCCGTCGGTGACGAGCGGCCTGAGCGAGGGAGGCACCGGAACGGACTGGGTCACCGCGGGACCGAACATATCCGCCGCCGGTGATCCGATGATGAAGACCGAGGCGATGACACCGTTCGCCGCCGTCATGGTGCTGCCCGAAGCGGCGCTGAAGTCAGGTCCGCCCATGCGCCGGGGCCTGCTATGCGCAGTCAGATGCGGCTGCCACGCAACCAGCCACCGGTCGAAGATCGCCCCGGGAATGTGCTGGTTGCGAGCCCCCGTTTGGGCATCGAAATACCCGGTGCTCGCCGTATAAACCATCCCCGTCGACTGGTCGACCACGAGAAACGGTCGGTCGATCGGCGTGACCACCTGCTGAGGCTCGCGAAACGTCTTGCCGCCGTCGGTCGATACCGCAATCACAAAGCGGTAGTGATCCATCGTGCCGCGCATCGCCAGCTGCTTCGGAAAGGGCTCATCCGCAACGTACAAGGCGCCGTCGGGGCCGTAGGCGATCATGGGATCGCCGCCACCCGCCTTGTTCGGATCATGCGCCGGCGGCGGGTGGGCATGCCACGTATCGCCGCCGTCATGCGACAGCATGACGCGTCCGTCGTTCGCCATCGCCTCGACGGCTTCCTCGCCATTGGCCTGCATCGGCGGATTGATCCTGTCGGCCGGATATTTCTTCGAGCCCAGGGCAAACTCGACGATGGCCAGGTTGCGTGGATCGGTCGGATCGACCGCAATCTCCGGCTCGCCGCTCGCGAGCGCAAGATCATGGGTCACGTCCGTCTCGAAGATCTTCGGGCGAGCGCCGCCCTTTGCCCCGGCGGCTCCATCCACGCCGAGGAACGACAGCACCGCGACGGCGGTCGCGGCCACGAACCGAGCGCTTCTCATCTTTTCTTCACCCCTTCGGCGAGAAATCCCAAACTCTGCTTACCGTTTGTTCAGTCTAACGATCCTGGCGCTCCGATGTCAATCGACGAGTGGCCGAAGCGGCAACGGGTGCGTCCGCAGGACCGAACGCGACCGGCTTGCAGCATCCACCCCGGGGGCACTACTCTACGGACGACCGCGATAACATCCGTTTCCCACCGACATGTTCCCGGGGAGTATCTTGTCATGACGATCCGCGTAGTGCAGTGGAGCGCCGGCGGCGTCGCCCGCGCGGCGGTGCGGGCGGTGCTGGCCCAACCCGGTCTCGAGTTGGTCGGCTGTTACGTTTGGAGTCCGGACAAGGCGGGCAAGGACGTCGGAGAGCTCTGCAACCTGCCGCCCCTCGGCGTGACTGCGACCGACGATGTCGAGGCCATCGTGGCGCTGAAGCCCGATGTGGTGCTCTACATGCCCCTGATCTGGAACATCGAGCACATGGTGCGGCTGCTGGAAGGCGGCATCAATGTCATCTCGACCGCCAACTTCATCACCGGCCGCTCCTACGGCGAGCGCGACATGAAGCGCCTGCACGCGGCCGCGATACACGGGGGAGTGTCGCTCTACGGGTCGGGCATCAACCCCGGCTTGGCGAGCGCCCTGGCGCTGACCGCCGCCGGGGCCTGCCGCGAAGTCGAGCGGATCTCGATCTACGAGGCGGCGGATTCGACCTCGTATGCTTCGCCGCAGACATGGCGGTCTCTCGGCTTCGGCCTGTCTGCGGATACACCCGGCCTTGCGGACATCGCCAGAGAGAGGCAGCTCGTGTTCCTCGATGCCGTGGAGATGATGGCGAAGGCGCTGCGAGTGCAGCTCGATGAGGTACGGTACACGCCCAGATTCGGCGTGGCCACCCAGGACCTGCACCTCGGTTACATGGACATCGCCAAGGGAACGGTATGCGGTCTCAATGGAACCTGGCAAGGTATCGTGAAGGGCAGGCCGCTCATCGAGATCGGCCTGCTGTGGCGGCTCGGAAATGCGATGGAGCCCGACTGGCCGATCACCGAGGGCTACGTCATCGAGGTGGTCGGAGTACCGGGTGTGAGGCTGCGCTTCGAGCTCGATACCCCGGGCAACCCCGACGATCTGAGCGCCAATACCGCGAATCCGCCGGTGAATGCCATACCGGCCGTGGTGGCGGCGCGCCCCGGCCTGGTGACCGTCGATGATCTTCCGCTCATCACTGCGCGATCGGTCAAGATGGCCTGACGCCTCGAGGCTACGATGCGCGAGCGGCCGCTGCCTGACCGGCACGACTGATTCCGCGGTGGGGGATCGGACCGGGAAAATGACCGATGAAGATCGAGTTCTTTTTCGATTGCTCGAGCCCCTGGACCTATCTGGCGTTCGAGCGCATTCAGCCGCTTGCCGCCGAGTTCAATGCACGGATCATATGGCGGCCCATCTTGGTCGGCGCCATCTTCAACGCCGTCAACCCAGGCGTCGAATACTACACGCGCCTTGCGAAGGAGCCGCCGCGCAAGATGAGCTACTTTCTGAAGGACCTGGATGACTGGGCCAGAGCCACCGGCCTGAAGATCCTGTTCCCGCCACCCGGCCACCCCGTCAGGAGCGTGCGCGTCATGCGCGCCTGCCTGGCCCTGCAGGAATGCGGCAAGATCGTCCCCTGGGCGCGGGCCGCCTTCCGCGCCTACTTCGAGCAAGGGCTGGACATCTCGTGTGACGATACGCTCGCCGCGCTGTGCGGTGTCGTCGGTATCGATCCTGCCTGGCTTCTTGCGCGAATCACCGAGCAACAGGTCAAGGACGCTCTGCGCGCGAACGTCGAGGAGGCGATCGCCCGCGAAGCATTCGGGTCTCCGACGATGTACCTCGACGGCGATGACATGTACTTCGGAGTGGACCGTCTGCCGATGCTGCGCGCGGCAATGGAGCGCAGGCGGGCAGCGGCATGCTGAGAGTCCGCGAGAGACTGTGCTCGGGTCCGCACTGGCGGCGGAGACTGTCGGGCCGATGACGAGAGCCAAGGCAGCACGTTGATCAGCCCATGGCTGGCCGGCGATGCGGCTTGCTCACCTTTCGCTCCCGGCCGCTGCGCGCCCAATCCTGCCTCTCTCCCGCAGCAAGAGGCTCAGCCCACCGCTGATCGCTGCGAGAAGCACCGTGCCGATCAGGGCCGGCCTGTAGCTGCCCGTCATTTCCTGGGTCTTGGCGATCGCGAACGGTGCGAAAGAGCCGAGCGGAAGAAAGAACATACTGGCGCCGAACGCGCGCCCCAGACCCGTCGCGCCGTATTCCACGGCCATCGCGGCAGCCAGCAACGTGAATATCCCGCCGCCGAAACCCACGAATACGCATCCCAGAACGATCGCAGGCAGCGCGGTGCCGAAGGCAAGCGCCGCCGCGCCGGTTCCCACCACGACTGCAAGCCCGACGAGCGGTAAGCGATTGCCGAACCGGTCGGACAGGACCCCCAGAGCCAACGTCGCGGCGACCTGGGAGAGATTCAGGACCGAGAGCAACTGCCCGGCAAGCAACCGGTCCCAGCCGTGGCTCGCGGCATAAGGCGGGAGGTTCTGCGCAACGCCTCCATATACGGCCATCATGGGCAGATAGATCCCGAGCAGAAGCCAGAAATTCCTGTGTCCGAGGATCTCTCGCCAGCCCGGGCCACTCGCATGCGAGAGGGGATCCTGGTGAGCGCGCTGCTCGCTCGCATCCCCGAGATAGGCAAGACCGTCAGCCTTCGTGGGCCGATCGCGCATCACGAGCGCCACGAGCGGCGTCACCAGCACCGCGACGGCAAGACCACCCACCCGCCAGATCGTCCGCCAGCCGACCTGCGGCAGCAGCTCAGCGATCAACGGCGGCAACAGCACCCCCCCAATTCCGAGACCGAAGGCGCTCAACCCCAGAGCCAAGCCGCGACGGCGCACGAACCATCGCGATATCAGCGGATTCGCAGTCACTGAAGTCGACAGGCACAAGGCAAGCGGCGCGAGCAGCCCGAAGAGGGCGATGAGCTCCCACGCCGCCTTGGCCATACTGACCGCGACGTAGAAGATTCCGATGCCCAGTAGGCCGCAGGCGAAGAGTCGCCGGGCCGGAAGCCTGTCGGCCAGCACTCCGGTTGCCGGCGAAGCCAGCGCGCACGTCAGCACCAATGCGACCACGGCCAACTGCAGCTCGCTGATCGGCGCATGCAGATCGCGAGACCAGCGCTGCACGAACAACGGAAATGCATTGTAGGTCAATCCATCGGCAGCGATCTGCGACACGATGGTCGCCGCCACGATGTTCCAGCCGTAATACCAGCGTCGCGCCGGCACAGCCTCCCCAACGCTACTCATCTGAGGAATCCTCCTCCGGCGCCGACGTGCCGCGCAGGCGCCTCCGGTAGAGGCGATGGCTCGCTTGCGCCAGCCCATCCCATTGGCCGGTCAACCATTGGGCAGCATGCGGCCGGCTGGGTCGGCCTCCGCCTGGACGAATTCCTCCCCTTCCTCGACCGAGGCCAGCAGCGAGATCTTGCGCCAGTCACCCCGGACGTAATAGGCCACATTGAGGCTCATCGACAGCGCCATACCGAGCGGAAGACTCCACCAGATCGCATCAATGCCGAGCCAGGGCCGCAGCGCGTAGGCGGCACCCAACCTTCCCGGGATGTAAGCCAGCACCATGATGATGAGGGGGACAACGGTCGCTCCGTTCGCCCGCGTCACCCCGGACACGACCATCGTG
>JAKBCR010000100.1 GCA_021807675.1 Pseudomonadota bacterium
ATCGAACGCATGGCGATATTTTCGGGGGTCCGGGCTGGCGGGAATTGTCCCACAGGCGGGCTGGGGCGCCAAATCCGGGGGCTGGTGCCGGGTGAGGGGATTGAACCCCCGACCTTCGGTTTACAAATTCGATATGAAATTGCTTTTTTCCGCCAAAAAATCCCTGTATTATCCCGTTTGGTTGCACGTTGGTTGCGAGGGTCGGATGGCGACGAGTTTTCAGAAGCGGAAGCGGAAGGGTGGCTTCCGCTACACAGCAACGGTCAGGCGCGGGGAAGTCACCATCTCGGCCACCTTTGACCTGAAGGACAGTGCCAAACGGTGGGCCGAAGGATGCGAGCGCGCGATTGAGAACGCACATGCGCGGCGGGTCCAGTTTGACCGTCAGGAATGGGTCCTCCGCGGACGGAAGCGAACGCTGAAACCGGGCGACGAACTGCTACCCAAGCCCCCCACGCAGGAGGAGATCGACGCCCAACCCCATCCTCGACCGGACTGGAGCTTGCGCAAGGCCCTCGACCATTACGACCAGCATATCACGGAGCATCGCAAAGGTTGGCGCCAGGAACGCGCCCGGATTGCAATGTGGAAAGCGTGCGAGATTACCTCTCCCGATGGGAAGGTTGTTCGTATTGCCGACAAACGCCTTGGCGACGTCACCAAGGCGGACATGGTCGCCTGGATGAAGTCACGGAAGAACCTCAAGGGGACCGCGGCTGGCCGGAAGTGCGCCGCTTCGACCATTCGTAATGACCTGTCCCGCATTTCCGCGCTTTACGCTCTCGCAGCTACACCTGCCGACGAACAGTTCGACGAACTTTGGGGGTGGGGGCTTACAACCCTTGCCAACCCAGTAACCGGCGTTCCCCTGCCCAAGCTGCCTGAAGGACGTGATCGCCGCCTGGGAACGGTGCGCCGTGATGGCAAGCTGAAGAAGGAAGAAGACCTCATCACCGAGGCCCTGTTGGAGGGTTTGGATGGATTGCAGATGGTTGCGTTCCTGTCGGTTGCTCTCGCAACGGGAATGCGACGTTCGGAAATCCTTGATATCCGGGTCGGCCAGTGCGTGCATACGGAAGACGGCCCCGAATGCTGGCGCCCAACATCCAAAAATGGAGCCCCCCGTCGAGTCCTGCTGACCCGCCGGGCCGATGCTGCACTCCACCAACGGATTGCCGAACTGCACTGCCCGGCGCCGGACGCGAAGGTCTTCTCCTTGAATGGGGATGCGGTGGCAAGCCGGTGGGACCGGGCCATGGAGCGCGCAGGCATTATCGACCTGCACGTTCATGACCTTCGCCACGAAGCATTGTCCCGTGTGGCTGCCCGCGGATTCACCATCCCGGAACTGAAACGGCAATCCGGCCACAAGTCGGATGCCGCCCTCATGCGCTACGTCAACGCGAAGAGTTCGGAAATGCGGCGCAAGCTGGAGGACTCGGAGGAGGCGCCGAAAATCGTCAAGGCCGCATGAGCGGACGCTTGCGTTTCGCCAGCATCGCGCGAGAGGATAGAACGCCGGGGATCACAGGGCCTGCCAGCCCTCCCCCCGGCGACTTTCTTCAGAACGGATCCAGCATGCGCCGTTGGTGCGACGACCTCAAGGATTCCGCCGCTTCTCTGGGCGGTAGGTGACGCCCGGGCGGCCGAAACAGCCCGTTTCGGACGCCGCCCTAGCTCAACCTGCACTGTCAACGAATTTGCTTCCACCTTTCCCGAACCTCTGAGCTTCCCCGGGGCGGGCCGGAAGCGCGATGCCGCCTACGCCATCGCCGTGCGCGAACGCCGCCGGGAGGCGGAACAGACAGCGGCTTTCCTTCTGCGCGGCGGGTTGCGCGACGACGAAGTCTATGCCGCGCTCGATGGAGATTCTCTGTTCGACCTCGCGACCGAGGGCGCCATCCGTGAATATCTCGGCCGTCAGCGGCGGCGGTGGTATGGTTACGCGGATCAGGCCCATACGCTGAAAGCGAAATGGGGGCGAGAATACGCGGCCTTCTGCACTGCCCGAGGAATCGACCAGGTGATCCAGGTGGTGGTGCGGGCGCCTGTGTCCGTCATGGCTCTTGCCGACCTTCGCGCAACCCACGCCGACGAAAGCGCACGTCTGGGTGACCGGCTCCGCTACGGCCGCAAGCGCATTGCGCCCGGGTTGGCTTGCGACATGGTTGCCGCCGAGGTTCGCTCGGTCGGCCAGGATGGCGCCGAGGTAGACCTTCATTTTCATCTCGCCGTCCGGGCGAGCGAGAACGATTGCCACGCCATGCGCGCCTATTTCGAGGCGTCAGGGTGGGCATGGTGGGACTCTTTGACCGGCGGCTCACCCGAGGTAGAGCGCTATCCCGGTGCGCTCGCGCAATATTCAAGCAAGTCGCTGGCAGAAACCATCCGGCGGGCCGATGGGGATGGCGTTCCGTTCTCGGCCGAGAACATGGCCGAACTGCACCGGCAGACCCGGCATCTCACGATGACCCGCGCTGTCGGTGCGTTCCGCGCCTGGAAAGGGCAGCTTGATCGGGATGGACTGGTCGTTGTCGAGGATGAAAACGGACGCCTGACCACCCGTCCGCGACGTCGCGTGCCAACATTGGCCAGGCTCCGCGACCGGCTGTTCACCAGCACCGGCGCCCGACTGCTGTGCCTGACCCTGCACGACTTCGGAGACGGCACAATGCGCCCGACTCTGCGCGTTCGGGGACGAGAGGACATCTCCTTCGGTGAAGTCGCAGCCACCTACCAAATCGGCGATGCGGTCGAGGCCGTGCGGCGCGCACTCTCTTCTCTGGGGATGACGGCTATCCCGGAATCTTTCCGGCTGGTCGCCCCTGCGCGCGAGAGGCCGCGTCCGCCACGGCCGTCCGCAATGTCGAAGGATGGCTCCCAAGGGGAAGAAGACATCCCCTGGTGACCATCCTTCCAGCACCGGGCGGCCCTGCGCCACTCTCCAGTGCAAGTCGGAGTCCGGAGCCGGTTTCAGGTGCCTATGCTACAGCCGATGCGGCAGGGGCCGGATACCGCGCCAGCGCGCGATATAAGGTTGCCTCTGAAACTTTCAGGAACGCCGCAACGCGCCGGGCGGGCACACCGGCTGCGAGCCGTTCGCGGGCGTGAGCAGCATGCTCCGCCTTCAACGCTGGTCGGCGCCCACAATGCACGCCCGCCCGCTTGGCCGCCGCCATTCCGGCGCGCACCCGCGTCCGTATCGTTTCCCGCTCAAATTCGGCGAGCGTCGAAAGGATGCCGTAGATCAGGCGGCCTGTCGCCATGGAGGTGTCCACTCCGTCGGTCAAGGATCGGATGCCGACGCCGCGGGTTCGAAGCTGTTCTGCGAGATCCGCCAAATTCACAAGGGAGCGCCCCAGCCGGTCCAGGCGCCAGACGACAATCGTATCTCCCTCGGTTGCCGCCGCCAGCAGGGATGCAATGCCGGGCCTGTCTGCTTTGGCGCCCGTCACCACGTCAGTGAACATGTTTTCCTGGCTGACCCCGGCGTCTTGAAGCGCATGAAGCTGAAGCGCGAGGTCCTGGTCGCTTGTGCTGACCCGCGCATACCCGAGAAGCCGTGCCATCTTGCCCTCCGAAATCGAGACTGCCTTTTGCAAGTCTGAAGGGCGCAGATTCCGTGGGTCAAGGAAGTCGGCGACAAGCCACTCAAAAGGAACTCCTTCTGAGTGGCCTGTGGACACCAATTTCGGCGTTACGCGAGACTCCAGATGCCGTTGCCATGCATCTCGAAAAGCTGGTCGCCCCGCTGCTGCGTCCGGCACCTTGGGCAACGTTGCTGAAGGGTGCGGCTGATTGTGCGCTTGTATGTTGGATTCAGCGGGCGACCTGCCGCGACGCGAACTTCTGCGGTTCGCTGATAGATGTCCCTGAGATGGTGTGGCCGTCCAAGCTGTCGCATGGCCTCCAGCACATCGTCAGTCCAGGTCGGGTCGTGCGGTCGACGGGGCATCAAAACTCCTCGCTCGATAGTTGTATCCGTGACCGCGGTATAGCCGTCCCGAGGAGGGCGAGAAAGACCGACAAGTTGTTTCGTGGATGGTGCCCTCCGCGTCCGGCACCGGCGACGCCGCTATCACGCCGCCCAGCGCGCCGAGAGCCGCTCGGCCTGCTCAAGCACAGTGCGGACGGCTGCGTCCTGAAGGTCGGGCGGATAGCCATACTTCCGGAGGATGCGCTTCACCAGGACCCGAATCCGTGCCCGCGCCGACTCGCGGTGCGTCCAGTCCACGGCCACGTTCTGCTTGAGGCTGACCACCAGTTCTTGGGCGATCACCTTCAGTTTGTCGTCACCCAGGACGTCGACGGCGCTCTCGTTGTCGGCCAACGCGTCGTAGAACGCGATCTCCTCGTCGGACAGACCGGTTTCCTCGCCCCGGGCACGGGCGGCCCGAATGTCCTTGGCGATGGCGATGAGTTCCTGCAACACCTCGGCCGTGGTGATAGCGTTGCTGTGGTAGCGCGCGACGGCCGCCTCCAGCCGTTCCGAAAACGCCTTGCTTTCCACCACGTTGGTGCGGCTCCTGGATTGGATGTCGCCCTCCAGCAGCTTGCGGAGGGCTTCCAGCGCCAGGTTCTTCCTCTCCATGCCCTGGATCTCGGCCAGGAACTCGTCGGACAGGATGGAGATGTCCGGCCTGCTCATTCCGGCAGCGCCCAGGATGTCCACGATGTCGGTGGAAACTACCGCCCGGCTGACGATCTGTTGGACGGCGAAGTCCCGCTCGGCGCCGGTCTTGCCGCCGCCCGATGCGCTCTTGACCAGCGCCGCCCGCACGGTCTGGAAGAAGCCCACCTCGTTGCGGATGTCACGGGCCTCCTCGCTCGCGCTGGACAAGGAGAAGGCTGTCGAGAGGGCGAGCACGGCGTCGCTGTATCGCCGGTGAGCCCGCTTCTTGCCCTCTTCCGTCGTCTCCGCGGCGGCGGCCTTCTGCTGGAAATCGAGGACCCATTCCAGGGCACCCGCCAGCACCGTCAGGCGATCCTTGGCTGAACCCGTTAGGCCGGAGAGGTAATCGAAGCCGTGGAACATGTCCCGGACGACCTCGTATTTCTCCAACATGACGGCGACAGCCTGCGCCTCGTCGATGCCAGTCTTCTGCCGATCCGCAGGGGAATAGACCCCCAGCGCGTCCTTCAGCTTTTGCGCGATGCCGATATAGTCCACGACCAGCCCAGCGGGCTTATCGCGGAAGACTCGATTGACCCGGGCGATAGCCTGCATCAGGCCGTGTCCCTGCATCGGCTTGTCGACATACATCGTGTGCATGCACGGCGCGTCGAATCCGGTCAGCCACATGTCGCGGACAATGACGAGCTTCAGCGAGTCCTTAGGGTTGCGCGCTCGCTTCGCCAGGTCGTCCCGCCGCTTCTTGTTGCCGATATACTGCTGCCAGTGCGCCGGATCGGCGGCCGAGCCGGTCATCACCACCTTGATCGCGCCCGCCATGTCGTCCGGACTGTGCCACTCCGGCCGCAGGCGGATGATGGCTTCATACAGCGCAATGCAGATGCGGCGGCTCATGCACACAATCATGGCCTTGTCGTCCAACGCCCCGACCCAAGCCTCGAAGTGGCGCACCAGATCGTCCGCGACGAGTTCTAGTCGTTTGTCGGCGCCTACCAGGGCCTCAACCGTCGCCCATTTCCGCTTCAACCGTTCCTGTTCATCCAGGGCTTCGTCTTCGGTCAGGTCGGCGATCTCGTCATCCAGTTTCGGTTTTTCTCCTTCGTCGAGTTCGATCCGCGCCAATCGGCTCTCGTAGTAAATCGGCACCGTGGCCCCGTCTTCCACGGCGCGGCTGATGTCGTAGATGTCGATGTAATCCCCGAATACAGCGGGCGTGTTGACATCGGTCGCCTCAATCGGCGTGCCGGTGAAGCCGATGAAGCTGGCGTTCGGCAGTGCGTCGCGCAGATATTTGGCGAAACCATAGGAGATGTCGCCGGTCTTGCGGTCCACCTTGGCGCGGAAGCCGTATTGGCTGCGGTGCGCCTCGTCGGCGATGACGACCACGTTGCGCCGGTCGGTCAGCACCGGATACCTGGTCTCCCCTTGCGACGGCGCGATTTTTGGATCGTGGTGAACACGACACCGCCGGACGGGCGGGTCAGCGCCTTCTGCAAATCCTCCCGGCTCTCAGCCCGCACCGGGGTTTGGCGCAGCAAATCCTTCGACAGGCCGAAGGTGTTGAACAACTGCTCGTCCAGGTCGTTGCGGTCGGTCAGGACAACCAAGGTCGGGTTGCCCATGTCCGGGTGCTTGATGACCTGTCCGGCGTAGAACGCCATCAGCAGACTCTTGCCGGACCCCTGGGTGTGCCAGATCACCCCGACCTTACGGTTTCCTTGCGGCCTGGACGCCGCAATGGTCTGTGCCACCGCATGGTTCACCGCATGCACCTAGTGATAGCCCGCCACGATCTTCGCCACCCCGTCCCCGGTGTCCCAGAACACGGTGAAGTCCCGCAGCAGCGAAAGGAAACGGCGCTTCTCGAACACGCCCTCTATCAGCGTCCCCAGTTCCGGGGTTCCCTTTGGCGCCACGGCGGCGCCATCCGTGGTGCGCCACGGCATGAACCGCTCGGCATCCGCCGTTAGCGACCCGATCCGAGCCAGCAACCCGTCGGAGGAGACAAGGACAGCATTGGAGCGAAACAGCGAAGGAATCTGCGCCTTGTAGGTTTGCAGTTGGTTGAAGGCGCCAGTCAGCGTGGCGTTCTCGGCGCCGGGGTTCTTGAGTTCAATAACGCCGAGCGGCAGGCCGTTGACGAACACCACCACGTCGGGCCTGCGCTGGATTTGCCCCTCTATGACGGTGAACTGATTGACGGCCAGCCAGTCATTGGCGGCCAGGTCGCTGAAATCGACCAACCGCGCCGTTTCGCCGCCGATCGTGCCATCCGGCCGGGTGACCTCCACCCCGACGCCTTCAAACAGCATCCGGTGCAGTCGGCGGTTTTCCTCCACAAGGGACGGCGTTTCCGCTTGCAGCAGCCTGCTGGCGACGGACTCCAGCGTGTCCGGCTCCAGATGCGGGTTCAGTCGGGCCAGGGCGGCGCGGAGACGCCCGGTCAGCACGACCTGGGCATAGTTCTCTCGCTCGGGCGCCGGGCCGTCCGGGGAGATGTCCGGCCCGTGTGCGATGGCGTAGCCCAGCGCCTCCAGCCACTCCAGGGCAGCTTCCTCGACATGGCTTTCGGTGACCTTCATCGATCGGCCGCCCCTCAGGAGATGTCGGCGGCGGTGACGGACCGCAGCCGGTCAATGATCTGGCCGACCTGCGTCAGCGAGTCCGGCGTGAAGCACACCAGGTCAGCTTCCCCGAGTTGAGGCATCTTCTCCAACGCGCTGTGGCGCCCATAGAGGAGTTCGCCCTCCTTGCCTCGCTTGGTGCGCAGATCGACGGCAGGGGAACGTCGTGGAGCCTGTGCGGCAATGAGCGCGGTGCCCGCGGCCCGCTCCAGACACCAAAGGTTCGGGGGAGCGTTGTCGTTCTTCTCGAACATGATTTCGACGCGGGTGCCGTCCTTTGAGATTAGGACGTAGCGGCCCGCCTTGCTCTCCTGGTGGCCGGGCGATTGTTCGAGGGCGACCGCATCCAGCAGCGCAAGGATGGCCTTCTTGAGGAACGTGCGGTCAGTGGTCATTGCGGCCGCTTCTTTCGTTTCAGGCGTCCTGCCTCATCCTGAAGCCGGGCGAAATCCGCTTCGGCTTCCCGCTCGGCCTCGACCGCCTCGGCGGCGCGCCGGGACGCGTCGAAACTCTCGAACCGCTGGCGCACGATCGCTTCCATGCGGTCGTGGGAGATCCGCCCGGCGTTGCGCAGAACGTCACGCTCATTGAACGCCAGGAACCGGTCCGTTTGCATGATCCAGTCAGCCATCCGCGTCTGCTGGCGGCGCGCGGCCCGGTCCTCGGCGAAGTCGAGGAACATCGTGGTCAACCGGTTCAGCGCCTCGATTTCCTCGCCGGTCAGGTAGTTCTTTGAGACGGTCACGTCCGCCTTGCCGACGCGGTGTCCGGTCCAACTGGTCAGCCCCATGTGGGGCGCGTCCGGATCGGCGCGGGTGACGATCAGTTCGGCGGCAGTCTGCCCGGTGACGGCATAAACCAGCTTGTTCTGGATAGTGGCGAAGAAGGACCGGGCGGTCTCGGCCGTGCCGTCGTAGTCGACGCTGGTTGCTTTGAAGAGGTCCCGGACCTTCTGGTAGAAGCGCTTTTCCGAAGCTCGGATGTCGCGGATGCGCCGGAGCAGCTCGTCGAAGTAGTCGGTTCGGACCGGGTCTTTCAGGTACTCGTCGTTAAGCGCGAAGCCCTTGACCAGATACTCCCGCAGCACTGTCGTCGCCCAGCGCCGAAACTGGTTGCCACGAGGGCCGCGGACCCGGTAGCCGATGGCCAGGATGGCGTCCAAATTGTATGCCTTGACCTGCCGTTGCACGGTGCGGCCGCCTTCGGCCTGAACCTGTAAGAGTTCCTTACAGGTTGCCGCCTCGTCCTGTTCGGCTTCCGCATAGATGTTGCGCAGGTGCATGGTGACGTTCTGCGGGGTGGTGTCGAACAGGACCGCGATGTCCGCCTGGGTCAGCCAGACGGTGCCTTCCACGGCCCGAAGCTGCACAGCGGCCCGCCCGTCCTCCGTGCGATAGAGGATCAGGTCCGCCTTCCGTTCGTCGGTCACGCGGCGGCCTCCACGACGTTCTCGGCGTCGCAAACGCGGATTTCGCCCGACATGAGCTTGGGGAGGAGAAGGCCGCGGAGGGCGCCGAGAGTGCGCGACTCCTCCACGTTGGCCAAAATGCGCGCCATCAATGGACCGACGATGCCATCGAACTCGGCTCCGAGCCGTTGGTCCGGTCGGACTCCTTGGACACCATCGAATGTGGATCGAGTGATGGTATCGAAAACAGACCCGTGGCTATTGCTTTGGAGTCTATCGACCGCATTCTTGAGCAGGAAATAGGTAAAATACGGTGGCCAGCCACTTCTGCCGGAAATACCGTAGCAGGATTGATTCATCGCCATCGGGCGTCCCACCATGGCCAGCTTGCCAACCGTCCCCCGGGCCGTGATAATGGCAGTGCTTATAGGCAGCAGGCGTGCCGAACAGTTATCAAGTCCAACCTGCGTAATTGTCTTTTCTGTTTCTACTACGAACACGTCCGAGCCGTGGGGAACATCCGTAACCGAGAACCAGGGTATCGGCCCGCCCCAATATGATGGCTCTGCCGTCCTCGGAGTCCCGCCGCCAATTAGGTCGAAGAAGTCGGAGAGAGGATGAGAGGTCCACCCCACCGGCTTGTCCTCGTCATCCAGCGCCTCCGGAAACAGGGCGGCGATGTCGGGGGCGAGGCCGGGGGGGTGGCGGCCTTCGGCCTTCGCGCGGACGGGGCCGAAATCGACGAACCAATCCTTGAAAAGCGCCCGCGCTATCGCCTCAAGCGTCTCGTTCATTCGCCGGTTCAGGTCGATCTTCCGAGAAAGGTCGAGGTAGAAATCACCAATAAAAACTTGCGTTTCGCGGTTTGGTATTGGGATTTGCAGCTTGTCGAAGTCGCCTTTTTTGAAATGTGGAATCAAAGTCCCAACGTGCATATTGGAAATGCTTGTTTGGACTTCTTCAGAGCGCAGAGCCGCAAAAAGGTAAGCAGGGTATACCAAGTCGGGGTTCGCGCGCACGGCAACCATGTCCTGCGCGATGCAGAAGTTTACAGGGTCTGGGGTTAGACATACCTGTCCTGGGGACCCTTTATTGACAAAAATTATATCCCCAGGCTTAGGATGCCCACGGAACCACGAGTCATATGTTTCGCGCGAAACATAACGAATCTTTTCGAATACTGGATAAAGGTTCGAATTCTTGACACAGTTAGTGGCAATAAGCGGCAATCCACTATCGCCTGTGGGGCAAGTCTTGCCTCTATTGTCTATGACATTGATGAGCAAGCTCTCGAAGGCCAGGTGTTTAATCATGGCACATCGATTTTCCCAAGCTGGGCGGTAACAGCCTCCTCCAGCCGTCGTCCGTCGGAAAACTGATTTTGCAACGTCTGAACAAGCGCCGCATACTTCTCAACGAAGCTTACATCGTCAGTCTCTTCGTTTTCGGAGCCAACATATCGGCCAGGCGTTAGCACATGCCCGTGCCCCCGTATTTCGTCCAACGTCGCCGCCTTACAGAACCCTGGCGTGTCGGAATAGCCCCCCGCATCCCTCTCGCCTCGCCAAGCGTGATATGCCCTCGCGATCCGTCCAATATCCTCCACCGAAAACTCGCGCCGCGTCCGGTCCACCATATGCCCGCGCTTGCGGGCGTCGATGAACAGCACCTCACCGCGCCGGTCGCGCCAGCCTCCGCCCGGGTTCTTGTTCCTGGACAGGAACCACAGGCAGGCCGGGATCTGCGTGGAATAGAACAACTGCCCCGGCAGGGCGACCATGCGGTCCACCATGTCGGCCTCCACCATGGCGCGGCGGATCTCGCCTTCGCCGGACTGGCCGGAGGACATCGAGCCGTTGGCCAGCACCACGCCCGCGCTTCCGTTCGGCGCCAAGTGGTGCAGAATGTGCTGAAGCCAAGCATAGTTGGCATTACCCATCGGTGGTGCGCCATGCTTCCAGCGCACATCCTCCCGCAGCCGGTCGCCGCCCCAGTCGGAGACGTTGAAGGGCGGATTGGCGAGCACGAAGTCGGCCCGCAAATCCTTTAGTTCGTCGCGGTGGAAGCTGCCCTCGTTGTTCCAGCGGATGTCGGCGTCGATGCCGCGCACCGCCAGGTTCATCTTGGCAAGCCGCCAGGTGGTGTAATTGCTCTCCTGCCCGTAGATAGCGATGTCGCCGATGCGGCCGCCATGCTCCAGGACGAACTTTTCCGATTGCACGAACATGCCGCCGGAGCCGCAGCACGGGTCATAGACACGTCCCTTGTAGGGTTCCAGCATCTCCACCAGCAGGCCGACGACGGAGCGCGGCGTGTAGAACTCGCCGCCCCGCTTGCCCTCGGCGCCCGCAAATTGGCCGAGAAAATACTCATAGACCCGGCCCAGCACGTCCTTGGTCCGGTCGGATGCCTCGCCCATGGCGATGCCGGAGATCAGGTCAATCAACTCGCCCAGCATGACTTTGTTCAGCGCCGGGCGGGCGTAGTCCTTGGGCAGCACGCCCTTCAGCGACTCGTTGTCCGCCTCGATCGCCAGCATGGCGTCGTCAATCAGCTTGCCGATGGAGGGCAGGCGCGCGTTGGCCTGAAGATGCGTCCAGCGCGCGTCCTTCGGCACCCAAAACACGTTGTCGGCCGCGTATTCGTCCCGATCCTCGGCGGCGTCCGGGTCCTCGGCCAGCAAGATGGTCCGCTTCGCCTCGAAGGCATCCGAGATGTATTTCAGGAAGATCAGGCCGAGGGCGACATGCTTGTAGTCGGACGGCTCCATGTTGCCGCGCAGCTTGTCGGCGGTTTTGAAGAGTTCCGCCTCAAAGCCGAGTTGGCCGTTTCCATTGCCATTGCCGTTGCCATTACCACGCTTCGTATCTTGTCCCGAAATGTCCTTCTTCGGGCGACCTCTTGCCATACCGAATGTTCCTAAACCACGAATCCTTACGGGTCAGGACATTACGCCATGAAGTTGAGTGACGCGAGAGAGTTCGCCTTCCTGGCAACAATGGCGGCGCCAGTCAGGCCTTCAAGCCGGGTGTCGGCGCCGGAGCCGCTGGCGGATCATCAGTAGCACCGGGTTCCTCCGGCACCGGCCATAGGCCAAGCGGCGGCGTCGCGCAGCGCCGGTCAATACCCGGCCACCGACGGGTCGCCTCGGCGCCGACCTGGTCCAATTCCCGCAAGACCGCCCGGCACCCGGCATCGCTGCACCGTGCCGCGCGCAGTCGCCGGACGGCCTCCAATACGGCGGCGGGCGACATGGCGTTGATCGCCGCGGCATGAGCGGGTGCAAGGAATTCAGTCATCTCCGGCATGAGGCCCGCCGCGAGCACCGGCACGCCGGTGACCTTCCAACTTCCGTAAGCCGTGACGGCCTCCGCCAGCACCCACGGTGGCACGGGGGCACCAGCGCCGATTCGCTCATGCAACCGCTCCAACCGACTCGGGCGCCGAGCGGTAGGATGGCGGCCATCGAATCCTTCGAACGGATCGGGAAGCTCCAGCCGCGCCGTCAGCGCCGCCATGCACCCATCCAGGGTGCGCAGCAGGAATTGGCCTTCCAGCGAGGCAAGGAAATCGGCGACCAGGTCGCCGCGCCCGGGTAGCCGGAGCGGCCGTAGGCGACGCCACCACGCCCACCGCACCCGGCGCCGCGCCAGCGAACGCAGAAGCGAGCGTAGTTCCAGCACTTCAAGCCAGGACGGGCATCGCCTTAGGTGCCGTTCCAGCCAACGGACCAGCACCAGGTCGGGCGCGGCCTCGGACGGCAAGTCCTGGTCCATGACAGGTTCGAAACCCAGGAGTTCGCAGATCATGGGAGCACCTCAAGGTAGCCGCGGCGTCGGGACCGGCGCGGCAGGACGGGAGGGAGGAGAAAGGCGGGCAAGCTCCCGCGCCAGCCGGTCCCGTTCGGCGCTCAGGGCGGCGGTGGAGCCGGAGATGGAGGCGAGCCTATCTTCGGTGGCGCGCAGCCGATCACGGAGCCGGTCGGCTTCGGCCTCCACGGACGTGATGCAGGTATGGACCAGTTTGCGTTCCGCGGCGCGTGCCTCACCGGCCGCCTTTCGCGCGGCAGCGGCGGGTGAAGCTCCGCGCAGCCCATGCCAGACCGCGCCGAACCACGCCCCCATGCGGCGCGCGCCTTGGACGACCTGTGCTGCTTCCTGCCGGGCGGCACCGACCACGCGGCGTGCTTCAGCCCGCGCCTGTTCCATGATCGTCCTCGCCCGGGTGGAAGCCAGACGAGCCTGACGTTCGGCTTCCAACCGGCGCGCCTCCGCTTCATCCGCAGCGGCCTGCGCGGCGGCGGCCTGCTCGCGGGCGGTGGTCACCATGCCGGATGCGCGCTGGGCGGCGGCCCGTGCCCGGGCTTCGAGGTCGGCGGCTGCGCTGGAGCGGGCCGTCGCCGCCTCCTCAATCATGGCAGCGTCGCGGACGGCAGCCTCGGCGGTCTGCTTCGCCTCCTCTGCGGTCTGGAGGGCGTGCGCCGTGGCGAGCGCCGCCGCTTGTTCCGTGCGCCATTCCGAACGCGTCAGGCGCCGCCGCGCTGGTCCCAGACGCGCCAGGCCAGAGGGGAGGCCGACAGAACACCAGAAATCATCCTGCATCGCCCGCAGGGCTGCCTTGTAAGCAACATCGCCGCGGGCATTCGCGGTTTTGGCATCGGCACCTTCTGCCAGGGCGGCTTCCTTCTCGCGATCCTTCGCGGCGATGCCGGGATGGAGCAGACGCGCCCGCATTTCAGGGCCGTCCGGCACGATGAAGGCGTGAAGGTGGCAATGTGCTTCGTCAGTATGCCGGACCACCGACACCAGGGTTTCGCCCCAGATTGCCCGCAACCAGGCAACGGATCGTTCCTCCCATGCCTGGACATCTGCCGCCACGGCGGTGCTGTCCCGCATCTCCGCCACAGTTGCGGGGTGCGAGAGAACCACGGTCATCAGAGTGTGCTGGTCGACCCGGAGCTTCCGACTTTTCCCGTCCTTGTTTGTCGTGCGGGCCTCGGCAAGACGGGCATCATGCAGGATGCGCACGTCCTCGACCGGCTGGCCGAACAAGACATCTGGCGCGGCGGGCGTCTCAACATGCTGGCAGGCGTCCGCGCGCCGGGCGGCCTCGGCGAGCACGAAATCGACCGTTCGCCCCTCGGCGTCGGCCTTGCGGCTGAAACTCTTGATGTGGAGGAACTGATATCCGCCCATAAGGCGAAATGGTCAGCGAGGATTTGGCAAACAAGAGCAAAAAGCAAGCCAGAAAAAGCGGTAGTGACCGACTACCGCTTGCAAGCAAGCTGTCGGCTCTCCGAGGGGTCCTCTCCGGGGTTCTACCCCGGCCGGACGGCCTCCCCGCCAGGGCGCCGCCCTGGACCTGATCAGCGGGCCTTTTCGTAGGCCCGGTTCGCCGCCTCAATGAGGGCCTGACCCTCAGCTTGCATCCGGTTCACGGCACGGCACATGGCCTTATACTCGTCACCGGCGCCCGGCACTGCCGCAAGTTCCGCACACACGGCATCAAGGGCGCCATGGGCCCTGGCCCAGGCTTCCAGAGTTCGCTACATTGCCGTCATGGCTACCTTCCTTCTTCCAGATGTCTCTTCGCCAGCCAATGTGCCGCCATGAGCAGTGGCAATGCCACCGTGCTCACTCCGGGGAAGGTCCGGTGCTCGCAATCCTCGCCATGCTCGCGCCAGAACGTGGCGCTGTGCGTGGCTCCGGGTTGCTCCGCTCCTCCCATCCCCTCCGCTGTGCGCGGTGGCGCCGTGATGCTGTCGGGACGAGAGGCGTCCCGATTTGTTCAGCCGCCTCCGGCGGGCCGAACAAGAGGCGGTCAGTTCTGGTTGCTGGTTGCACCGTGGTTGCAACGCAGCGCATAAGTTTGTGGACAAAACTAGAACGCGGCGATTTCTGTAACGCGTTGGTGAACAAGGCAATTTCGCTAAATCGCTAATGTTGACAAAGGCTTAGTCAACAAATTTGCTGGTGCCGGGTG
Organism: Pseudomonadota bacterium; assembly: GCA_021807675.1. GTDB lineage: Bacteria > Pseudomonadota > Gammaproteobacteria > Steroidobacterales > Steroidobacteraceae > 13-2-20CM-66-19. The sequence continues at coordinate 14,648 of JAKBCR010000100.1, forward strand.
AGGGACTTGAACCCCCGACCTTCGGTTTACAAAACCGCTGCACTACCGCTGTGCTAACCCGGCAACGCATTGAATCGACTATAGGTTAATCCCCTACGTCAACCGCGTTCGACTCCGTTTCCATCGACGTTCCGCTTCGCGGCCTTCTGTAGCCGCTCAACCGCCCGTTTGGCAACGTTTGATCGGGCAAAAAATACACGCCCACCGCGTGCGGCAGCCTGTGCCCGGTGATGGCCCCGATATCGTGGTCGCCGATCACGCTATAGCGGATCTTTCGGCACGCCCGGCTGTTCCCGCAGGTCCGCGACGGTAGGGTAAAATCCGACATCCGGTAGGGTCTCGGAGGCGCCTCGCTCACCATGATCGGAACCGG
>JAKBCR010000101.1 GCA_021807675.1 Pseudomonadota bacterium
GCTGTCATCGAGAGTAGAGACGCACAGAGGGGGTGTCCTGTGAAGCGCAATCCCCCAAAAAGGCGCGCGGCTCCTCGTATCGCCCGAGCCGCGAAGACGGATGATTCTGCGGCGCTGATCGAATCCCTCATTCTCGAGGCACTGGACCGGCTCGTCGCGCTGCTGGCCCGCAACGGCATTCAGCGGGCTGCGCTCGAGCGGGCATTCCGGCATGCCTGCGATAAGCACCTCCGAGGTCGGCCGCGGCCGCAGATGGGCTCGGTCTCTACCCAGTACGAGGCGAGTCTCGTGCTTGCCGCCTGGCACACCGATCTGGAGTACCTTGATGGCGAAGGCCGGCCGCTTCCCCTGTCGCTCAATGGGTCAACCCCCTCGCTCCACTCGCTCATCAAGCGAGTGGGTCCCAGACTTTCGGTTCAGGAGATGGTGCGTCATCTCGAACGCATCCGGGCCGTCCGGCACGTGGGACAGAAATATGCGCCGCGGCGGCGCGCGGAGCCGCTGCTCAGCACCGGAAGCTTGGCGAGTCGCGAGATTCTGCGGATGGTGGTGCGCCTGTTGCGCGCGATCGATGAAAACAGGGCGTGCCGTCGTGCGGGCAACCTGGATGAGATCAAAGTGGTGACCGCGCTCGGGAATACCGAGGTTCCGGTGCGATTGCGCAGCGTGTGCCGGGCGCAGCTGACCCGAGACATTCAGCAGTTCTTGCGGGAAGTCGATTCCCGGATGCTTCGCTATGAGCGCGCTCGGGTGAGCGGGGAGCCGCTGATGCACACCGGGATCGGGGTGTTTCATTTCGAGGATGCGGTCCCGGAAGCGGCGCGCCGAGCGAGCGGGCGCAAGCGGACTCACCGTGAGGGGCGTGCGCCCACCTCCTCACGGAGAGGCTGAGGGACTGACCCATGCGTGTCTCAGAGGATCGGTATTCGCAGGACTTGCGACGGCTCGAGCTTGCGCACCGGCTGATTCAGCATGAGGTGCGCACGCAATGGATTTGCGCCACCACCGGGCTCACCGATGAGCGGGTGCGCAATCTTCTGCACTCCTATGGCGTGGGGTCGGTTCCGCGGCACCGCGGGGCGCCCCCGACGAGCTGTACGGTGTTCTTCCGGATGGCCAAGCACCCGGAAGCCTCAGCGCTGGGGGCTCTGGCGCGCCTGTGGAAGCTCGTGCCGGCGAGTCCGATCCGAAACGCCCGCCAGGGGCTGCCGGGGCTCGAGTGGGGCGAGAGGCTGTGCGAGGCCTTCGAGTTCTTTCGTGCGCTGGTTCCAGCCGGTGTGCTGTCGGTCAATCAGTTCATCCTCCTCACCTTCGTCCTCGCCGAGGGGCGGCTCGTGATCGCGCACTGCGCGCAGTGCCAGGCGGCGATCCTGATCGATCCGCTCGCGGCGAAGCTTCTGCGCTGCCGCGTGTGCGAGGAGGCGGTGGCGGGCGGGGGCAGGCGCCGCCGGCGAAAAGCGGAGCAAGTCCCGGCGGACGGAGTGGTCGGCGATCGGATGCCGGCGGGCGAGCAGCAAAGCCTGTTTTGAGCCGCACCCGGACCGAGGACCGCCGGGTCGGCTGCTGCTCAGGCGTCCTCGGCTTCGCGCAGAATCGTCGAGAGGGTCACCTTTAGACCCGCCGTCACGCGCTCGAGCGACGAGAGTTTGAGGTCCCTCTTACCTCGCTCGATCAAACCATATTGCGCCCGGTGCATCGCGATCTCATCGGCGAAGCCTTCTTGGGTCCAGCCGGCCGCTTCCCGGTGGCGGCGGATCACCTCTCCCAGGCGCTCGGGTAGCGCACGGCGCGTGCTCGTCATCGCGCTACTTTACGGCAGGCTAGTTGCGAGTTCAGGCATCCTGGAGTAGGCTATTCACAAGTATCATTTGGACGGGAAATCAATTGGTGGACGGCCCGCCCTCAAGCGCCCTGGGACACCGAGCGCCCGAGGGGGGCGCAGGCTGAATCCCATGTGAAGACTGGCCTCCCTCGAGGCGCCGCCGATTGAGCCTGCATGGTGGAGTGCCGATGAGGCGGTCGCGGGTCCTGCCGTCCGGCGGCCAATTGCTCTCAGAAGGAGAGGCGATGGCGAATGACCCAAGCCACGATCCTCCCTCGGTCGAGCGCCGCTCGAGCGGTACCCGGCCGGCGAGGCGGAGCGCGCGGCGTTCAATTGCCCGTGCACCAAGGGCCGGCGGTAGGCGCCAAGTCGGTGCGCGCCTCTGGAGCCTGGATCTTGTCGTTGCGCGGTTGCGCATCGTCTTCGGCACCGCGGTTACCGCGGAGCTTGCCCTGCGCGCGCAGGGGGCCGAGCGCGATCTCGAGATCGCTGACTGCCTGCGTGAAGGGGTTTCCGTGCCGCTGCTCGCTGAGATGGAACGCCTGAACAGGCTTGCCGAACGTGAACGGCGAGCCACTGCCGACTCAGTGTCGCGGGGCAGAGAGGGACGGAGCACACCCGCGCGCCGGGTCCGACTCGTGGGGAAGGATCGGGTGCGTGAGGGTCGACATGAGGTGTGAACACGTCATGGCACAGTCTGAGACACTCCGGGTGCTTTCAGCTCTCATCGGCGGGCGGGACCCTCGATCCACGCAGCGGTTGCCGGCGAGGTCGATTCTAAACTCACCCGATGTTCTTCGAGCGTTGCTGCTCGCGGTGAATGCGCTCGAGGCCGCAGCCGCCCGGAGACGCCGCCGGGCGGCGCTGCCGCCCAATGTCGGGCGGGAGTGGACGAGTGCGGAGGACTCGGCGCTCCGATCGGAAATCGCAGGAGAGGAGTCGATCCAGGCGATTGCCGCGCGACATGGGCGCTCGACCCGTGCAATTGAGCTTCGCGTGCGCAAGATGGGGCTCGACGGTGGGGCGAGTCGTGACGCAGTGCATTGAGTCGGCGAGTGCTGGAATGGACTGGCGCCGTAGGAATCCCGGCTACATCAATCCGACCAGCTTAAGCCGTAAAGCGTGGGCCGCAACTCGGCAGACGTCAACTCCGAGCTTCTGTTGTCGGTCTATTCTGTTGAAAAACTCGATTATCCAGTCGAGCTGAGTTTCCCGCAAAGCAACCGGACGAGCCGTGATCCGCTCCCGGTGCTGCATACCACGGTGTGAGTGCATCTGTGCGTGGGCTTCTCTCCAACCCACTGTCCCCTAGCGTCCCTCCGGCACGAGCAGCTCTAAAGTCCCGAGAGTTCTTATTCGCAGATTCGAAAGGAGTTTTTCAACAGAATAGGCCAAAACCGGGCACTCAGAAGCATCTGCTAGAATGCTGGAAAGCCGACACTCGATCGGGTGCCAACCCTATTGCCGATGCTAAATCAAAGTACCATGGCTCGAGCAATTCACGTTTGCAAACCATTTGCGTGGGTTGTGGTTCCAATTCTTTTGATTGCGTGTAAGCCCACGCTCAACGATCTAACTGTCTGGAGGACGAAATTGACCTCTCCAGATGGACAATGGATCGCGAGCGCACGCACGATTCAAAATGGCGGCTTCGGGTCCGCAGACATTTATACGGAAGTAGATCTGAACACGGCCGAGAGTAGCGGGTCACCGATCGAGGTGCTCGGCTTTGACTGCCAAGGACCGGTGCCGCATCCCTATGTGCTAGACAATGCGGCTAATCGCGGTGGAACCATTGATCTTGCGATGAAATGGATCACGCCTTCGCACCTGCTCGTCACGTACAGAGGCCACCCCGATATCCAGTTTCAGGCTATTCGGTTAGATGGCATCGAAATCACCCTGCAAAGACTTGTGCCGGGCGGAGACTGACGGCCAAAAGCGGAAGCACGCGATTGGCGGCTTCCGGGCACCCGAGGCGCAAGATGTTAGCAGTCGGCCGGACATGGACAGGTCCACGCCCTAGCACGCGTGAATCGATTTCGGCACAGGGGCTCTCGACCTTCCCTAGTTGCTTCGCAAGGCTCGCCGTACGACTTGTTTCGCGAAGGCGTCGGTCACCGGTTCGCGCGAGAACCAGCGGCGGTAGAACAGTGCGCCGGTCAGCATCGCTACGAGCACGGCTGCATCAGTGTCCTTGGGCAGTTCGCCCCGTGTCATCGCGCGTCGGATGACCGCTGCCAGCGGCTCGGAATAGCCCGCCTGGTGCTGGGCCTGCATCGCTGCGACGTTTGCGTCCCGTTCGCCGGCATCGACGATGGATGGTAGTACCGAGGGCCAGCGGGCCGACTTCAGCAGCCGCGCCAGGCGGACCATGAGCACCATCAGGTCGCCCTCCAGGCTGCCGGAGTCGGGCGTGTCCAGCGGGGTGCTCAGCGTCCGGCAAGCATCGCGCAGCAAGTCTTCGCGGGTCGACCAGTGACGGTAAATCGTTGTTTTCGCGACACCCGAGCGACGCACGATCTCGTCTACGCTGGCGCCGCCAAGGCCGCGCTCGACCAGCAGCTCCGCCGTAGCACCCAAGACCGCGTAGCGTGAGCGGCGGACACGCTCGTCCAGAGGCTTCTCTGCGGCTTCGGGAAGGGTGATTTTCGTAGACATAGGCTGGTGGGAGGTATTTGGGATACGATACGATACGGTACCGTACCGTAGCTATTTTGGAAAGAGACTCGCATGAACTTTGCCTCGACCCGACTCATCGCCCGCGACATCCAATCCCTCGTGGCGTTTTACGAGGAACTGACGGGCGTGCAAGCGCAATGGCTGGCACCTGTGTTCGCTGAGATTGTCACCGCCAAGGCCGTGCTCGCCATCGGCAGCGCCGAGACGGTGGCGCTTTTCAAGGAGGGTAGCGCCGAGCCTGCCGCCAACCGGACGGCCATCCTTGAATTCCAGGTGGAGGATGTGCAGACGGAGTTCTTGCGCCTGAAGGCCAGCCTGGAGGTGGTGCACGAACCCAAACTGATGCCTTGGGGCAACCGTGCCGCGCAATTCCGCGACCCCGAAGGCACCTTGGTGAGCTTGTACACGCCCGAGACCGAAGCCGCCCGGGAGCGCTTCGGCAATCGTTGAGCCCTGGCGCCGTGACGCGCTAAAAGTCCGCTTCCAGGCGCTCAATTCGGCTTACCCACAGTCCGCAGTCGAAATCGGCCGTTCAATCGGGCCGCTTGAAGTCGGTGGGTTGTGTCGTCATTACGACCGCGGCGCCAGTCCCCGGGAGTCGTGGTTACTCAAATCTTCATTCTGTTTCCGGAAAATAGTCGAGTCAGCGCATGATAGAGGGCGAGCAGGAGCACACAGGCGAGTGATGCGGCGAGGGTCGTCCAGAGCGGAAAGCCGGGTTTCGGGTCAGCGAGTTTCCAGAAGAGCGCAGTCAATGCGATGAGCAGCGCGAGGGCGCTGAGGGCGAAATCCAAGATCGGCTCGATCATCATCAGAAGTGCCAGGATCGGAAGGCGTATCGTCTGCCACGCAAGCCAGAAGATCGCGGCGAGGAATCCGAGGGTGATTGGGGCGAGGGCTCCAGTGCGACCGCCCGCTGTGACCCGTTCTGTTGAGAGGCTTGCCATCGATTCGAGTTCCGGACGATCTCGCAATCTCAGTTCGCTTTGATGTGCCGCTTGCGGCGCCATTCTGACGCCAAATCCCCGCCAAGTGCTGCGCGAGTAATTGATGCCTGGTCAGAAAGTCGTATACGTCGGCAAATCTGCGTCTAGCAGGTGAGGCTACCGCTGGCGACACTCTGCGGCACGTAATGACCCAGGAGTGCTGCGATGACGCGGAACAAACTTTCACTTTCGAGACGCCGAGAGGACATCCGAGCCTGGTGGACCGAGCACCTGGCGGCCCAGCGTAAATCATGGCGGAGCCAAGCTGCCTACTGCCTGGTCGATGCTCGCGCTTCCGGTGTTCCGCGTATCCGTCAACGCCGCGCTGCGCGCCACTTGAATCACGGACTCCCGGCGGGTTGCCTCCGACCGTTGCCGTTGACCGCCGAGTGTCGGCTACCGGATTTTCCAGGTTAGATGCGTGGGGCGTCCAAGTCGAGTTGGCTGCCGACAATATTTCCGGTCGCGTCTGGACCTACTGCTTGAGTCGTACTATGCTCAGCCAAAACCGAAATGATGACCATCTCGGATTTGGGATTCAGGAGTCAGCATGGGTTCCTGAGTCAGAAGAGGCGGGAGGGGTGCCCCGCCGCGGTGGGCCGCAAATGTCTTACGCCACGGATCATCAAGCCGTCGCTCAGAAGGGCATCTTCCTTGATCCTCCAGGTACGACAGCTCTCAGCGGAGAATTCTATTCGTCAATAGGCTAGAGGAGAGCCAACATGCTAACACAGGATCAGCTTGCGGCGGTCATGAGCGTGGGCCGGACAATTGCTCAGGCGGTTCCAGGTGACTCCGCGCTTGGTGATCTCGCCAACCTTCCGGGTACTTGGGAGAACGTAGGTAATCTCACCGGACATGGATGGAACATGATTGCACTGCCGTTCAAGGAGCCTGCCAGGCAGATCTCCGGCCAAAACGCAGACTTTCGTCTGCTGTTGAACCAGTACAACGAAACTCTTGAGTTCTCGACAGTCGATAAGGGGGTGCCCAATCGCGGCGCGGCAGTTGCGGTGCCATTTGATCGTGATCAACATTTGGCGGCACTACAGTACATCCAGGCAATAGAGCAAATTGCGGCGGTCGATGTCCCTGCAACGCCAAACACGCCAGATACGCCAAAAGCTTCAGCGGCGATTCATCATGAGCCGGGTCTGTTTCTCCATTTTTTGTCACAGGTGGACGGCGGTCCTGATATCGCGAGACTCGCGACGATACCGCATGGGGACGCGGTCTTGGCGCTTGGCAGCGGCGTTACGGTTGCAGGCGGTCCAGATTTTGATCATGTAGGGGATATCTCGGCGCTCCCAGTGGGGGTGGACGCTGACGTTGATAACAATCCGTATCTGGCGCCTTATAAACAGTTTAAGACAACTCCTTTTAAGGGGCTATTTGACCCTACCAATCCGCTTGCCCTGCTTAAAGCGGCTGCTCAAGGGTTCAAAATCAAGAAGACAACGACCATCACACTCGATACGGCACTGCTAACCGGCGGCATTTCGAACATCCCGTTCGTGGTGAGACAGGCGAACGCTACTCACATGCGAGCGATTTTTTGGATTGAGGAACTCGAAGATCTTGACGCGGAGGGTCGTCCACAATTCATTTTGCAGTACGCTCAGCGCGTCCTTCTGCAGTTCTTTCCGGTCGGATGGGGCACTGGATTGATCAAGTGGCCGCATATCTCAATCAATACGATGGCGCGCGTCGCGACTCCGTCCCCGTAGTTGAGCGGAGAATGGCGTTCCGCTAGGTGAGTGGACTGACCACCAGCCGGTCCATACAGTGAGGTCGCAGAGAAGTACTGGATGAGCTAGCCGGACCGTCGATCGAGTTGTAGGGACCTAGGGAAACTCTCTGCGAAAGAGGATCTCCGTTGATGCGAAACCTGGTAATCGCGTGCGACGGCACGAACAATCAGTTCGGAAGAGAGAACACGAATGTCGTCCGCTTAGTCCAATGTCTGGATCGTTCGGTAGATCGTCAGCTTATCTACTATGATCCAGGCGTGGGAACGCTTCCTGAACCCGGCTGGGTATCATGGATCGGCAAGGGATTCTCGACCGTAGCGGGGCTCGCGTTCGGGGCGGGCCTGAAGTGGAAGGTGAGCCAGGCCTATCGCTTCTTGATGGACTATTGGGAGCCGAGGGACAGGGTATTCCTTTATGGATTCAGCCGAGGATCATACACGGTTCGCGTGCTCGCCGGATTTCTGCACCTATTTGGTCTGTTGCCTGCCGGAGATCAATGCCTGCTACCGTACGCATTGCGCCTTTATGCAGCGTCGCGGAAAAAGGACGATGGCAGAGAGGGGAAAGACAAGAGCTTCTGGGACCTGTGCGATGACTTCAGGGAAACATTTTCTCGCGAAATCCCTGGGTGTAAGAATCGCAGATTCCCAGTGCATTTCATGGGTGTGTGGGACACCGTTTCCTCCGTCGGATGGGTCTGGGAGCCAGCTCGGTTCCCGTTCACTGCGCGCAATCCGAGCGTGTCGACTGTGCGTCATGCCATATCAGTCGATGAGCGTCGATGGTTCTTCAGGCAGAATCAGTTTGAGTCGATTCCGAATCAGAGTCTGGAAGAGCGCTGGTTTCCGGGCGTACATTGCGACGTAGGTGGTGGTTACCCATTACAGTGCGGTGGGCTTTGGCAAGGTGCGTTTCGATGGATGCTCGAGGAATCCAGCAGCGCTGGCCTATTGCTCGACACGGTGCGTGAGGCGAAGGTGTGGGCAGACGCCGGAGAAGTGGCGCGCCCGTGGAGAGAACCTCAAGACGAGTCGCTCACCTGGAAGTGGTGGCCAGCCGAATTCATTCCCAAGTTGCGATACATCAAAAAGCTCTCAATGGATCTGCCCGCGATCGGCTTAGGCCGCAGGCGAGTCATTCAGGACTCCGCCGTCCCGCACGAGGTCACATTGCGGAGGATTGCGGCGAATATCGTGCCACTGTACAGGCCGCCGAACATACCGGGCTCGTGGTACCAGCTGGCGGAACAGTTCCGCGCCGCGGAGAAGGATACGTAGGGCGCAGGAAGATCCGTGGGCCCCGACAGGTCGGTTTCGCGCGACCAGCTCGCACCGAGCGGCGCGGGTCGAATTTGGCGCAGCATCAAGGCTGCTTGAAGGAGGGAGGCGATGGTGTTCAAGAGTCCCGACTCCGCTGGTGGACGACGCTGCGGTTCCCTTCAGACGCAGCCATGACGCGCATCATCTCAAAGAAGACGCTCATCGCGGCAAAACCGCCCTCGGCCACTGACTTCACCGTGGCTGACTACCTGTTGACTCGGCTCAAGCAGCTGAACGTCACGGATATCTTTCAGATACCCGGTGATTACGTGAGGCATTTCACGCAGGCGTTGGAACACTTCCCTGGCATCAACACCATCGGCGCGATCAATGAGCTGGATGCAGCCTACGCCGCCGATGCCTACGCGCGCACTCGCGGTCTGGCGGCCGTCTCGCTGCAATTTGGAGTGAGCACTTTCAGTGCCCTAAACGCCATCGCCGGCGCCTGGGTCGAGCGCAGCCCGATCGTGGTGATAAGCGCCACCCCCGGCGCGGACATGCGCGACCTCACTGACATGTACCAAGTGCTGTTCCATCATTCCACCGGGGACCTCGATGCGGACCGGCGGGTCTACCAGAACGTCACAGTCAAGGCAGTCACGCTCAGCACCAACGTCGGTGCCGACGAGCAGATTGACGAACTGCTCATCGACGCGATCACCTACATGCGTCCCGTGTACATCGCCTGTTACAAAGAAGTCTGGGGGCAGCCCTGTCCACGTCCGTCGAAGACGACGCTGAAGCCGCGCGTCGTTCGAAGCCCGGGCCTGGCGCTGCGCAACGCGGTGGATCAGGCCTGGTCACAAATTACTGCTGCGAAGAGCCCATTGATAGTCGCGGGCGTTGAGGTTCTGCGCTTCAGCCTCGAGGACCTGCTGCAAGCCGTTATCGATGCCAGCGGCTTTCTTTACACCACTACGACGCTTGGCAAGAGCGTCCTAGACGAGAAAGGCGATAAGTTCATTGGGACCTATTCCGATGTCGCTTCGATCGACTCAGTGCGGAACATAGTGGCAGCTTCCGATTGCGTGCTCGCCTTAGGCGCCATCATCACCGACGACTATCTTGCGCTGGTTGAAACCAAATACGCCGACATGGTGCTGTCGGGTACCGCCGGAGTTCGCGCCGGCTATTTCAAGTATGGCGAAGTTACCCTGCGCGACTTCATGGAGGCCCTGTTGGAGAAGTTCAAAGCCAGCAAGAGTCATCCGATCAAGGCAAAGGCGCCGCCCCCACCGAAATATCCGGAGCCCTGGGCGAGCAATTCAGACTCGGTGTACACCTCTGATCCGCAGGTCATCACTTATAACCGATTCTTCCAGCACACGATGAAGTTTCTGCAGGACCAGAACCTTCTCAAGGACATCGTGATGACTTATGGGGTGAGCTCGGCGATGTACGTTGCCACCAATTGCTGCGGTCTTTTCCAGGGCAGCTTCGTTGCTTCGGCCGCGTGGCAATGCATCGGCTTTGAAACCGGTGCTGCAGCCGGTGCGCAACTAGGCAGCGGCAAGCGCGCGTGGACGGTCGCCGGCGACGGCGGCTTCATGATGATCTGCCAGTCGCTGTCCACGCTTGCCCGCAATCGGCTGAACGCCGTCATTTTCGTCATGAGCAATCAGGTCTACGCCATCGAGCAAGTGTACGTGGATATCACCGCATTCGAGCCGAATCCGAATCGACCCTTTGATGCTTTCGACATCCTGCCCAAATGGGATTACGTGGCGCTGGCGAAGGCGTTCGGCGCGGAGGGGATGCGCGTTCGGACCGTAGGCGAGCTGAAAGCGGCCTTGCCTGGTATTGCGCGGGTCAAAGACAAGCCGGTTCTCGTCGAAGTCGTCATCCCGAAAAAGGATCTTCCACAGCAGATGTACCGGCTCGGCAGCGAATAGAACGCCCGATCTCAATTCAAGGGAGTCTACCATGACGCGGAAGACCTATTCGATCTTTGGTGCCGGTGCCGCCGGTCTTTATACCGCGTGGCGTTTACTGGACGGTCGATGCAATAACGGCAAATTCGCCGCGAAACAATTGCGCCAGGGCGACATCCTGGCGCTGTATGATTGGGGCCGATACGACTTCTCCAAGCGCGAGCAGGGGACCCGCGCGCCCGGCGCCCGTGTCTGCACCTGGCATTACAAGAACGATAAGTCGGATTCGTACGTCGAGCTCGGCGGCATGCGTTACTTGCACTGGAGCAGCGTCCCGACCTCTTCATTTCCGAATCCGAACGACGGCCTGGCACCAGGCCATCGCGTGGTCAGCACGGTGATCTCGAAGCTGGGTCTGGACGAGCATTCGGTACCGTTCAACGTGACCAATAACCAGTTGTTCTACCTGCGCTCGCGCAACTTCTACCTGAACACCATCGGATCGAACATGCCGGCCCCGTACGCGGTGAACAACTTCGGAGCCGCTGCCACGCCCTACCAGGGGTTCACCACGGTCCAAGACCTCGCGACTAGCAAGCCGTGGAAGGAGTTCACGCGGCGCGATTGGTGCAGCTTCTATCAGACCGGGCAGATCACGGCGCAGTTGCCGAGATCGAGAATTTTCCAGCGAGGCGACTATCTCAAAGATATCGGCTATTGGAACTTGCTCTATGATCAGCTGGGCGCGGAGGGCTACGATTATGCCGCCGACGGAAACGGCTACAGCTCCAACGTCATCAATACCCATGCCGGCGTTTCGTTCAATATCAATAATGAGTTCGCGCCGGGCAGTCAGTACCGCACGTTATCGATCGGCTACTCGGGGATGTTCAACGCCCTGTTCGATGAAATCGTCAAGGACGCCAAGGCCAAGGGCATTGAGTTCCGTTATTACCCCGACACGCGCTTGCATTCGATTCTATGGAGATCGGGCAAGGCTATATTCACCTACGCACATCGCAACAGCCCCATGATCGCCGCTGGCACTCGCGAGGCCGATGCCGCATGGATGGCAATGCCCCGTGCCGCGATCGATCTGGTGGCACAGGCTACGCGATTCCGGTCAGGGAGCCGCGGCGAAATAGACATACTTAATGATGACAAGGTGAGCCTGTACTTGGAATCGACGATCATGCAGCCATCATACAAGGTGGGCATGTTCTTCGAACATCCGTGGTGGGCTCCCGATTTCGACAACCCGGCACCCTATCCCGCGCTGATCGTCGGGTACACGATCACACCTGGTACGATCACCAAGGCCCGCGCGCGGAAGTTTCCCATCGCTGCAATCAAAGCGATGGAGGCGATGATCAACGTGCCTTACACGTCCGTGGCGGACATGGTGGCAGCGATCGAGAACATCAGCGAGCACGCGCTGACCGTTGCGGAGCGCAAGCTGCTCGCCACCCTATCGCGTAACGACACCATCGGCCCGAGCGTGACCAACTCACCCATTCGAATGGTGGTCTATTTTGGCAATAACGCGATAAAGCCTAAGAAGAAACCCATCTACGGCATCCTGGCCAGCTACGATGACGAGGACAACGCCCAGTTCTGGCAGGAGCTTGAGCTGGGACCCAAGCATCAACGCAAGATACCGATTTCGCGCGACACTCAGCCGTTGGAAGGGCCACGTGTGGTGCCGAAGCGAATGGTGAAGATGCTGCGAAAAATGCTGGCGGAGCTGCATTTCGGGCCCAACACGGATTACAGTGTCGTACCCGAACCGTTGGAAGCCGCATACATGGATTGGTCGCTGCCGCCGTTCAACGCCGGATACCACGAATGGGCTCCCCATTTCGACATCGGTGACGTACAGCGTAAGATCCGCAAGCCCTCGCAACTGATTAAGGGCGCCGACGCGGACATCTTTATCGTTGGTGAAGCCTACTCGAACGACCAGGCTTGGGTGGAGGGCGCGTACTGCACCGCGGAGTCGGTGCTCAACGATTTCTTCGGCATCGAGCCGATCGTTGATAATCGGGAGTATCCTTTTATCTGTCCAGATGACTCGACTTAGTCGTAAACGGCCGTGAATGACGAGATATAGCTATAATTATGGTCTCAGAATGAATTCGATGAGAAGGTTGACGTGGCCCAATGTGTAGAGTCTCCGGGAGGCTCAAGAACACACGACCGGAACCCTGGCCCGCCTATTGATGTTGGCGCAGGTTTGTGCTGTAGCCGCGCGGAGTATTCTTGGGAAAGTGAGACATCGTCCCCTTGCTTTCGAGATCGGCATAGAGCGCGGGAAGGCCGGGCCGGGGAGGAGCCGTAAAACGGATAGTAATTCTACCCGCTTAGGGCGCGGTTCGGACTACGAGCTGGCCAGTCTCGACCGCGAGCGCCCCGATCTCGCCGAACGCGCGCGCCGCCCTGTGACGCGGACAGGTAGGTGCCGGTAAATAAAAAAATGCGACCCGGCGCGCCGAATTTCCGGCTGCCACGTCGGTTCCCCGCGAGATTCAAGCGTACTGCGGTGAGCCGCATGACCAAGCTCGGCATCCTCTGCCTGCGAGTCGAGAAGGTGCTGAACCACTCTGTACCTGCGGGTTGCGCGGATCTTCGACCTCATGCTGCTCTAGGTGTGGGGACGGACACAGAAAGTCGTCCATTTCGGGGGGCAATCCGGGGTATTGCCACCCGAGCGGGTGGGGATTTCTGGGCAAACTCCCGAGCATTCGCCCATGGTGAGCGCTGATCGTCCGTGGTCCCCTATGTTGAGCAATCAACGAAGGGGAGTCGGCTGTGTCTCGGACGCAAAGCAAGTTGGTGGTGCTCACGGGGGTCGCCTGTGCGGTGCTGGCGCTGCCCTGTGTGGCCTTCGCGCAGAGCCAGTCGCCATTCATGACCGGGGCGACGTCCCTCGAGTCGAACATTCTCGCCTGGATGACCCCGATCGCGATCATTCTCGTGATGGTCCTCGGCGCCATGGCGATGGCGAATCGGATCTCCTGGGGCTGGTGTATCGCGGCGATCTTGGGGATCGCGATCGTCTTCGGGGCGCCGCAGATCGTGACCTGGGTGCAGGGCATGTTCGGCGTATAGCGCGCTGTTGCGCTCGAGGAGAGGTCACATGGCCAGTCGCAATGCTGGACTCACCGCTGAGGTGCTCTTCGTCGGGGCAACGCGGCCGGCGATGCGCTGGGGGGTGACATACTCGGCGCTGCTGGTGAACTTGGTCGTGACGCTGGAAGCGTTTCTCGTGACCAAGAACCTCCTGACGCTGCTGCTGGCGCTGCCGATCCATGGGCTCTGTGCGCTCTTGTGCGCGCGCGATGCGCGCTTCTTCGATCTGGTGCTGCTCTGGGGACGAACGCGGATCCCGGCGCTGCTGGGCAATGCGCGGCTCTGGCGGGCGAGCGGGTACAGTCCGCTTGTGCTCGATCCGCCGGACCTCTGGGGTCGGCGCCGGCGCGGGGTGTCGCGCTGCATCGTGTCGGTGGCGGGAGTGCACCGATGAATCGGGCGGCTTTCTCGCGAGCCTCGGGTGTCGCAGCGCTACGGCGGGAGCTCACGGCAGCGGAGCGGATTCCGTACACCGCGCAGGTGTCCGATGCCGTGGTGCGCACTGCGCACGGCGATTACGTGCAGGTCTTTCAGCTCGCCGGTTCGAGCTTCGAGAGCGCGGACGACGAGACGCTGAACGGCTGGCATGAGCGGCTGAACGTCCTTTGGCGGAACATCGCCTCGGCCCAGGTGGCGCTCTGGACGCACGTGATCCGGCGGCGCGAGCGGGCGGGCGGGGAGGCGGTGGCGGGCGAGGGATTTGCCTCGCATCTCGAGTCCAAGTACCTCCGGCATCTCTCGGGCGAGACGCTCATGGTGAATGAGCTGTATCTCGCCCTGGTGTACCGGCCGGCGGCCGGTGTGGCGACAGGTCTCGTGTCGCGCTGGCTCGAGCGCACGCGTCCGGAGGAAGTGCAGCTGGAGCTCCGCGATGCGCTCGATGCGTGCGAGAAGCTCTCGCAAACGCTCGTGGCCTCGCTCGATCGGTATGACCCGGAGCCGTTGGGGCTAGATCGCCGAGACGGGCGGGTGTACTCGCGTCTGCTCGAATTCTTGAGCCTGCTGGTCTCGGGGGAGCGGATGGCGGTGCCCCTGCCGCAAGCGCCGGTGAACGAGGTGCTCGCGAGCGCGCGGCTCCTGTTCGGGTTCGAAGCGATGGAATACCGGCTCCCGAGTGCGACGCGGGTGGGGGCGATGCTCGGCATCAAGGAATACCCGACCCCGACGCCGGTGGGGATGTTCGACGCGCTGCTCTCGGCGCCATTTCCCTTCGTGCTGACCCAATCGTTCGTGTTTCTGACCAAGGCGGCCGGCCAGTCGCTGCTGCAGCGCCAGATGAACCGGATGGCCAACGCCGGGGATTTCGCGATCTCGCAGGCGGAGGCGCTGGAGGCGGCGCTCGATGCGCTCACCAGTAACGAGTTCGTGATGGGGGACCATCACTGCTCGCTGCACGTGC
>JAKBCR010000367.1 GCA_021807675.1 Pseudomonadota bacterium
GCGTCTAGGCGATTGGTGATGCTGTCCAGGTGGGTCAGCAACTTGTCCAACTTCTGCCCGGCGTCGGCGTCTGCCTTGGCCTTGTCTTCGGCGTCCTTGCGTGCCTTATCGGCCGCAGCCTGTTCCGCTTCGTTCATACTGTCGGCCTTTCCATTTTCGACATTAAGCAAATCATTCTGCACTCCGATCGGAGGTCCGCCCTTATCCCAGACACCCAAATCGCAAACTGCGATGTGGTCGAGTAAGGAAGGTTTTCCTTCTATTAGGAGTTTGGTCCCGTCCGTTGTTTGAATCGTCTCGTTGACGGACGGGTCTGCGAAGGCAACGCCGGGCGATGTGGAGAATTGCTTCTCCGTCATCTCACGCACGGCGTCTTCGTCGTAGATTTTGGCAACGCCCCACAATTCCTGGCCTTGCACATAGGGCAGGAACACGGTGCCGATGATGCGTTCACCGAATTCCTTGCTATCCAGCACGGACTTTTCGGGATGCACCCACAGGACCGGCAGGCCATTCGCCCGCGCGATCATGTCGTCGTTGATATAAAGCGAGGCGTCCCGCCAGACGTATTCATCGTGCGCGGATCGGTAAGACAGTCCCGATCCTGAAATGCGGATGCACCAGAGCCAGACGTTCGCGTATTTCTGCGGGCTGGTCATGTCCCCGGCCGCCATGGCGCGGGCTATGCCGAGTTCGTCCAGGGATTCGGGCGGGATGCCTGTGTCGGTCATTGCAATGGCATCCTTGTGGTTAAGCCCGGCCTAGCGACTAAGCCGCCACCCTCACCCGTTCCAGTTCCGCGCGCCCCTTCTCCGTCACAAGGCCAACGGGCAGAGAGCGCAGCGAATAGAGATAGCGATACGAACACCGACAAAAAACTTCCTCACCAGGCGCAGTGATTTCATCCGTGTATCGGTGGCCGTCCGACTTCATGAGTCCGCGAGCCATCGCCCAATTATCGCGGACGATGTAGATATGCCCATCGCGGTCCTTGTGATCGCGGCGGAAATTGTAGTTGGCCTGCCGCCAATGCGAATGCCACTCCGCAGCGATGGCACCTCCGTCAACCGCGATGATGTTGTTCAGGTTGGCAACGAACTTATGCCCCTGATCCACGGCAACGCGGCGTTCTTCAAAAGGCAGTTGCGCCAGCGCCTTGCGAACGGTGGTCTTGACCTCAACCTTGTCCGCTGCGTCAGTGCCGCCAGCGGGGATCGACGTCGCCCAGCCACTGAACCGCTGAGTCGTCTTTTCGATCGCCGCCGCCCGGTTCAGTTTTATCAACTCCCGGCTCGCCATCAACCGCCGGTCCAGTTCGGCCCGCAACCGGGGCTTGACCTTCTCCAGCGTGAACCGCGCCACGCCCGGGTGATACTTGAGGATGCCGCCCCGCTCGATCTGGCGCTGGTAGATGCCACGGAACGTCGCCGCCAGTTGTGCTTCCAGAACGTGCGCGGGGGTCATGGAGGCATATGCGGCGGAGCGGATCTGCTGAATCCAGAACTGCACCCGTTCGGCGCTGTCGAAACCATGCTCAGTCAGATCGGCGACGGCCAGGGTGATGGTGCGGTAGAAGCTGTTCCCCTGCGGATAAACGCCGATATCATTGGGTGCCATAGATAGACTAAAGACCAGAGGACGGATAAGCGGTCTCTAGTTCCAGAAGTTTTTGAGCCGCCTTTTCTGCGCTAGCTATGTCTGGGGCGCCCTTTTCCACCCTTATACTTTTATGGACATCCGTCCCGCCGCCATAACTGCGGTGATTCGAGACGCGGACATTGAAATTTCCCATTGAAGGAAAGCTCCCATGTTCACGAACGTAAATCCCCCGCCCTTTTTTCGATATTTTGAAATCGTTCTGGTCTGGCTTGGTAAACGTCAGGTATGTCGATGGCGATATCGCGCTCATATTTGCCCTGGTCAACTTCAACCCAGACGCCTCAATCTTCTCCGCCGCCGAATATGCTGCACGGAAGACTTTATGAAAATCTTCCGGTGCTGATTTTTGCGGTGGATGCAACCCAACAGAAGAAAACCTCCCGTAATCATCGCGCGGATGATCTGACTCGCTGAATTCCGCGTCTGCTCTTCTCATCGACACATTATCAATCCGAGCGTCCAGAATTGCGACCTTGTCCAGAATACGATCGAGCTTCGAAAGATCAACCCCCATGCGAATTTCCTCCGACCGGCTCCAAGTACACCTGACCCAGCCCCTCGCACGCCTTGCACTGCACAAACGCCCGGTTAGCAAAGTCCCCACGCTGTAGAAAGCCCATGCCGGCGCACGTGGCGCACGGGCGAAAGGCATTCTTTGCGGGAGCGCGCAGGGGTGGGCGCCCCAGAAAATTGGTCATTTACGCCTCCGCGCTAGCTTCACAAGGTCCGCGACGGTCGCGCTATCTTGCGCGGCGAATGGCTTACCGGCAGTCGGTTCAACAGCTGCCTGCGGCGGCTCGTAGGCGGCCAGGGCCTCGATATCCAACGCCAACGGCGAACTGAACAGCATCGAAAGCGCGTTGAAATTATCAGCCGCCCATTCGATCAGCCGCCCCTTGTTGTCTGGGTCCATCTGCGGCAACAGAACTTCAACCATGGCGATGACCGCTTTGAGGCGAACGTCTTCCCCTTTTGCCTTTTCCGAATCCGGTTCAGTTAGCAGCGACGGCCACTTTGCCTCGAAACTTTCGACCCATTCATAGAACGCATCGTTATACGACCGGCCTCCGTATTCCTCGGGAAATTCGGCCTGGATCGTCTTGTAGAATTCCTCATTCCACGCACGATATTGCACGATCTGGTCGAAATAGTCGTATGCCGGCCGCATTTCCTCACGAAAGCGATCGATGTAGCGAGCAACCGCCTTGGCGTCTTCGGTGCCCTCGCCAAAGCCTTCCGCGAACGTTTCCTCATTCACAATGATCGCGGGCATACCAGCGCCGGCGGCAATGTTGTTGAGGATGTTCTTTCGGCTTTCGGCCATCGCCTGGTTGACGTTCTGCAGGTCCAAGGTCTCGATCGACTCTTCCGGCGTGATCCCGATCACGTTGTCGGTCTTGGCCTCTTTCAACAGCGACCGCTTAATACCGGCCAGCACCTGTTGCATCTGGTTCACGATGGCGCCGGGCGCCTTCATCTTCGCGACGATCAGGCCGGCTTTGCGCGCGACCATCGCGTCCGTGACCATCGTTTCGATGAACGAGCGCAGCGGGTAAAGCGTGCGCTGATAGACCGACCGGCCGACGTAGCCGAAAGATGAAACGGTATAGCCTAGATAGATCGGTTCCTCGTTCAGCTTCACCACCACGCGGGACCGGTGATAGACCTGGCCCTCGACGGAGACGTTGCCTGTGGTCTTGAGGAAGTCCATCGCGTTCGGGTTAAGGTTCAGGACCAATGACCCCGCCGTGTTGAGCGGGTCGA
>JAKBCR010000368.1 GCA_021807675.1 Pseudomonadota bacterium
GGGATCACGGCCTGTCTCTTCGCCTACAGCCATCTGTCGTTTCGGTTCCGGACGGAGTCGTTCGGGAACCACTACGGGTGGCTTCTCGACTTTGCTGCTGATCACGCCGAGGCGCGGGCCATTCTTGCCGCGGCGGATTGAAGCTCCGTGGGGTGATTCAGGCCCGGGCGCAGGGAGGCGCTCGGGCCTCTTTTCGTGTGGGCATTGGAGTCGAACTGGAGGGGGTGTCGCGAGAGGTGAGGGCGGGCTTGCCGGGTCGTCCGAGGGTGCCACGTCGTTCTCGCCGTCAAGGCCTCGCGCGGGAGGGACCCGCGCTCGCGAGCGCCTGCGGAGGACCGCCGGCGGCCTGGACGGCTGCGCTGCGACGCGGCGGCCCGGCCGACGGGCAATCCCGCCCCGAGTCACCGATGCACTGGAGACGACCATGAACACACTTCCAAGGACGCTCGAGACTTCCCAGTCCGCCTACGGCAGCGCCTTCGTCCAGAGGTTGAGCCCCGAGGTGCTGCAGCATCATGCGCCAGCGGTCTTTGCGCCCAGCGCCCATGAGCGATTGAGTGCAGCCTACACGTTTGTGCCGACCGAGCGGGTGCTGGATGCGCTCGCACAGGCCGGGTTCTTCCCCGTCGAGGCACGTCAGGCCCGCACCCGCACCGCCAGTCCTCTGCATGCGCGGCACCTGATTCGGCTGCGCCGGCGCCTCGAGACGGTTGCGCTCAAGGAGGCCGTGCCCGAGCTGTTGCTGCTGAATTCGCACGACGGTACGAGCGCCTACCAGCTTCGGGCGGGGCTCTACCGAGCGGTGTGTACCAATGGGCTCGTGGTCTCGGTCGGGGTGATGCCGGCGTGGCGGATCCTGCACCGGGGAAATGTGGTGGACGAAGTGGTGCGCGGGGCGCTCGCGATGAGTGAGCGCTTTGGCGCTCTCGCCACACAGGTCGAGCGCCTGGAACGGACGGTCTTGGATGAGCCGCAGCGGCTGGCGTTTGCCAGGGAAGCGCGGGCGCTGCGGTTCCCGAACGACCGGCCCGGGGCCGTGGCGCCTGCCGATCTGCTGCGACCCCGCCGACCGGAAGATGTCGGGGATGATCTCTGGCATACGCTCAATACGGTCCAGGAGGCGCTGCTCCAGGGTGGCGTGCGCAGATGGACGGTGCGGAACCGATTGACCCGCATGCGGCGCATTACGGCGATTCGGGAGGGGTTGAGGCTGAACTCAGCGCTCTGGGATCTGGCCGTGACGCGTGCGGCGTAGCGCTCGACTGAGCGGCGGGGGGAGGGTGCTGCGGTGCTCTCCCCCCGTTCTCCTGTGGCCGCTCGGGGGAGGCGGTTGGGGGCGCTGGGCGGAGGAGCGGGAGAGGGGACTGAGGGATGAGGAGCCGCGGGCGGCTCTCGGGGGCAGAAGCAGCGGTGGACGGAGGTTTGAGAACTGTCGATGTTCCAGGTTTCGCAGACTGGCGACACGGACGGTCTTCCGGTGATTCAGCGAGTTGCAATCCGACGGCGTGTTCCAAGTTTCGTGGACTGGCGCCGCATGTGCCCAGGTTTCGTGGACTGACCTGCAAGCCGGCCGGGTCCGTGGTGCTGCGGCGCCCTGCGGCTTTCGTGTCGGGAAATCAGGGCCTTGGATGCGATGTGGTTCCAGGTTTCGTGGACCGAGTCCGCTCATTTTGGCACCAGTCCACGAAACCTGGGTCCCAGTCCAGGAAACCTGGAACACCGACAGGACGCGTGGAATGTGTGAGATTTCTGGGCAAAGACGGTAGCAATGCAGGATAGCCTGACGGCGGCTCTTGTTTAACACTCTCCCGCGATGGCCGCGCCTCCCTTCATCGCTGCTCGCGTCACGCCGGAGATGAAATCGCTCCTACGGGCCCTCGCCGAGCGCGAACAGAAGACCGAATCCGCGCTCGTGCGGGCGCTTCTCGAGGTCGTACTGCGCACCTCTACGGTCGGCGAAATTGCACAGCTCGACCAGAAGCCAAGACCCAATCGCGACATCCGACTGTACGTGCGGTTGGATCCGAACGATCGGTTGCTGTTGAAGGAGCGTGCGGCGGCGCGTTGCGTGCCGCCGGCCACGTATGTCGCCGCGCTGTTGCGGTCGCACCTGCGGGGGATTGCCCCGCTCCTGAATGAAGAACGACACGCGCTGGATCGCGTAGTGGCGGAGCTCACCGCCGTCGGTCGGAACCTGAACCAGACGGCACGGGCGCTGAACCGCGGCCAGACCGTGACGCCACGGCGGGACGACGTCCAGGCCATGTTGCGGGTGTGCGGCGCCTTGCGCGATCACGTGAAGGCGCTGCTCGCGGCCAATTACAAGAGCTGGGACCAGGGGTATGCCGAGACGGCCCATTAACCTTGCCAGCGAGCCGCTGCTCGATATTGCTGCCTACGCGCGTAGGGGCCCCGGACGGCGTGACCGACTGTCGCCGGCGGAGATCGAGCGGATCACCCGGACCGTCCGGCGCACGCCGGAAGTCATGGTCAAAGTGCTGAGCCGGGGCAGCCAGGATCTCAAGGCGGTGCACGGGCACCTCGACTACCTGCGCGACCGGGATGAGCGGGAGCTTGCCATCGAGACCGACGACGGTGAGCGGCTCACCGGTCCCGGCGTACCGAAGAGCCTGACCGAGGACTGGAATCTCGACCTTCAAGAGCGCCGGCAACGTTCAGATCTCGATGGACGCGGACGGCACTCGACCAAGCTCGTGCACAAATTGATGTTCTCAATGCCGCCCGGGACTCCCCCACAGAAGGTGCTCGAGGCGGCGAAGAACTTCGCGCGTGAGGAACTCGCGCTCAAACATCGGTACGCCATGGTGCTGCACACCGACGAGCCGCATCCGCACGTGCACATGGTGGTCAAAGCGGTGAGCGAGCAGGGGGAGCGGCTGCACATCAGAAAGGCCACCCTGCGCGGGTGGAGGCGGGAATTCGCGCGACATCTGCGGGAACTGGGAGTACCGGCGAATGCGACGGAACGGGCGGTGCGGGGCGAGAATCGAGCACCTAAGCTCGATGGAATATACCGAGCCGAGCGGCGCGGAGAATCCTCGCGAACCCGCGCACGAGCTGACGAAGTCGGCCGGGCTCTTCTCAGGGGAAGGCTCCGAGCTGAGCTTGGCAAGGAGACTCTGATCAAAACGCGAAAAGATGTGAAGCAGGGATGGAGCGAGGTCAGTCAGGCCCTGGCGGCTCAGGGACAGAGGGAGCTCGAGAAGGAGGTCAAGCAGTTCATCGGCCAGATGCCGCTGCCCAGGACGGATCGGGAGATGGTTGCCGAGGGGCTTCGCAAACATCATCGGGAGGCGCAAGTTCGGGAAGGGCCAAGCCGGTGACCGGAAGACCGAGAGTGTCCAAAACTTTGTGTGCGAGGCATAGCATGAGAACCTGGACGAACAATGCAA
>JAKBCR010000369.1 GCA_021807675.1 Pseudomonadota bacterium
CATTGACGAACAGCACCACATCGGGCCGCCGAGTGTGTTTGTTCTCGCTGACGGTGAACTGATTGACCGCGAGCCAGTCGTTTTTCTTCGGGTCCTCGAAGTCGATCACCCGCGCCTGGGCGCCACGGACTGTACCGTCCTTGTCTCGGTACTCCACCGTCACACCGTCGACCAAAAGCCGATGCAACGCGCGGTTACGGGGTAGGAGATCTATCCCCTCGGGGCGGGTGAGCCTGCGGAAGGCGTCGTCGATGGCGTCGGCCGGTAGAGTCGAATTGAGACGGACAAGCGCATCATTGAGTTTGCCGGCAAGCACGACCTGCGCGTAGTCATCGCGCTCGGCGCCAGGCTCTCCGGGGGCAATATGCGCCCCATTGGCCACCGCCCAGTCGATGCTCGCGAGCCAGTCGAGAGCAGCTTCTTCGACGATGGATTCGGTAAAAGGAGCGCTCACGCAGCGACTCCCGGTCCCAGCACGAAGCGCGCACGCTCGCGGCGGAGCATCTCGTAAGGCGTCACGAACCGCACATCAAGACCGATGCACACGTTGGGGATCTTGATGCGCTTGACGGAGTTTGCGGGTGTCTCGTGCGTCACCACGACATAGCCGTCTGCCAGTGCGTGCGCAATAAGATAGAAATCGGCGACTTGCATGAAGGTGCTGATCGCCGCGGGGTGGTATTGCTGGGCGGTAACCCAAGTGCTCACCTGCGCGAAATGCGCCGCAACGCGCGTATCCGTCCTTCGAAACAAACCGGTCCCACGCGCTTGCGCCCAAGTCGTCAACTCGTCCGCACCGGCTGCAATCTCATCGGCGACCTTGTCGATGCTGCAGACAAGAGATGCAGCGTTCTTCTCGATGAGCCAATCCCAGAACGCCGGACAGAAATCTAGACCGTAGTGAAGATTCTTGGCCTGGATGAACACATTGGCGTCGAGCAGGTACGTCACAGCATAACACCCAGTTCGCGGGCGGCTTCGTAGAACGTGGATGTCTTACGGACACCCAGCATTCTGAAGGCGTCCTGGAAGAGAGTCTGCCCTTCCAGGGTGCTCGACAGCACCGCGCGTGCGAAACGCTTGCCGGTACGTGCGCCGAGTGTGCGATAGAAGTTCCCACCACCGCTCTCGCCGCGATCGAGTGCTCTGATACGCGCAAGTTCGTCGCGATAGCTCTGCCACAAAGTGCGCCGGTCGATGAAGCCCGCATCGAACAATCGACGCAGCGCCACCAGCGTGCTTACCTTGAAAACGCGCGCCAAATGCTGGATCTCTTCCGCTACAGGTACATGCGCCCGATATCGTCCTTGCAACTCGGCCTGCGGAACGAGTACCTCGGCCGCTACAGCATTGCACCACCGTTCGATCGCTTGGTCTGGGACATACCCTGCAGAGGGGTCGGAGATGCCGCTCGCGCCAAGCCACAGATGTGCCAGCTCGTGGACAAGGGTGAACATCTGCGCGGCCTTGCTGTCTGCGGCATTGATGAAGATCACCGGCGCCAGATCGTCAGCCAACGCAAAGCCGCGAAACTCCTCTACGTCGAGCTTTCGATGGCTGTTGCTGCCGACGACGGAGCTGGCCATAATTAGCACTCCGGCCTCTTCTGCCTTGCCGATGAGCTGGCGCAAAGCGTCGGTCCAGGTTGGCAGGTGTTCCCGATCGGCCGCCGACAGGGCGAGTGCAGCGCGCATTGCCGCCGCTACAGTCACCGGCTCGTTATCAGTGCTAGCCGTGCCGATGAAGTCCACGCGCGGCAGCCCGTGCACGCGGGAGAACTCGATATACCAGTCCTGTCGTTGCTGGCACAGGTAGATGGTGTCAAGGAGGTTCGGGCTCGGCCGAGTGATGGTACGTCCCGGCAGGGTGCGGAAATCCGGAATTGGAAGTACCTCATTCGGAGGCGCCGGCAAGAATAGGAACCCGATCGGTACATGCACGGTGCGGGCGAACTCTTCGAGCTGCCGCAGTGTCGGCAATTGCCTCCGATTCTCCCAGTCTGGCAATTTAGGGAATCGGTTCGTCAGCGCCAGAGAATCCAGCCCGGCTCGCTCGCGCGCCCAGCTCAGCAGTTCCGGATTGACTGGTACGCGATTCACGCAGCGCGCTCGGCAATTTTTTCCGCGTCTTTCAGCCGCAGTTCGCCGGAAATGAGTTTCGGCAAGAGGGCGTCGCGCAATTCTGACAGCGTCCTCACCTCATCGGCGGCGGCGCGAAGGCGCTCGAACCACGGCTTGACCGTCCGGCCGAAGGCTCGACAAACGGCGTCCCCGCCATACACAAAAGGCATCACATTCATTCTGCCCTGCGACAACTTTGGTTGAACTGCACCAGTCACATACGGTGCGACGGGCTCAAAGTGGAAGTACAGGTAGAGCTGCTCAGTGCTCACTGCTCCTGCGCCCTGTAGAACGTGAGCGTGATTGTTCACCCAGATCTTGCCCCATACATATTGCGTCACGGCCATCCCTGTGTTCTGCACCACCGACCCGTCTTCGCCGACAAGCAGATGGATTCCGTCGAACAGGTATTCGTCCACGTGATCCATTACACCGGCAGCACCGTGATAGGGGTAAGGACCCGGACGTTTCGCACGTTCAGCTCCCGATACAGGAACGCGCCTGGAGTCAAAGTTCGCCATGTGCTCGCCAATGGCCGCTACCCCCCACCCCTCCGGAATCTCCCCCAACTCCGACTCCACCATCCGGCTCGGAAACAGATCCGCAATCTCCTTCGGCAGCCCCGGATCCCGTCCTTCCATCTTCGCCCGCACTGGATCGAAGTCCACGAACCAAGACTTGAACAGCGCTCGCGCCATCGCCTCAAGCGTCTCGCTCATTTTCCGGTTCAGCTCGATCTTCTCTTCAATTGCGTCAAGCAGAACGACGACCTGTCGCCGCTCCGCCGATGGAGGCGGGACTGGGTAGGATAGGAAATCGCGGCGGCTCAGGGCGACGACGGCGCTGCCCATCGCGTGCCCAGCACAGTAGTCCCTGTACTGCGGGGTGCGAAGGACCCAGTAAAGATAGGTCGCATCTTGCGGATCAGGGGTTCGAAACACGAGTTTCACGGTGTCCTGGGTGAGGCGCCCGGTTGGCACGGACGGTGGAACGCGCGCTGCAGACCCGATCATTTTTCCGTCTTTGGTGGCACCTTTGAGCGACGCGTATATGTCACCCGGAAACAGCATCAACTCTTCGGGACACTCCCCGCCGTATGTCTTGTAATTGCCAACCCGGAATCCACCGCCCGGCTCGATTGACCCAAGCCCCAGCAGCGCCGGGCCCGGTTCTCCGACGAGCTGGCCCTTATACGTCGTGCCTCGAACAAGAGTGACGTAATCGCCAACTATCGCTCGACCCGCGTCAATCGCCATACCCGAGCTCCTTCAGGTTCGTGGCAATGGC
>JAKBCR010000370.1 GCA_021807675.1 Pseudomonadota bacterium
CGCCACCGCCGCAATCGATACTCCCGGCTGGCGGCAGGCCGCCACGGCTTCAGCTTTGAACTCAGCGGTGTGTCGGCGCCGGCGGCGCCGCTCAATGACCGTAGTGTTCACGTGTCCACTCCAAATTGGGTGGACACGTATGCTCCTATCTCGCCGCCTCAGAAGGCAGGTGTGTTGCCCGGACGCTTACAATGCACGTGAAGAGGATCGGCGTGAAAGGGAGGCCATGGCATGGGATTGAGCGCTACGGCGATCGCGGCGATGCCAGCGAAGTTGAGCAGCCAGTCTTCGAGGGGCCCATAGCCGTCGTAGATGATGAGGCAGCAGCCTACTGCTATGAGCGAGGAAACGAACCAGGTGCGCAGTAGGGAATCGGGACCGAGGGGGGCAGGAGGGACAACCAATAAAAGCTACTTAAAGAGGTCATTGTGGTCCACGCTATGCCGTGGATCAGCCCCCATCCTACGAGGACGATCGGGAGCAACGCGCCGAGCAGGCCAGCCGCCATGCGAAGCCGGAAATAAGTGCGTCGTATGTCGATCTCGAACGCGTTGTCCCGGCTGATGAGGTTCCGCAATCGAGCCACCAGAGTGTTCATTCCCGGTCTCCTTCAGTTTGGTGTGGGGTGCGCAAGTGCGGGAATTGATTATTGAAAATTCGAGGCAAGACGGGAGTCGTGTCCCTCAGCGCGCCCAGGGCGACGCGTTGTAGTGACAGTTTTATGTGATGCATCGTCCCGGCATCTGAGCAGCCGGTTGGTCACCTCGAGAACGGGTG
Organism: Pseudomonadota bacterium; assembly: GCA_021807675.1. Taxonomy (GTDB): domain Bacteria; phylum Pseudomonadota; class Gammaproteobacteria; order Steroidobacterales; family Steroidobacteraceae; genus 13-2-20CM-66-19. Next base: position 778 of record JAKBCR010000370.1, read on the forward strand.
CCGAAACCACGGTGCGCATTGTCCTGCTGTCCAGTCAGAAGCGGTATCCAAGACCAAATAGGAGAATGTCTGTATCCCGGTTGTAATCGGTGATGATGCGGTGCCACGTGACACGAAAGTCTGTGCGCTCCGCGACGGGGGAGTTCGTTAAACAGGGGATCAAAGTGAATGGCCGCGCGCTGAGAGTGACGGACACGACGTAGGAAACGTGGCGACCTGGCGAGCGACGATACTTGTCGATCGCCGTATAGCCGCCCCAGCCTACGCCAATGGAGGCGTTCCCATTCCAGAAGCTCGGCTCCAGCCAGAGCTCGTAAATGACCCCGCGGCGCCGGATGAGCTGCGCATCGCCCTCATTTACGAATGCGACGGAGCCGCGAAAGAATGGGGAACCGAGTGCACGTCGGTATTCAATTGCTTCCGCGAGCGAATGCTGAGAGTGGAAGCTGTTGACCACAGTCTTGCCGGCATATGTGACCACTTCATCTGGGGCAAATCCCTCGACGGTATCCTGTGTCTGTTGGGGAAGTGAGAAGTCCGAATACATCTGATAACCGATCGTCCAGGCAATCGAGTGCGTCTCGATGTCCTTTGCGGGCGCAGACCAGTCGAAGCGGATGTCGGTGAACCACCCAGGATGGTACGGATGACCCAGCCACAATGGAACTCTGAGATCAGCGCTGAAGAGCCAGGCCCAGCCGTGCACGTCAGCATAGCCGCTGGCATTTGCGGCGTTTTCGGTGTCGAAGTAATAGAATGGGCCGGCGCCGAAGCTCAGGGTCACCTGATGGGCAATGGTGAACGGTACCCACGCTTCTGCGCTGACCCCATCGCGATGATGACCTGGGAAATGGCCGTCGTTCAGGTATGCCAAGCTGAGTGCAAAGTGCGGACAGAGGGTCTTGCGGAACTCGAGACCCCATGCACTGGAAGTGGGCCAGGAAGCGCGACTGCCTACAGCCTGCCAGCTGGACATGAAAGAGTCCGGAGCGAGCGGGCTCCCGGCATTGGTTCTCGTGGCTGCGAGTGCGCAATTCGATCGCAGGAATTCGCCCGTTTGAGCGAGCACCGATTCCACGTCTGTGGTGGGTTGACTGGTGGCCCAAGTGAGCTGCGTCGGTAACAGGCATGCAATAGACAGGAGCGATCGGAGAACGAGGCACTTGAGATGCCGCCGTGATTGGCGTCGAAGGTCTCTGCCCGTTGCGCGGGCATTGAGACCGCTGTCTAAGATCAGTTCATTCATGCCCAGATCTCCCAAGCGCTGTCTGCGAACGAGACTCGCGTTACGTCCGTCGATTCTGCGTTTGCCCGGGACGCCGCCCCCTGTTGTTGAAGCGCGCTTACGAGTTCGCCAAGCGTTTTCGTGCAGCAAGTCGCATGAATTCTTTGACGCCTGTTGTCGCGTACGAGACGAGGCTCATACACAGGCGATCTTGTTAGTCCCTGTCGCGCGCATTATAACGACACGATTTAACTGATGGAAATCCCCTTTTCTGCGGCGACCATTCGATGGCTCAGACTGCAGGTCAGATTTTGGATTTCGATTAGGTCCGACTCGGAGATGTGTCGAAGCCGACGAAAATCGAACCGGGTGAGGCTTTAGTTTCAACCGAGCCGCTTAGGGGTATTCCGGTGTGGACGGTCCGCAAGCAAGGGGAAGGATAGCCGCTGTTGGCGGCGCGGGCTTTGAGTGGCGCGAGGCCCTAATCGTCTTCCGTTATCGTGCATTTCTGGGTGAAATCCGGCCTATTTCCTTCGGATTGGCTCCCAATTTCTCCGCAAAGTCCCCATCAACGCGCGTGGTGGTGCGTGCCTACCCGTGGTCCCATGTGTTCGACGTAGACACGAGCGGTGATCAGACATGTGGGGCCCCAATTCGATCGTCAATCCGACGTGCCCTCCCGGAGGGGCGATGCAGCTTCTGTGTCTAGCTGTATCTGAGGCGCGAGCGTGTGAGGGAGACGTTGACGGATTTCACGGGCATTCGTCCCGCGGAAATCTCGAGACACGGCATGCGACTGCGGGATCGGATTGCAGCCCGGTGCGCTCGATCTGTGATTGGGGCTTGCAGGTCACCCGGGGGCAGGTTGACGCTGGAAGCGTCCGAAAGGACCGGGTGTCATGAGACTGTTCGGTTCACGTCGGAGCGATGCTGATACGCGCTTGGACGCTGACGAAACTGGTTCCGTTTCGGCGGTGGACGGATCACCGGAACCCGCAAATGTCCTAGAGAGCATTCCCGGGGAGCGGGGTCCGGCCAGCGTTCACCGAGCACGCTCGCTTCAGTCGCGGGTCAGTAATTTGCTTGCCGCAGGGCTGATGACGGCTCTCGGGGTCGGCGTGCTCAGTTGGTACTACGCGCACGTCTTCCGAGAGCAGAAGCGGGCCGCCCTGACGGCACGGCAGGCGGTCCAGGTGAAGGCGGCGGAGAGTGCGCCCTTGCCGCCGCTCGGGCCGTTTCAGCGGCCGATCGTTGGCCCTCAGGAGCCGCATCCTGCGCAGTCGCTCGCGGCGCAGTTGCTGGGGCCGCCGCCGGCACTGCCGGCCACGGGAAATTCCGCGGACCTCGCGGGTGATGAGGCCGTCTGGCGGCAGGCGGAGGGACTTCGGCGCCTGAGGGGGCAG
>JAKBCR010000102.1 GCA_021807675.1 Pseudomonadota bacterium
CTGCGCCTCTCGCGCCCGCTCCAGGTACCGCCGCTCTCCCAGCGTCAGCTCCGCTTGCTTCTGCTCGTTCATCGCTCGCCCTCGCCATGCGGCCACTCGCCGCAGGACAGAGCATCGGCCGCTCAGTTCAAAGGCGGAAGAACGGGGATGCCGGAGTCCTTACCACCAATATTCATATTGGACAACATTTCGACCGAAATCTGCGCGTAAGTCATTGATTTGGCGCGCCCGGAGGGATTCGAACCCCCGACCACCTGGTTCGAAGTCGCGAAAGTGAAATTGCAGGTCTTTATTTATCAACCACTTAACAGGCCCGCCCTCGCTGAAAAGTGGCATAAAAGCGCACCAAAACGCACCAAACGCTACGTTTTCGCTACGTTCGGTCTGCGCCCTCCGTCATTGCGCGATGGCTGCGCTACGAAGCGCATCGGCTCGGCTCGCTCAATATCACCGATCTCGCGCTGGATGTCGGCCCCGCGGAAAAAGCCTACAATGACGCTTTGACGTCTAGACGCAAAAGGATATGAAGTATGGATGAACCGGTGCGGTGGACTGTAAGGGTATCGAAGGATACCGACGTGGCGGTGCGCACGTTCCTCGCGCAACGCGGCATGAAGAAGGGCGATCTCGCGAAGTTCGTCGAGGAGGCGGTGCGCTGGCGCGTGCTCGATCAGACCGTGGCACAGACGAAGTCCCGCAATGCCAAAGCGCCGGCGGCGCAGATCGAAGCCGCGATCAATGAGGCCCTGCAGTCGGTGCGTGCGGAGCGCTTTGCCACGGCGCGCCGATGAGGGTGGTTCTCGACACCAACATCCTCTGCAGCGCATTGATCACTCCCGGAGGATTGCCCGACCGGCTCTATCGGGCCTGGCGCGAGAAGCGTTTTGTGTTGATCAGCTGTGACGAGCAGTTCGAGGAGTTCCGGCGCGTCACGCGCTACCCGCGACTCAAACCTTTCATCGAACCCGCTTCGGCCGGCGCGATGCTCAACGAACTGCGACGACTTGCGGTGACCGTAACCAAGCTCCCCTCCGTCGATCGATCCCGGGATCCGGCCGATAACTTTCTGTTAGCGATGGCGCAGGCGGGCGATGCCGATGCTCTCGTCACCGGCGACAAGCATGACCTTCTTTCGCTCGGCGAGTTCGGTAAGACCCGAATGCTGACCACACGCCAGCTGCTTCAACTGATCGGCGGTGAAAAGAGCGCGCGGCGCAAGCGAGGCGGCGTACGACCAAGGCGCCCATCCGGTGGGCCTACGCGATCGAAGTGAAATTCCATGGCACGAACAACGAAGATCAAGAACGACACCACCGCCAACCTCGGCTTCGAGGCCAAGCTCTGGGCCGCGGCCGACGCCCTGCGCAACAACATGGACGCGGCCGAGTACAAGCACGTCGTCCTCGGCCTCATCTTCCTGAAGTACATCTCGGACGCGTTCGAGGCCAAGCACGCCGAACTCGACGCCCAGAAGCCTGAAGGGGCAGATCCAGAGGACCGCGACGAATACCGTGCCGCCAGCATCTTCTGGGTGCCGAAGGAAGCCCGCTGGCAGCACCTGAAGGCCAACGCACCACAGCCCACCATCGGCACGCTGGTGGATGACGCGATGGCCGCAATCGAGCGCGACAACCCCTCGCTGAAGGGCGTACTCCCGAAGGACTTCGGCCGTGCCGGCCTCGACAAGCAGCGCCTGGGCCAGATCATCAACCTGGTCAGCGACATCGCCCTCGGCTCTGCCGCCGATCGCTCGAAGGACACGCTCGGCCGGGTGTACGAATATTTCCTGTCACGGTTCGCGAGCGCCGAGGGCAAGAGCGGCGGCCAGTTCTATACGCCCTCACACGTCGTGCGTGTACTGGTCGAGATGCTCGCGCCCTACAAAGGTCGCGTCTATGACCCGTGCTGCGGCTCGGGCGGCATGTTCGTGCAGAGCGAGAAGTTCATCGAGGCGCACGCCGGCAAGATCGGCGACATCTCCATCTACGGCCAGGAGTCGAACTACACCACCTGGCGCCTGGCCAAGATGAACCTCGCCATCCGCGGCATCGACGCGCAGATCGCGCACGGCGACACCTTCCACGCCGACAAGCATCCCGACCTCAAGGCCGACTACGTGCTCGCCAACCCGCCGTTCAACGACAGCGACTGGCGCGGCGAGCTGCTGAAGGACGACCAACGCTGGGTCTACGGCACGCCGCCGGCGAGCAATGCCAACTACGCCTGGGTGCAGCACTTCCTCCACCACCTGGCGCCCACCGGGCTCGCCGGCTTCGTGCTCGCCAACGGATCGATGTCGTCAAATCAGTCTGGCGAGGGCGAGATCCGCAAGGCCATCATCGAGGCCGATCTCGTGGACTGCATGGTGGCGCTGCCGGGCCAGCTCTTCTACTCGACGCAGATCCCGGTCTGTCTATGGTTCCTCGCCCGTAACAAGAAGAACGGTCGCTTCCGCGACCGGCGCGGCGAGACGCTGTTCATCGATGCGCGCAAGCTCGGCACCATGGCCGACCGCGTGCACCGCGAGCTGACGGATGCCGATATAGCGAAGATCGCCGGTACCTACCACGCCTGGCGCGGCGACAAGGACGCGGGCGAATACGCCGATGTGCCTGGCTTCTGCAAGGCTGCGAAGCTCGAGGAGATCCGGAAGCACGGCCACGTGCTGACGCCCGGACGCTATGTTGGCGCCGAGGCGGCCGAGGACGACGGCGAGCCGTTCGAGGAGAAGATGAAGCGCCTCACCGCGACACTGCGCGAGCAGCAGGCGGAGGCTGCGAGGCTGGATGCTGCGATTGCAGCCAACCTAAAGGAGCTTGGGTATGGCGGTTAGCGGATGGACACCGTCAAGGCTTGGCGATCTTGTGGAGATCAAGCACGGTTGGCCGTTCAAGAGCGAGTTTTTCCATGAGGACTGCCGCACAGGTCTACCCATCGTTGTAAGTGTCGGTAACTTTCGCTACACGGGCGGGTTTCGGTTTGCGGAGACGGCCGTCAAGGAGTACCGGAGCAGCTATCCCAAGGAATACGAACTAACACCGGGCGACATGCTCCTAATCATGACGTGCCAAACCGCGGGGGGAGAGATTCTCGGAGTTCCCGCGAGAGTGCCGAATGATGGTCGCATTTACTTGCACAACCAGCGCCTTGGCAAGGTGGTTACTCGACGCGGCGCGATGGTCGCGCCCGACTTTCTTTACTGGCTGTTCCGCTGGCAGGAGTTCAATCGCGAGCTCGTGACCTCAGCTAGCGGTACCAAGATTCTGCATACAGCGCCTTCACGAATTGAGGCATTTCGATTCGATCTCCCATCGAGGGAGGAGCAACGCGCCATCGCGCACATCCTCGGCACCCTGGACGACAAGATCGAGCTGAACCGTCGGATGAACGAGACGCTGGAGGCGATGGCGCGGGCGCTCTTCAAGTCTTGGTTCGTGGACTTCGACCCCGTTCGAGCTAAGGCCGACGGCCGCGACCCAGGGCTGCCCAAGCATTTTGCGGATCTGTTTCCCGATTCGTTTGAGGATTCGGAGTTGGGGGAGATTCCGAGGGGGTGGGAGGTGAAACCTCTCGATGAGATGGCTCGCTTCTTGAATGGCCTTGCACTTCAAAAATACCCGCCCATCGGTGAGCGATCTCTCCCGGTCATCAAGATCGCCCAACTACGCGCAGGAACTATCGAAGGGGCAGACCGTGCAAGCGCTGATCTCGAACCGGCCTACGTCGTTCAGAACGGCGATATTTTGTTCTCATGGTCAGGCTCGCTGGAGTGCGTGCTGTGGGCGGCAGGACCCGGTGCGCTGAACCAGCACTTGTTCAAAGTCACGTCGGACGAGTACCCGAAGTGGCTTTGCTTTCTCGGCATCCATTACCACCTCGAAGACTTCCGACACATCGCGGCCGGAAAGGCAACCACGATGGGCCACATCCAGCGGCATCATCTGTCGGATGCGAAGCTGGCAATTCCCTCGCCCGCATTACTGACGGCACTGGATGTCATCTTCTCTCCTATCGTCGAGAGCACTTGGCGTCGGACCGTCGAGGCTCGCACGCTGGCAGTCCTGCGCGACGCATTGCTGCCCAGGCTAATTTCAGGCGAGCTGCGAACCAGAGTGCCGCCCGGGCGTGCGACCGCGAGGACGCAATGACTCTGCCCCCTGAACTGCTCCAGGCTGTTTCCGCTCCAGGGGGTGGCAAAATCACGCTCATAGTCGGAGCAGGATGTTCGTTTGAAGCGCCGACCTTGATCCCGCTTGCGGAGACATGTTCGCAACAGTGCCACGACCGGCTCGTTGCGAATGGCGTCCTGGAAGTAGGAGATTGCACGCTTCCATCGAACCTGTCTTGTCTCGCCGACGCCGTCTTCGCCAAGACGGGCGAGCAGCGCCTCCTCGTGGAGCAACTCAGTCAACACTACGAGTTGAAGGCAGCGTCACCCAATTACGGCCACCTGCTCACGGCCGCACTGCTGCGAGAGGGGGCGATCGCGTCGGTAGTCACGTTGAACTTCGATCTCGCGCTCTCCACCGCGATTGCGCAACTCGGTGTTGGAGACGTTGTCGGAGTCATCGACGGCCCTGATGACCTGCCGAACAAGAAAACGTTGAATCTCTACTACCTACACCGGAACGCCAATGCAGCCGATCCCGAGACCTGGGTCCTGCGAACAGCGGCGCTCGGTACAGAGTGGAAAGGCAAGTGGGAGCAGGTCGTGGCTGCCATGGTTCTCCCGACGCCTGTCGTCGTTTTTGCAGGCTTGGGTAGCCCGGCCAACGTACTTCTTCAAAGCGCCACGTTGATTCGCGAAGCGATCCCATACGGGAGCAAGGCCTATCAGGTTGATCCGGGTGATCCGGAACAGTCGGAGTTCTTCAAGGCATTGAAGCTCGCCCCTGATGCCTTTGTCCGAAAGCCATGGTGTGAGTTCATGCGAGAGTTGTCGCAGCGACTCGTCGTAGAACACGCTAGTCAACTCAAGGCAGCAGCGGAGGCAATGGTTCAGCGAGAACGACTGCAACCGGAAGACTTGACCACTCTCCTGGACCGACTCCAGAACATCGGGCTTCTGAACGTAGGCCGCCTGCGAGCGAATTGGCTACTTCATGAGAAGGAATACATGGCCGAGGAGCGGTTAGCGCGCGAACTTATCGCTGACCTGCTTCTCGCGGCCGCGTTGATCGCTCGAGTCACCGGCGCGAAAGCCGTGCTATGTGAGGACGGTGTTGTCGAATTTCGGCGCGGCGATCGAACGGTCGCAACCCACGTGTTCGCTTCCGGTCGAGGGACACGCGGTCAGGTGGCAATCGAAGCCACCCTGACGCAACGACGAAGGCGACTTCGAGACAGAGCAATTCCTCTAGGCGGTGCAATCGTCGCCGGGACGCACAACAGCGGCACCATGCCGATCACGCCTCCTGCGGATGTGCTCCTTGGCGACGCGTCCGATAGCATCGTCTTTGGCGCAACGGCATTGCCGATATTTCATGTCGATTCTCTCCGGCAAGACTCAACGAAGTGTCAGCAGGTGGCTCCATGATGACCACGACGGATTTCATTGCCGCATCTACAAGTGTTCTGGAAGGCGGGGGATATCAACCCATCCGAGAGGGCTTTCCGGAATGGAACACGACGTCGACTCGACTGTTCGAGGACAAGTACAGCGTGGTCGGCATCGCCGTATTTAAGACAACTGCCGAGTTGCTTCAGTCGTGGGCAGACCTGCAAGGAGCACTCGTCGATGTGATCTCACGTCATGTGGGAATGACTGAGAACAAAGCCTGGGACGGTTACCTAGTGCTCCTGACGACGGCAATCGCTCCAGCGAGCGACGCTAACATCGAAGATATTCGCTCCGACACGACGCGCCTTCGGAAGTTGGTTGCCACTGGGGAAGACCTTCGCACACCGGGCGACGTTGAACGGCTGTTGCGATCACTCTTGCCTCTTCGCGATCCGCAAGGCTCCATCGGGCAAGGTACGGCGCTTGACTTACTTCCGGGGTTGTTGGCGGAACAGGGCATCAGCCAGGCAACGACGAAAGTGCTCGTGAAGTCCTTCATTGAGCAGGAACCGTTGATGGAGGCTCTTCATCGAACGCAGGAGGCTCAATGAGACTGCTGTCTCTAGAACTGGCCGGGTTTCGCGGCTTCGCGACGAAGCAGACATTCGATCTGGATGCTGACGCTGTCATCGTGGTCGGCGCAAACGGCAACGGAAAGACATCTCTCTTTGACGCAGTGCTTTGGGGAATTGCCGGCCGGATTCCACGGCTCGGCCCAGATGACGCACCATTGGCGTGCAAGTTTTCTGAGACAGGGCAAACCCGCGTTACACTGCGCCTTGGGCGAGCAGATGGCTCTTTGGCGTTGACGGTCACGCGGGTCTTTGATGGGACGCGAACTACTGTCTCCGTTGAGACTACCGAAGGAGTCTTGCGTGGTCCAGAAGCAGAGGGGCGGTTAATCCAGCAAATATGGAAGGAGGCGGCGACCGCCGCGAATCCTGCGGAAGCCCTTGCGACAGCCCTAACTCGCAGCGTGTACCTGCAACAGGATCTCGTGCGCGAATTCATTGACTCTGTCACGGCGCAAGAGCGCTTTGGCGCCGTGAGCGAACTTGTTGGTGCCGGAAGGGTGACCGATCTGCAAGGCGAACTGGAGCGAGCAAAGAAAGCATGGAGCCTAGCCACGAATAGCCGAGCTGCGGAACTCGAGCCGCTTCGTGGCCGACTGTCGACGATGGAATCACGCCTCGCGGAGCTAAGAGCCAGACCGACTTCGGCGGAAGCCGGTCTCGACGAAGCTGCGTGGTCCGAGTGGTGGGCGCGGCTGCAGGCAATGGGGCTTAAAGTCAGCGCGGTGCCCATAGCTTCTCGGGGCGCGACCAGCGCTATTGACAGCGCCATCGTGCAGGCCGACGCAGCGCGTCGCGCGGCCGAGCGGAGACGGCCTCTTCTCGACGCGCTTGCGCAGGAGATCAGCGGCATTGCGGCCAGGATCTTTCCCGATCTGACGTCATTGCGCGGCAAAGTAGCTGAGGCGCAACAGCAAGTTCAGGCTGCGCGGGCAAAATTCTCGGCTGAACAGGCGCGCGTGGTCGAGGTTCGTCGCCTTCAAGCTGAGCTGAAGGAGACATCGCAGCAGTTGCAGGCACTGGCAACGCTTGCACTCAAGCATCTCGGCGAGAAATGTCCGGTGTGCGACCAGGATTACAACGTCGATGCGACGCGGCAGCGACTGGTGTTAATTGCCGCGGGCGAAGGGACACCCAGTACTGCTACTTCACCGCCGGACATGTTGCCGCGGCTATTGGAAGCCCTTGCCGCTGAAGAGAAGGGACTCTCAGCGGCGGAACTCGATCTTCGAACGGCGGAGCAGCTGATTCGGGATATTGAGGCCTCTGAGCTCTCCATCGACAAGCGCCTGCAGGAGCTCGGGGTCGAAGTCACATCCCGATCTGAGCGACTGCCCGCTGTTGTGGCTGTAGCAAAGGCTACGACTTTACGTATCGACGAGTTGGCCACAGCGCAAAGAACTGGCGAGGCATTTGCACTTTGCCTCTCTCAGGTTGGCGACCAAGAGGTCATTCAGGAACTACAGCGAGAGGTCGAGACGACGCGCCTGAAGCTTCAGCGAGAGGATATGGAGCTTGGGAAGCGTGCGGCGACAGGAGAGGAAGCGCAGCGCGTAATTGAGGCGCTGAGGGAGGCTGCGTCGCGCTTTGTCACTGAACGTGTGAAGGCAATAGAGCCTCTTCTCAGTGACATCTATAGCCGCATCGATGTCCATCCAGCTTTCCGCGCGGTCCGTTTTCTTGCGTCTGTTTCGCGTGGACGCGGGCTGCTTGCGACGGTTGTCAGTGATCCGCTTTCGCAGGTTCAGAGCGACTCTCCAAAGACGGTTCTTTCCAGTTCCCAGATGAACGCCCTCGCCGTCTGCACCTTTCTTTCGCTCAACCTGGGCGTATCAAGGCCGCCACTCGATGCGGCGATTCTTGATGACCCGCTTCAGAGCTTGGATGACATCAACCTGCTGGGTCTGATTGATCTCCTTCGTCGAACGAAGGACCAACGGCAACTCTTCGTCTCCACACACGATTCGCGGTTCGGACAGCTTCTGGCTCGTAAGCTTCGACCGGGATCGTCAGAACAGCGAACCGTCGTGATTGAACTGGAGGGTTGGAGTCGGATAGGCCCGACGATTACGGCCCGCGATATCCATTGCGACCCGGTTCCGTTGCGGCTCGTAGCGGCCAGTTCCGGAAGCAGGTAACGGTGAATCGGGCATTCACCGAATCCGTCGTCGAAGGCGCCGCCCTCGCCTGGCTCGACACGCTAGGCTACGCGGTGCTGCACGGCCCGGACATCGCCACCGGCGAGGCGGGCGCGGAGCGCAGCGATCCGAACTACCGCGACGTTCTATTTGAGGGGCGACTGCGGCAGGCGCTCGCGCGCCTGAATCCTGACCTCCCTCCCGACGCCATCAAAGACGCCTTCCGCAAGCTCACCCGAGCGGATGCGCCATCGCTCGTCGAACGAAATCGCGCGGTGCATCGGATGCTGGTCGAGGGCGTCACCGTCGAGTACCGCCGCAAGGACGGCGCCGTCGCCGGGACGCAGGTCCGGGTCATCGACTTCGACGCGCCCGCCAGCAACGACTGGCTCGCCGTCAACCAGTTCACCGTATCCGAAGGCCAGCACACGCGCCGCCCGGACGTCGTGCTATTCGTCAATGGCTTGCCCCTGGCGGTGATCGAGCTCAAGAACCCCGCCGACGAGAACGCGACCGTGTGGTCCGCGTTCCAGCAGCTGCAGACCTACCAGGCGCAAGTGCCGGCGCTGTTCGCAACCAACGCCGTACTGCTCGCCTCCGATGGGGTGCAGGCGCGCATCGGCTCGCTCGGTGCCGGCAAAGAGTGGTTCAAGCCCTGGCGCACAATCACCGGTCGCGAAGACGCTCCTCCGCATCAGTCGGAGCTGCAGGTGATGCTCGAAGGAGTGTTCGAGCGGCAGCGCTTCCTCAACCTGCTGCGCCACTTCATCGTATTTGAGGATTCGGCTGCGGCCGGCGGCGCCGGCACGCTCGTCAAGAAGATGGCGGGGTACCACCAGTTCCATGCCGTGAACGCGGCGGTGGAGGAGACCCTGCGCGCAGCGCAATGGGCGGGGGCGGATCAGGTGGCGGATACGCCCGGCCGGTACGAGCCGGGTGAGCGGGCGGGCGGGCTGCCCGGCGACCGGCGCGTCGGCGTCATCTGGCACACGCAAGGCTCCGGGAAGAGCCTGACGATGGCTTTCTACGCGGGACGCGTGATCCTGCACCCGACGATGGCCAACCCGACGATCGTCGTGCTGACGGACCGAAACGACCTCGATGATCAGCTGTTCGGTACCTTTGCGCGTTGCCGTGACCTGTTGCGCCAGCCCCCGATGCAGGCGGTCGACCGCGCCGACCTGCGCGCAAAGCTCGCCGTCGCCTCCGGCGGCGTGGTGTTCACGACCATTCAGAAGTTCTTCCCCGAGGAACGAGGCGATCGGCATCCGGTGCTGTCGGATCGTCGCAATATCGTCGTGATCGCCGACGAGGCGCATCGCAGCCAGTACGACTTCATTGACGGCTTCGCGCGACACATGCGCGACGCCCTGCCGCACGCCTCATTCGTTGGCTTCACCGGCACGCCGATCGAGAAGACCGATGCCAACACGCGCGCGGTCTTCGGCGATTACATCAGCGTCTACGACATCCAGCGCGCCGTCTTCGACGGTGCGACGGTGCCTATCTACTACGAGAGCCGCCTTGCCAAGCTCCAGCTGAAGGACTCCGAACGTCCGAAGATCGACCCTAAGTTCGAGGAGGTCACCGAGGGGGAGGAAGTCGACCGCAAGGAGAAGCTCAAGAGCCGCTGGGCGCAGCTCGAAGCGGTGGTCGGTTCGGAGAACCGCATCCAGCTCATCGCCCGCGACCTGGTGGAGCATTTCGAGACTCGGCTCGCCACGATGGACGGCAAGGCCATGGTGGTGGTCATGAGCCGGCGCATTGCTGTTGAGCTCTATCGCGAACTCATCAAGCTGCGTCCCGCCTGGCACGGTGACGGGGATGACCAGGGTACGCTCAAGGTGGTGATGACCGGCTCGGCCTCGGACTCGCTCGATTGGCAGCCGCACATCCGCAACAAAAAGCGTCGCGAAACGCTGGCGGAGCGGTTCCGCGACGCTCGGGACCCATTCCGGATCGTGATCGTGCGCGACATGTGGCTCACCGGCTTCGACGCCCCGAGTCTGCACACGCTGTACGTCGACAAGCCGATGCGCGGCCACGGACTGATGCAAGCGATCGCCCGCGTGAACCGCGTGTTCAAGGACAAGCCCGGCGGCCTCGTGGTGGACTACTTGGGCTTAGCCGATGAATTGAAGCAGGCGCTCGCTACCTACACGGGAGCCGGCGGCAAGGGCGAAACGGCACTCGATCAGGCCGAAGCGGTCGCCCTGATGCTCGAGAAGTACGAAGTCTGCCGCGGTCTGTTCCATGGATTCGACTGGGGCAAATGGTTGACGGGGACGGCGCCAGAGCGGCTCTCTGTCCTTCCGGGTGCACAGGAGCACATCCTCCGGCTGGATGATGGCAAGAACCGCCTGCTGCGCGCCGTCACCGAACTCTCACAGGCGCTTGCCCTGGCGGTACCTCATGAAGAAGCGTTGCGAATCCGCGATGACGTCGGATTCTTCCAGGCGGTGCGAGCGGTTCTCGCCAAGAATCTGGCCGGCGAGAACAAGACCGACGAAGAGCTGGAGCATGCCATCCGCCAGATCATTTCCCGGGCGGTGACCAGCGACGGCGTCATCGACATCTTCGCGGCGGCCGGTCTCAAGAAGCCCGACATCAGCATCCTATCGGACGAATTCCTCGCCGAAGTGCGCGGCATGCCCCAGCGTAACCTCGCGGTCGAGCTGCTGCAAAAGCTCCTTCGCGGGGAAATCAAGAACCGCGCGAAGCGCAACGTGGTGCAAGGGCGGTCCTTCGCCGACTTGCTGGAGGCATCGCTCCGCCGCTACCAGAACCGGGCGATCGAGACCGCCAAGGTCATCGAGGAGCTGATTCAGCTCGCCAAGGACATGCGCGCGGCCAACGCCCGCGGCGAGGCGCTGCGCCTCAGCGAGGACGAACTCGCGTTCTACGACGCCCTCGAGGTCAACGACAGCGCCGTCAAGGTGCTGGGCGAGCCCACCCTCGCCGGGATTGCCCGCGAGCTCGTCGCCACGGTCAAGAAGAATGTCACGATCGATTGGACGCTGCGGGAAAACGTTCGGGCCCAGCTGCGCGTGATCGTCAAACGCATCCTGCGCAAGTATGGCTATCCGCCCGACAAGCAGGAGAAGGCGACGCAGCTCGTGCTGGAGCAGGCCGAGGTGCTGTCCGGGGAATGGGCCGGGAGTGCGGCCTGAACCATGGACGACCGGTCGATCAGGCAGGCGGCCTTCGCGTGGCTCGACGAACAGACCAGCGTTCGCGGCGACTCCCTGGACCGGACTCTCCTGGCCAAGGGATTCGAGTTTCAGGGTGAGCAAATCCGGCTGATCGGACCGCAGGGAATCTTTAAGCCGAAGTGTCTCGAGCTGCCGCTGTCGATCACGACGGTGGCCGGCGGCCCCTACACCGATTCCGTCCGGCCAGACGGGTTACTGAGCTATCGCTACCGGGGCACTGATCCACAGCATCGGGACAACGTCGGGTTGCGCACCTGCATGCAACAGCGCAAGCCCCTCGTCTATTTGTACGGGATCGCAAAGGGAACGTACGTGCCGGCGTGGCCGGTGTTCATCGTCGGTGCGGATGACCATATGCTCACCTTCACGGTCGCCGTCGACGATGCGTTGGCGCTCCGGCAGCTGGAGACCCTACCAGCCGAGTCATCCGTACAGTCCGACTCCGAAATCCGTCGCGGCTACATTACCCGTCTCGCCCGCCAGCGCATTCATCAGCAGGCCTTTCGCGAGCGAGTTCTGCATGCCTATCGCGAGCAGTGCGCGCTCTGCCGGTTGAAGCACGGCATGCTGCTCGACGCAGCGCACATCATTCCGGACAGCGACCCCGAAGGCGAGCCCGTGACCAGCAACGGCATATCCCTCTGCAAGCTCCATCACGCCGCCTTCGACAAGCACTTCCTGGCGATCCGACCGGACTATGTCGTCGAAATCCGGCGCGATCTCTTGGAAGAGACCGACGGACCCATGCTGAAACACGGACTCCAAGGGCTTCATCATCAGGCAATCGTCCTGCCTTCGCGCGATGACCAGAAGCCCGACCGAGTGGCATTGGAAAGTCGATACCAGCGGTTCAAAGTCGCGCAGTTGGAATCCCTAAGATGACAGAACATCTCTTCATTGAGCTCCAGTCCCATCCGGAAGCAGCCACTCGCGGACACCAACCATATGACCCACGATCGCGGCGCACTTTCCACGGACGACATCCGTCTGCATGGGAACCTGTCCGAAAATGTGGAAGTCGACTCACAACACGAAGTCTGTTCTGAACCCTTGGATGTGGCTACGAAGCGGACCAAGGGAGGCGTGGGGTGAGCAGGTCGGCGGACGTGTCTGAGGCGGACTGATTGGGTGGGTTTCTGAACAACACGGTATAAACAAAGTATCGCAAGGGAGAAACGCTTGATGAAAAAGGTAATGCTGATCAGCACGCTTTTGGCACTCGCTGGATGTGCTACCACCGCGCCGGTGCGAACAACAAAGGGCACTTGGATGGTCTCGGCGCGCGTTCCGTTCAGCGGACAATCCGGTGCACTAAATCAGGCTATTGGTGAGGCGAATACCTTCTGCGCGTCCCAAGGAAAAGTCGTCAAACTCGTCTCGAACACGTCGCAAGAATGCGCTCTACATGGCGGGTGCGGAGAGGCGCAAATCACGTTCATATGCGCCAAAGTAGCCCCTGACAAGTAACCTCTTGGGTAAATGGAGGTCACATGATAACGATCGTCTACAAGAACTCATACTGACCCACTACGACCGGCGCCGCTATGACGAATTGGCCCAATTGCCGAGTATTATTGCCAAGAGGCCGCGTTCGAGCACGGCGAATCTCAGTCGTCATTTCGATATCTGCATCTCCGGCGATAGAATCTTCTCCTGATGCCGATGCAGTTGATCGATTATCTGCTCGCGCTCCGTCCTCGGTGGTGCCATTTGCGCCACAAACTGCCGGATCTCGCCGGCAAACGCCGCGTGGCCGCTCGCGCTCATGGCGTCACCGATTGCGAGCCAAGCATGACCGACCCGCCGGCGGGTCTCCATGAGTTTGCCTTTGCCATGCTCGGCGATCCGATCGCCTCGGGTCAATGCCGCGGCCGCCGATTCAACTCGCTCGCGCATGTGCCAAGAGTCGCCCCGCATTTGTGCACGGTAAATCCCATCCAGCTTCGGCGTGCGGACGTCGCCGCGTACCGCCCGCGGTGTCGCGTTCGCTTCTATCCCAAGCGCTCGCAGGTGTCGGGCGAACTCCTGCCGCCAGTCTCGCAGCGTTTCCTTGCGGATATTGAGTCGGATTCCCTCCTCGCTCACGGCTTTGAGGATGACGTGGACGTGCGGATGCGGCTCGTCGGTGTGCAAAACCATTGCGTACCGGTGCTTCAACGCGAATTCCTCTCGACAGAAATTGCGCACCGCCCCGAAGACCTTTTCCGGTGGAGTTCCGGGAGGCATCGAGAACACCAACTTGTGGATCAACCGCGGCAACTTGCCCGACGTCGGTCCAAGACCCATGGTTCGGCGATGTTCGTCGATCTCGAGGTCCCAGTCGGTTAGGAGGTCCTCCGCCGCATCCCGACTTCGGACTTTTTGTCCATCGTCAGTCTCAAGGTCAAGCTGGCCTTTGCGGTCGATGTAATCGACGTGCTTGCGGACTGCGGCGAGATCAGTCGCGCCGCGGGACAGGACTTTGACCATGACTTCGGGGCTGCGGCCCACAGTCCGGGCGACCTGGGCGATTTCGGCCGGGGACAACCGGACCTGGCGACCGGGGCCCTGTCGGGCGTGGCTGAATAGATCGAAACCGGGCTCGTTAAGGTTTCTCGGCATAGCCCTGCTCCCAGGACCGCAGATTCGCGGTCAGTAGTGCCCTTACGTGATCCCGGAGGGCTTCGCAGATTCTTAGCATCCCGGTGAGATCGGATCGGCTCGGACCATTCACGGGCTCGGCACGATTCCCCGCGCGAGCGATCTGGTTGAGGTTGCGGCCGACTACCCCGAGCCCGGCGGTGACTCGCTTGAGAGCAAGCAGCTCTTCCTTGGGGATCGGCGCGAGGGACCTCAGATGGGCCCGCGTCAACACCGAGACATAGGTCGCCGGCGCCATGCCGCGGGCGGCGGCCCGCTCACGAAGCAACAGTCGATCGTCGGGCCGCAGCCGGATCGTGAGGCGAGTCCCTCGCGGTGCCGGTTGATCAGCCCTAGCCGCCGGCGATTCGTCCGGCGGACTGCCGGCCTGGAACATCAACTCGACAATGTGTTTGAGCAGACCGGACTCGGTCAAATGCTGCTGCTCGGCGAGCGCGCGCAATCGCGCTTTCGTTTCCGACGAGACCCGAGCGGCGATGAATTGATCGGCGTTCACGGCCAAATTGTTTAACAACAGCAGCCGCTTGCCTATCCTGCATTCGCCCTAAATTAAGCGAATAACACCCTTGGCAAGACACCAAATCTGTGCTGATAGCGTGCTGT
>JAKBCR010000371.1 GCA_021807675.1 Pseudomonadota bacterium
CTGGTAGAACACAAGCGGCGCTATGCGGAAGCCGTCGGCGCGCTCGAGAAGGCCTACGCGGGCTTCGCAACGCGCTGGGGCGATTTCGATGATCCTACCCAGGTCATGGGCCCGGTCATCTCCAGGCGACAGCTCGATCGGGTCATGGGCTATATCGAGCTCGGCAAGCGTGAGGGCGCGAGGCTGCTCGCGGGTGGCCGGACCCGCACCGACAAGGGCGGCGGCTTCTTCGTCGAGCCGACGTGCTTTGTCGATGTGCGCAACGACATGCGCATCGCACAGGAAGAGATCTTCGGACCGGTGCTCGTCGTGATTCCGTTCGAGGACGACGAGGATGCGATCCGCATCGCCAACGACAGCGACTATGGTCTCTCGGCCATGGTCAGCTCGGGTGACCCGCAGCGTGCCATGAGGGTGGCGCGCCGGCTGCGTACCGGTTCGGTCTCGGTCAACGGGGGGCTATGCATCGCGGGAGATCTGCCTTTCGGGGGCTACAAGCGAAGCGGTGTTGGCCGCGAGTGGGGCCTGGAGGGAATCGAGGAGTATCTCGAGACCAAGGCGATCGGCATCGCGGTCCGGTAGCGGCCGTGGGCCGGGCGCCGAGGTCGCGTGGGTCGAAGTTGCGCGGTCGGGCCACGCCACGCAGTGCCCGGCGGGCTCGAACGAGATGGGCAGGGCGGCTCAGCCGCCCTGCCTCGGCGGTTCCGCCTGCATCTCGGCAAAGGCCTCCAGCATCGCCTTCTTGGCGGTTTGCGCGGCGGGAAAGCCGACATAGGGAAAGGCCGTGTAGAGGATTTCCTCGAGCTCTGCACGGGACAGGCCATTCCTGACGCCCATTCTGGTGTGGTACTTGATCTCCTCGTGCTGGCGCTGGGCGATCAGCATGCCGAGCACAACACAGCTGCGCAGCTTGCGGTCGAGTGCTTCGCGCGCCCAAACCGAGCCGAAGGTGAACTCCAGGGTCCAGCGGGATTGTTGGGACCCGAAATCGGTTCCGGCCTCCGCCTGTTTCCGCGCGCGCGCGGCGATGTCATCGCCATAGATCTCGGCGAAAAGCTCGAATCCTTTTTCGTAGGTGCTTTCACTCATTGGGGAACCTCCTGCTTCTGGGAAGCCGCGTGGCCCCTGATGCGGGGCCGCCTGATATCGCCGCGGGCGAATTCATCGATCATGCCGCGACGGCTGCTTCACGTGCGGGGTCAGCCCGAGGTGGCTGCGGCATGGCTTGGACGCCTCTCAATAATTACGTGCATGTAGTGAAAGCACAAGTATTGGATATTGCGATAATGCGCCTTTGTGGATCATGATACGTGCTTGTTATTATGGCGCCAGTAGGGCGCTGACTCCTATTCGGACGGTCGGATATCCGAATCGAGCCATGGCGTCGCGATCGGGAAGTCACAGCTGCCTCGGGTCTGACGGCGTGGCTAAACTGAAAGATACTCGGTAGGAGCACTCGTGATCGAAGGCAGACATTTCCAGAACGCCTATGTGACGCGCAACATCGCAGGCGCTCTGTCGAAGTTCAAGACCCGGGGCGATATTCGCAAGCTGCTGCAGTTCGAAGTGACGACCGACGTCAAGACTCCAGCCGGCCTCGGAAAGCTGACCAGCAAGCTCGCATTCATCTGGGTAGAGGATCTGCAGTACGAGCTCATCGAGCCGGTGTCGGGCCTCGATGCCCTTTATCGCAGCGCACTTCCGGCCGATGATTCCCTCGTCTTTCACCACACGTGTATGCGTGTGAATGACTGGGAGGATTTCCGTGCGAGGGTCGAGCGCCAATCCTGGCCCGTGGTCATCGAGGGGGGAAGCGATGCGTTGCGCTACCTCTATCTCGACGCTCGCGATCTTCTGGGACACTACCTCGAGTATGTCTGGATGACCGACGAGCGCTGGGCGCAGGTGGGGGGCCGATGAAGGAGCGAATCCCGGCGGACACCGCTTGTTGCTGGCGATGTGGGAGAGCGACATGATTGGCGCGGATCCGCTCGATCTGGGTGGTCAAATCGCGTTCGTCACCGGCGCGGGGCAGGGCGCGGGGCGTGCCATCGCGCTCGCGCTCGCGCGACACAACGCCGGTGTCGCCGTGAACGATTTCGTGATGGAGCGCGCCGCGGCGGTGGCGCAGGAGATCCGCTCGCTCGGGGCTCGGGCCTTCGCGGTCCAGGCCGACGTGGGAGATCATTCCTCGGTCCGGGGGGCCTTCGAGAAGGCGCGGGCGGAGCTCGGGCCCGTCACACTCCTCGTCAACAATGCGGGTAACGCCGGGCCGACGGAGAAGATGGGCTACTCGCCCTTTTTCTGGGAGACGGCGCCCTCCGATTGGGACCGCTACATCCGTACCAACCTGCAGGGCGTCATGAACTGTTGTCATGTCGCCTTGCCCGAGATGGCCGCGCAGAAGCGTGGCCGCATCGTCACCGTCGTCTCCGATGCGGGTCGCATCGGGGAAGCGCGTCTTGCCGTCTATGGTGCCGCCAAAGCCGGCGCGGCCGGCTTCGTCCGCTCGCTCGCGAGGGAATCGGGGCGCTTCGGCATCACCTGCAATGCCATCTCGCTCTCCTCGCTCGAGCCACCGATGAGCGGGGAGCCGCTGGCCCAGTTCCTCGCCAGCGATCAGGCGAAGGCACAGCTGTCGCGATACACGATCCGCCGCTACGGCAAGCCCGAAGATGTCGCCGCCATGGCGCTGTTTCTGTGCTCTGATGCGGCCTCATGGATCACGGGGCAGACCTATCCGGTCAACGGCGGTTACAGTTTCGCGGTCTAAGATGAGGACCGCTCTCGAGCCTCTCGCCGGCACGCGCGTGCTGGACTTCACGGCCTTTCCTCCCGGGGCGGCCTGCGCGCTCGTGCTCGCGGATCTCGGGGCGGAGGTGATCCGGATCGAGCCGCCGGCCCAAAAGGGCAAGCCGAGTCTGGTGATCGGGCAGGTGGCGCTCAGCCGTGGCAAACGCTCGATCTGCATCGACCTGCGTCATCCCGCGGCCGGTGCTCTCCTGCGGCGCCTCGCCAGGCACGCGGATGTGATCCTGGAGAGCGCGAAGCCCGGCTCCATGGAGGAGCGAGGTTTCGGCTACCGTCACGCGCGCGAAGCGAATCCGCGCATCATCTGGTGCGCCCTGACCGGCTTCGGTCAGGGTGGCCCGAATGCCAACCATGCCGGACACGACCTGTCCTATCTGGCCCATTCGGGACTCCTGGGCGCACTGTCCTCGGACCCCTCCTGGCAGCCAGGCCTGCCGCTCGCGTTGCAGGCGGGGGGGCTGTGCGCCGCGATCGGCATCCAGGGCGCGCTCCTCGAGCGCTCGCGCAGTGGAGAGGGCGGTTTCGTCGATATCAGCCTGTCAGAGGCGGCGACCTGGTTTCTGAGCTGC